>CAZEFQ010000116.1:0-18824 GCA_964511505.1 uncultured Rhizobium sp.
GCTTCCACCTGATGGAACATGGGGGAATGGGTGGCGTCGGAATCCACCCGGTAGGTACGGCCCGGCGAGATGACCCGGATTGGCGGCTTTTGATTGAGCATGGTGCGCACCTGCACCGGTGATGTATGGGTGCGCAGGACATGGGATGAACCATCCGCCTGTTTGGCGACATAGAACGTGTCCTGCATCTGGCGCGCGGGATGATCGGGCGGAATATTGAGCCTGGTGAAATTGTAATCGTCGAATTCCACATCCGGCCCTTCCGCCACGGCAAAGCCCATGTCGGCAAAGATGGCGGTGATCTCTTCCAGCACTTGGGAGATGGGATGCACGCTGCCTTGCGGCTCCGGCCGCGGCGGCAGGCTGATATCGATCTTTTCCGCTTTCAGCCGCGCATCCAGCGCCGCATCGGCAAGCGCCGCTTTGCGGGCGGCAATGGCGTCACCGACCGCATCGCGCAAGCCGTTGAGCATCGGGCCTTGGACCTTGCGTTCCTCCGGGCTCATTGCGCCCAGGGTCTTCATCAATTCGCTGACGGACCCTTTTTTCCCCAACGCGGCGACGCGCACGGTCTCAAGCGCGCCTTCATCGCCGGCAGCGGAAATTTGCGCCAGAATCTCGGCCTGAAGGGATGCGATATCAGTCATCAAAACTCCGAAGGGAAGGGATGGGGAGGTTCATCCCCGATTCGCCCCGGTGGAGTTTGATTAGGCCTTGGACGCCTGATCCACCAGAGCCTTGAACGTGGCGGGCTCGTGAATGGCGAGGTCGGAGAGAACCTTGCGGTCGATCTCGATACCTGCGCCGGCGAGCCCGCTGATAAATCGGCTGTAGGTCAGGCCATGCTCACGCACGGCGGCATTGATGCGCTGGATCCAGAGGGCGCGGAAATTGCGCTTCCGCTCCTTGCGGCCGATATAGTTGTGCTGCAGCGCCTTGTCGGCGGCGGCATTGGCCGGGGTGATATTGTTCTTGCGGCGGCCGCGCTGGCCTTTGACCTGCTTGAAGACTTTCTTGCGCCGGGCGTGACTGGGTACGGAACGGGGTGCGCGTGACATGGCTCAGAATCCCCCGCCATACGGCATCCAGCGCTTCACGCGCTGGGTCTCGGACTCCGAGAGCAGCGCCGTGCCGCGCAGGTCACGGGTACGGGCCGGCGAATTGTTGATCAAGCGGTGGCGTTTGCCCACCTGGTGGGTCTTGATCTTGCCCTTGGCGGTGAATTTGAAGCGCTTTTTGGCGCCCGACTTGGTCTTCATCTTGGGCATTTTGCTCTCCTTTGGAGGCCCGAAAGGGCCGGGTCGCTTTCATGGGTCGCCACGGCATGCCCAGCCGGGCGGCCCGAAAGAGCGCGGGTTCTAAAGGCAAGGGAAGGCAAAAAGCAAGCGGAAGACTAGCCTCCGTCCGCCCCCTTGCGGTCGCGGGTGGGGCTGGCCGAAGAGTTTCCCGTGACCCCGAAATCCCGGGAGCGGCTGCCGCCTTCCACAAAATCAAATCCTTCCGCCGCCAAGCCCCGCTTCAGCAATTCGCGTATGGCTGCGGCCCGGCTGGGCATACGGCGCTGGAAACGCCAATTGTCGAGAGTTTCAAGTTCCTGCTCTGTCAGCATAATTTGCAGGCGTTCGCCGCGGGTGAGATCACTCATAGCCAACCCCATTCAAAGCAAAATATTAATACATAAATTGCACACTATGAGTATATACTGTATTCGACAAAAAGTTACCAAACTGGTGCGCCGGCCGTTTTTGAGAAAAAAAGCTCTTATACTAACTATAACATCTTGAAAATATTCACTTATTTAATTGAAGCGCGACGGAGAAAGGAGCAGGCTTCCGGGATTGGAGGCCCCCATGGACCAACTTCCTTTAAGTCCAGTCGCCGAAGCCAATCATCGCATTGCCAACAGCCTTGCCCTCCTGGCGGGACTGGTCCGCATGCAGGCGCGCGCGCTTGGCCGGAGCTCAAGAACTTACAGCAATCCGGAAATAAGGCTCCTGTTTGACGGGGTGGCGGCGCGGCTCGCCACCATCGGCCAGCTCCATAGGATGCTTTCCGCGGTGCCGGCGGAAGGTGCCATCCTTCTCAATACGCATTTGCGGGGGGTATGCGCCAATCTCGCGGCGGCTTTCTCGTCCGAATTGCAGCCGATCCGGATCGAACATCATGGCACGGACTGCCTGGTGCCGACGCAATATGTTCAGCCCATCACCCTGATTGTCTGCGAGATCCTCACCAATGCGATTAAATACGCCCATCCCTCCAGCGTGCCGGTCCATCTCACGCTTGGTTGCGAGTGCCGCGCCGAGGACACGCTGGTCCTGACGCTGGCCGATGACGGCGTGGGCTTGCCCGAAGGTTTTGATGAAAAAAGGGATGGCGGCATCGGCTTTCAAATCATGCGGGCGCTGGCGGCGGAAATCGGCGCCATGCTTGATGTCCGATCGGATAATCTGGGTGTCACGTTCCATCTGAATGTGCCGCATAGCGTGGTCGCCAACGCGCGCACGGCCTGACGCTTGCTCTAAAGCCGCCACATACGCCATGCATAGGACCGCATCCATAGCGGGGCGGATAATGACGCGTCTGGTGCGGTTCGTTCGGGTTCTTTCCACCTGGCTGTTCTGGCCGGGCGCCCTTTTGATCGCCTGGGGCGAATTGACACCCCGTCCGCCCCATCTGGAGGGCCCGTTCGGCTGGGATAAGGTGGATCATTTCGTTGCCTATTTCGGCCTTGCCGCCATGGCGACCATGGTAACGGGCGTCAGGCCCCGGCTGGCCTGGGCGATATTGGGCGTCATCCTGTTCGGCGGTGTCCTGGAAATCCTGCAGGGCCTTATGGGGCGCGATGCGGAACTGGCGGATTTCATCGCCAACAGCATCGGCGCCCTTGCCGGACTGGCCGCCGCGGCGCTCTTCCTGCGTCTGCCGCTTGTTGGTGCAAGGCCCGGGGATTAGCCTCTGATCTCACGCAAACAGGATCCGGAAGCATGTTCGAGGAATTCAAGAAATTCGCCATGCGCGGCAATGTCATCGACCTGGCGGTCGGTGTGATCATTGGCGCTTCCTTTACGGGCATCGTCAATTCCCTGGTCAATGACGTGCTGATGCCGCCCATCGGTCTGGCCCTGGGCGGGGTGGATTTCTCCAACTTCTTTTTTGTGCTCAAGGGTGACCACGCGGTGGACACGCTGGCCGCCGCCAAGGCCGCCAAGGACGTGACCCTCAATTATGGGCTTTTTGTCAATGCGGTGATCAATTTTCTGATCGTCGCTTTCGTCCTGTTCCTGCTGCTGCGCCAGATCAACAAGCTGGTGGCACCCAAACCGGGGAGCGAAGCGCCGCCGCCGCCCTCCGAGGAAATCCTCTTGTTGCGCGAGATCCGCGATTCCCTGAAGGGACGGGGATGACGAGGCCTCCGCTTTTCGAGGGACGCACGCCTGCATGGCGCAAGCCGCAGCCCGGTAACCTTCGGCGCGTTCCCGCGAAGTAGTTTTGCGAAAGGAAAATCTCATGCAGACCCGCAATCTCACCCCCGAGCAGCACCACATTCTCAAGGAGCATGGCACCGAACGGCCGGGCTCCAGCCCCCTCAATCACGAAAAGCGGGCCGGCCGGTTCATGTGCGCCGGCTGTGGCGCCGAGCTGTTCGATTCCAACACCAAATATGAAAGCGGTTCGGGCTGGCCCAGCTTCTACCAGGCCAAGCCGGGCGCGGTGGCGACCACCCGCGATGTCAGCCACGGCATGGTCCGCACCGAATTCCATTGCGCCCGGTGCGGCGGCCATCTCGGTCATGTCTTTGAGGACGGACCGGAGCCCACCGGCCTGCGCTATTGCACAAATGGCTGTGCGCTGGAGTTTGAACCGAAAGAAAGTTGAAACCCGCGCCGGCCGCCCTTGGCGCACAGGCGCTGGAACAGGGCAGGTTTTTCCAGGGGTCGCCGGGCTCGCCAGGAAAAGCCAGCCAGTTCGAGCCCGCGAAAAACAGCGCAAATGAAAAAGAACGCCGCGGCTGGCACGTACCGCGGCGTCTTGCGTCGACTTAAGCTCGGTGCGCGGGCTTACTCGATGATGGAGCGGTTCATCGCTTCCTGTTCGGCAGCCGGCGGGACGATCGGTACTGCTTCGGCCGCAGGCGCCTTGGGTGCGGCCTTCCGGGCCCGGGCAGGCGCGGCTTTCTTGGCAGGGCGCTTTGCCTTCTTGGCCTTCTTTGCTTTCACTGCGCCGCGCCTGGATTTCGCGGCAGCGCGCTTGGCGGGCTTCTTGGCTTTCTTCTTTTTCGCGGACTTCTTTTTCTTTGCTTTGGCCATTTGGTCAGTTCTCCATTGGAAAGAAAGGTGACGGGAGCTTACGCGCCTGATGCGAAGAGGGCGAGAGTATTTCCAGAGGTTCTTATTTGTCTGCTCGCCGGTCAAGACTGCGACAGCGATACCGCCCGGTGTATCGTGGGCCACAGATTTTCGGAAATGACGGGACACGCGATAAGCCGGCCCCGCCCGTGTGCTATCATTCGGGCGCTATCATTCATGTGCTATCAGTTTACCGCGAGGCTCGGTCCTGTCCGGTCCGGCAGGGCTGGACGCCGGGCGGGTGAAAAGGCGCGCAGGCCACGCGAGCGGGCCTGCATAAGGCCCGGATCCAGGAGGTTTTGTGGCATGCGGGGCCCTTTGTACCTGGAAGACCTGGAAGTCGGGCAGCGGTTCAAAACCGGCACCCACACGTTGACCGACGACGAGATCAGGGCTTTTGCCCGTGACTATGATCCCCAGCCCTTTCACACCGATATGCAAGCAGCCCGTCACAGTTTCTTTGGCGGTTTGGCCGCCTCCGGCTGGCATACCGCTGCCATCACCATGCGGCTGCAGGTGGAATCCGGTCCACCCCTGGCGGGGGGACTGATCGGTGCGGGGGTGGAACTGTCCTGGCCCAAACCGGTCCGGCCGGGGGATGTTCTTCATGTCGAAAGTGAAATCATGGCGGTGACACCATCCCGCTCCAAACCCGACCGGGGGATGATTACCCTGAAAAGCGAAACCAGAAACCAAAGGGGCGAGGTGGTCCAGGTTCAGACCTCCAAGCTGCTGGTCTGGCGGCGCAAAGCGTCTTAAACAGCCCTTCTTTGATGCCTATCGCTTCGCTACATGAGGCGGTTTTTATGGCCTACCGCTTCGCTACTTGAGGCAACTCTTGGATGGCCTATCGCTTCGCTATATGAGGCCGGGATGCTGGACGACCTGAAAGCCAATAACCGCGCCTGGGCCGAACGCATGGTTTCGCGCGACCCGGACTTTTTCAAGCGGCTGGAGGCGCAGCAGGGCCCGCAATATCTCTGGATCGGCTGTTCCGACAGCCGCGTTCCCGCCAATGAAATCGTGGACCTGGCGCCGGGCGAGTTGTTCGTCCACCGCAATGTCGCCAACCTCGCCCCGCCGCAGGACGCCAACTATCTCTCGGTGCTGCAGTTCGCGGTGGATGTCATAAAAGTCAGGCATATCATCGTGGTGGGCCATTATGGCTGCGGCGGCATCGCCGCGGCGGTGGACGGCAAAAGGCGCGGCCTGGTGGATCACTGGCTGCATCCCATCCGCGAAGTCTATGAAGAGCACCAGCACGCGTTGATGGCGATCCCCGATGAAAAGAAGCGCCTGGACCTTCTCTGCGAACTCAATGTCCGCCGCCAGGTGAAGAATGTCGCCTCCGACGTCTTTGTGCAGGACGCCTGGTCACGTGGCCAGAGCCTGCACGTCCATGGCTGGGTCTATTCCCTCGGCACCGGCCTGGTGAACGACCTCAACACCACCGTCCGCGGAGCGGAAGAGGCCGTCAGGCTTTAGCGGGAGATACCGCTCACGGGCGGCGCGGGCTTGTGGTGGTGGCGCATGCCTTTGAGGAACAGCCGCACTGCCTGGTAGTGGATCAGGGCGATGACTTTGAGAGTCATCAGGGGATAGCGGAAAAAATTGGACAAGAGCCGCTGGGAGGTCAGTTCTTCCGCCCTGCCGATCAGGGAGGTCGAAAGCAAAAGCCCTTCCGCGTCATGATGGTTGATCCAGACCGCCAGGCTTCCGCCGGTCGCGGCAAACCGGAAGCGGTACGTCCCCGCCACCGCCAGGAAAGGGGAAACATGGAATATCTTCCGCGCTTCCAGCCAATCGTCGGCCTTGATCGGGCGATGGTCGTCATGGAAGCAGACATAGCGGTGGTGTTCGCCGAAGGTATTGTTCACCGCCGCGACCACGGCGCGCAGATTTTTCTGCCGGTCGTGACAAAGGAAAAAGCTAACCGGATTGAAGGCATAGCCCAAAATGCGCGGCAGGGTGACAAGATCGATATCACCATCCGCTTCGCCGACCCCGAAATCGTCAAGCGCGGCGCGCACGGCCTCTCCGACCCCAAGCGGACCCGTGCGGTAGTCCTTGGTATAGAGCGAGAAGAGATTGAAGCGGTCGATCGAAAAAAGGGCGCAGCCGGTCGGCCGGGCAAGTTCCGCGAGGCCCAGGCGCAGGTAATAGACACTGTAGCGGAAGGCATTGCGCTTCGGCCTGGTGCGTGCGTGAAAAATCTGGGTGGTGAGGATGTCCGCCATCAGGACGCCGGGCTTTCGGCCAGGTTTTCCGGACCAGCCGGATGCCATGCCCCCAGCGCCGCCGCAGCATCCCGCCGGACCGCTTCCGAGGCGGTGTTCCAGGGGATTTTTGCCCCCAGCCGCAGCGCCACATTCACCGCGCTCCACAGCCCGTCCTCATGGAAACCATGCCGGAGATGGGCGCCGCAGAACCAGGTATTGCGCACGCCCTGCATCGCCTGAAGCCGGTTTTGCGCCGCGATGGCGGCGGCATCAAACACCGGATGGTCGAAAACATGGCGGTCGAAGACATGCTCTGGCGCAATCGACCGCGAAGGATTGAGCGTGACGAAAATGGGATAGGCCCGGTCTATGCCTTGCAGCCGGTTCATCCAGTAAGAGACGGACACTGCGGCATCCTCGGCTTCACCCTCCGACCGGTAGTTCCAGGCCGCCCAGCAACGCTTGCGGCGGGGCATCACGCTGGCGTCCTTGTGCAGCACCATGTCGTTCTTCTGGTAGCGGAAGGCGCCCAGGGTGCGCCTTTCCATCTCATCGGCATCGCCCAGCGCGGCCAGCGCCTCATTGCCGTGACAGGCAAACACGACATGATCGAAGGACTCGCGGCTGCCTTTCTGGTCGATAACTTCGATGCCGCCCCCCGTGCGCAAGACCGTTCTGACGCCCAAGCCGGTGCGGATGCGGCGGGCGAAAGCCTGGGTGAGGCGGTCGATATAGTTCTGCGCCCCGCCGGTCACCGTGTACCATTGGGGCTGGCCATTGAAGGCCAGCAGCCCATGATTCTGGAAGAAGCGGACAAAGGTGCGCGCCGGGAATTCCAGCATCTCCGAGAGCGGACAGCTCCAGATCGCGCCCCCCATGGGCAGGATGTAATAGCGGCGGAACCAATCCCCCAGCCCCAGCTTGCGGATCAGGCCCTCCAGGGTGAGGCCGGGATGACGCTCCACCGTCTCGATCGCTTTGGCGTTGAAATGCATCACATCGCGGCAGACGCCATAAAAGGCCGGACGCAGGAAATTGCGCCGCTGGCCGAACACGGTGTTGAGATTTTCCGCGCCCCATTCAAACCAGCCGTCCTGGATGCTGGCGGCGAAGGTCATGTTGCTTTCATGCACGGGTACGCCCAGGTGGCGCAGCATGGCGCTGAAGTGGGGATAGTTGGGCCGGTTGAAGACGATGAAGCCGGTATCGACCGGGATATCCCGGCCGTCATAGCGCACGGTCACGGTCCGGGTGTGGCCGCCAACCCGCCGCTCCTTTTCATAGACCGTGATGTCGTGAAAAGGATGAAGCAGATAGGCCGCGGAAAGCCCCGAAATCCCCGTGCCGATGACAGCTACCCTCGCCATGTCCCTCTTACGGAGCGATCCAACCGATGGATCATGCGTATAGAGGAACAAGGTTTGATGTCTAAGACGGGATGATCGGAAAACTCATCGCGGCCCTGGCTGCATTGCTCGCCGGCACCTTCCTGCCGGCGCTGGTCGACGGCGTGGTGCCCCGGACCGGCTATCATGTGGTGCGGGACCTGGCTTATGGCCCAGGCCCGCGGCAAAGGCTTGATCTGTATGTGCCGGACGGGCTGAAAGCCGGCTCCAAAAGGTCGGCGCCCGTGCTGCTGTTCTTTTATGGCGGCAGCTGGCAATCCGGCGCCAAGGACCAATATCTCGCCTTTGGCGAGGCTTTCGCCAGCGAAGGCTTTGTCGTGGCGGTGGCTGATTACCGGCTTTATCCCCAGGCAAAATTCCCCGCCTTTGTCGAGGATGGCGCCCGCGCGTTCCATTTTTTGGAAGGCCGCGCCGCGGCTTATGGCGGCGATCCCGGGCGCATTTTCGTTTCCGGCCATTCCGCCGGCGCTTACAATGCCGTCATGCTGGCCGCCGATCCGCGTTACCTGAAGGCGGCGGGAAGCGATATTTCCCATTTGCGCGGCGCCATCGGGCTGGCAGGACCTTATGATTTTCTTCCGCTCAGCGATCCGTCATTGATCGCCATGTTCGGAGGGAAGGACCGCAAAGAGACCCAGCCCATCACTTTTGTCGGCGGCCGCCGCCCGGTCATGCTCCTGGTCAGCGGCACCGACGACGAGACCGTTGGCCCCCGCAACACCAGCAATATGGCCGCCCGGCTGAAGCGCTTTGGCAGTCCGGTAGAGGTGAAGTTTTATCCAGGGCTGGGTCATATCGGACTGCTGCTGTCGCTGGCGCGGCCTTTCCGCTTCTTGAGCCCCTTGCGCGCCGACATGGCGCAGTTCATCCGCGCGCATTAGGATCGCCCGCCGGCTCCAAAGGAAGCGGGCCAAAGGGAGCGGGGAGCAGACAAAGTGATCCAGGGCGCCGTCTGCCTCGTATATGGGCAATGGACAAACGCGCCTTTGCTTTCAACGGCTTGGTCAAGCATCGACGTCCGGCGCACCTCCCTGCGGTGCCGGACCCGCCGTCCGGGCGCGCCTGCCCACGCCTGGTCTGGTCCAACCCCTCTCCTCCGCGCGCCATGACCGGCGTGGACGAATATTCACGCGCCATCCTGGCCGTGGCCGGCAGCCGCGACCGGGACAGTTTCCGGGTTCTGTTTCTTTATTTTGCGCCGCGGGTGAAGGGCTATCTCATGCGCCGCGGCATGTCCGCGTCGCAAGCCGACGAACTCGCCCAGGAGACCATGCTGATGGTCTGGCGCAAGGCCGGACAGTTCGATCCCGGGCGTGCCGCCGCCTCGACCTGGATTTTCACCATCGCCCGCAATCTCAGGATCGACCAGCTCCGGCGCGGGACACGGATGCCCGACGACTATTATCCCGGCGAAGAGCCGGTCGCTTCTCCGGGAGAGGACTATTTCGCGCAGCAACGCGACCGCAAGGTTTCAGCGGCGTTGGAGTCCCTCCCGCAGGATCAGGCCGATGTGGTGCGCCTCTCCTTTTTCGACGAGATCCCGCATCCTGCCATCGCCGCCCAATTGGGGATTCCGCTCGGTACGGTGAAGTCGCGGCTCAGGCTGGCGATGAACCGCTTGCGCAAGGGGCTGGAGGAGATTCGATGACCATCCTCCACCATCCCGGCGAGGACGTCATCCTGGCTTATGCCAACGGTTCGCTGAAACGGGCTTTGGCGCTGGTCTTGGGGGCGCATCTGGAAAGCTGTGCCCTCTGCCGGGAAAGCCTGGCGCTGGCGGAGGAGCTGGGCGGTGTCTATCTGTTGGACGCGCCGCCGGCGGATTTGAGCGGCGATGCGCTGGGCCATGTCCTGGAACGGCTGGAAAAACCCGCCAGCCCTTCCATCTCCGTTGCGCGGCCTTTTTCCCGGCGCGTGGGTGAGATCGGCAAACGCTATTGGCTGGCGCCCGGCGTCTGGATACATCCTCTGCTGAAAGACGGCCCGGAACGGGCCTATTTCCTGGGAGCAGCGCCGGGCAAGAAATTGCCGCGCCACGGTCATAAGGGCGTGGAAATGACTCAGGTGCTGCAAGGTGAATTTTTCGACGCCGCCACGCGCTATGGCGCCGGCGATTTCCTGGAGGCGGGGGAGGAGGTCGAGCACGCGTTGCATGTGGGGCCGGATGCGCCTTGTGTCTGCCTGATCGCGTCTGAGGGTGTTCCGCGCGGATTGCCCGGTCTCTTGATGCGGCTGGTCGCATGAGCGCGATCACCCGCATCCTCGCTGCTTATGGCGCCACGCTGGTTGTCCTGCTGGCGCTTGATCTCATCTGGCTGAGATTTGCCGGAGACATGTTTTTCCGTCCCAATGTCGGGTCCGTTCTCACCGACAAGCCGAATATCGCTGCCGCGGCGCTGTTCTATCTTTTCTTTTCGGGCGGGCTGATTTTTTTCGCGGTGATGCCGGCGGCGAAAAACGACAGCGCTGCGACCGCGCTGCTTCACGGCGCGTTGCTGGGTTTCCTCGCCTATATGACCTTCGACCTCACCAGCCTGGCGATCCTGAAGGGCTGGTCGGTCAAAGTTTCGCTGATCGACATCTCCTGGGGAACATTCGTCAGCGGCGTGGCAGCTGGGGCCGGCTTTTATGCTTTTGGTAAATTCTGAAACGGTGCGGGAACTTTTTTTAAAAAAACCGCGGAATCGCAGGTGAAAGGCGAAACGTTAACGAGTTGTTGCGGCAATTTGGCACTGCGGATTCATAAAATAGATCATAGTTCCCAGGAACTTGTGGTGTTTACAAAGCAGTAATCTCTATGGTCTTGTCACGGCAATCAGGGGTTTTTATGCGCTTCGGAATTTTCGGGACCATTGCGGCTGCTGTGATCGGTTTGGCGTGCGCCGCCGGCAGCGCGAGCGCGTCCACGATTCTGGTCAACGGCGCTTGCGTCTCGGTCACGGATGACCATGGCTGCCTGTTCCAGGGCGTGATCAACGACCAGTATTTCGATGCGCTGGACTTGGCCTTCCATCCCAACAGCTATCTGAATGCGGTCAATGCCTATAACGCCTATGTCGCCCTCAATCCCGGCGCCGGTCCCGCGATTGACATCACGCCGATCGGCCAGACCCAGGATATTCCGGCGGCGGACGACCTGACGGATCCCATCGTCGCGCCGGATGGCGTCACGATTATCGGCGAAATCGATTTCACGCCCCAAAGCAGCGCCAAATTGAAGCTGCGTTCCGGTACCTGGGAGCTCTATAATGGTCAGCCTGCCGCGTCTTTCCTGGCGGTGGATGGCGGACAGCAATTCGTTCTCTATGAATTGAGCAATCCCACCACCTCCGGCGATTGGGACACGTTTGACATTCCCGGCGTGAATGACGGGCAGAATCCCAAACTCTACCGGCTGGTCCTGTTTGACAATTCTGCCGTTGTTCCCGAACCCGCCACTTGGGCGATGCTGCTGTTGGGCTTCGGCATGGCGGGCGCCAGCATGCGCATGCGCCGGCGGACAAGCTTGGCAGCCGTTTAAGACCTCGTCTCCGTCTGACGATAAGGCGCTGCGCAGCGCGTGCTCACGGGCAGCAAGAGGCATGGTTTAACGGACATTGGCCGCATTGACTCCGGCTGGTGGCGTCCTAACGTCCCCGACAACTGGCCAACCACGGGGGGATTCATGCGGTCCAAATTCCTGATGGGGCTTGTGCCTGCCTTTGTTGCGTTGATGGCACTATGTTCAGTTCCTGCGCGGGCTACAGTGCTCTTGTCATTGTCTGTTGTCGTTGGCGATGCGAACTGGACTGTTGGCACGCCCTTATACAAGGGGACGCAATCTCCTGAACTGCACCTGAATTTGAGTCAGTTTGCACAGCCCTTCGGAGGCCCAGGGGGGTTAATACGGATAACCTATTATGGTCCCGCTATCGTCGAGAGCGATGAGTACTACAGTAATTTCATCGAATACGATTTTTACCGCTGTGCGAGTCATTGCACGACGTTCGGGGACTTGTTGGGACCCGCCGGAGGCGATGAAGCCGATACGGGGGGACTCAACGCTTTATTCCAGGGAAGCACCGATTTTTCTCTTACGATTGACCAAACACTAATTGCTCGGCCGCGACACCCTTCGCCCGACCTCCCTATTGGAAGTGTCCCCGGTCTTGTGGACGGGTTTCCTAATTACTCCTACATATATGAACAGGGAACGCTCTACTCTGTTCTAAATACCTTCGTGTCGCCAGATGCTATCGGGCAAGCTTACTCCTTGATCATAGATGATGGCATCGGTGATGTGCCCGAGCCAGGCACATGGGCGCTGATGCTGTTCGGCTTCGGCTCGGCTGGTGCCACGATGCGCACTCGCAGGCGCAAATGTTTCGCGGGCGCAAGAACCGCGATGTTTTAGCCAGCGCGTTTTCCTTTCGCCAAAACCCCCAATAATGCGGATCAAGCCATTCGTATGGCTGGATAAAAGCCGTCGGGTTTTTGCCGCAATGGCGCCTCATCACAAAGAAGGAGGCGCATGAAACATGCCGCCGCGCGATCTGCCGCCCGATAAGACGACACGTCGCGCTCTTTGAAAATGTGAAGATACCTGACGTCCACTTGCGCCGCTGCGGGAGGAGCTACTGGCGCCTCCCTCGCCCGCTGCGCGGGCTCGAAGAGGCGCTCAGTTTTTCTAAGCTCGCTGCGCTCGCTAAGAAAAACTGGCGCATCCGACAGGATTCGAACCTGTGACCTCTGCCTTCGGAGGGCAGCACTCTATCCAGCTGAGCTACGGATGCGTTCCGGTAAGCCTATAGCCCAGAAGCTTAAAGCCCGGCAATCGCCGCCAGGATTGCTGCGTCCGTCGCGGGCCGCTGGAACACCAGGGGCACATGGGGCAAAGCCGCGGAGAGCGCCGGTTTCAGCGATCTGGCCGATCCACCCAGGACAGTCAGGGTCCTGACCCGCGACAAGTCCTCCCCGGCGATGGCTTTCAAGGTGTTTTGCGGCCAATCGGGGGGATTCCCCGCCTTGCCCCAGGCGCGGGCAAAAGGATCAAGCGCATGGACCACCACCAGCCTGGTCTCCGGCGGCAAGACCGCCCCAGCTATGAGCCAGACGCGCGGCGCGTCTTCGCCCAGCAAGAGCACGCCGCGCTTGGCATCGCGCGGCCCAAAGGCGGCGCTGTCGCAGAAAAGCGGCTTGCCGTCAGGCCCCGGCGCAGGATGCACGCGCGCGATGGTGTCGGCGCCCGCCTTGCGGCACAAGGCGATGAAATCCCGCCGCGACCGGCGATAAGCCTCCACCAAATTGGCTTCTTTGCTCATGACCATTAATCTAACCCGTCATGAATCCCTTCCAAAGCCTTCAGCGCCTGCGCGACCGCCCCATCGGCGGACAGGATGGGGCCAGGGCGGCGCGGCGCGATTGCCGCGTCCGCATCCCGATAAGGCGCGATAATGCGTTGTTCGGTGAAGCGATGGTCGAGGCGCGCGATATCGGGCTCAAGGGAGAGAATTTCTACGCCGGGGAGCGCAATCCGCCCTATTGGCAGAAGGTCGAAGGCGCCACGGACAAGCTGCTGCTGCGCCAAAGCGTGGCGGAAAAGCTCGGGCGCGTGAACGCCAAGGCCGGAGAAGCAGGATTGGAGCTTTTCATTTTCGATGCCTGGCGGCCGAGAGCGGTGCAGGCCTTTTTCCACGATATCTGGATGCCCAAAGCGCTTCGGGCCCGCAATCCCGCGCTTTCCGGCGCCGCTCTGATGGCTGAAGTGGAACGTTATTGGGCGGCACCCTCGGCAAACGAGAATTCGCCCGCTCCGCATGCCACGGGAGGCGCGGTCGATCTGACCTTGCGCTGGCAAGACGGCGAGCCGCTCTGGATGGGCTCGCTGTTCGATGACGTCACCCAATTGGCCAACCGCGACCGCTTCGAGGCGCTTTCAGCGGAAAGCTTTTCCTTTTCCGATGAGGAAGCCCGCGGCAACCGCCGGCTGTTGCACTGGCTGATGGTGGAGGAGGATTTCGCCGCCCATCCCGACGAGTGGTGGCATTTCTCCTGGGGCGACCAGATGTGGGCGGCGCTGACCGGCGCGCCCCATGCGCATTACGGCCTGGCGCCGGTGGCGGAGCATCGGCCAGGCGAAGTGCGCAGCGGTTCGCCGAGCGGCGCCGGAGGCGCCAATCAATAATTTGGGCGCGGACGCGCCCAGGGCCGTGCGACCAAACAAAGTTAGCGGGTCACCCTGAGCGCGACCTGCGCCAGCAACACCCGCGCGCCTTTCTTTTTCAGGGCGCGGTCGGTCACGCCTTGCAGACGGTCGGCAATGGTTCCGACATCCGGCTGGGCGTCGGTGCGCACGGCGCTGGCGGTGAAGACCATCAGGTTGCGCAAATAGGCGTCGCGCAAGACCGGCAGGGAGCGGTTGACTTCACCTCTCATACCCGCGTCGGGAACATCGAGACCGATGGCCACCATCAGCATGCCGGCGGCGTGGTTGTCATTCACAATGGTGGTGTAGATCGGCTCCATCATCAGGTAACTGGCGGACTGGGTGACCTTGTGTTCGGGTTTTTTCTGATTGTCCGGTTTGTCCGGCGCGGCGTCCTCGGCCAAGACCGGGCTTGCCGCCAGAGCGGCCAGGAGAGCGGCAATCGGCAGGCGCATTCGCATGACGCCAGCTAAGCCACGGACTGGTAAATCAATTCTTAGCGCCCTCCTTCGCCAAGGCTTCGGCAGGCCCGCTGGCCTCCTCGCAAAAAAGGGGACTGGGCTGACCCAGTTTATCGGTTCGGCCTCGCATGCCCTCAAGACGCTGTCGCGCGGGCATGCTCGGCATTTTTTCCGATTTGCCGCGGCAAATCGGAAAAAATGGTGGAGCTGAGCGGAATCGAACCGCTGGCCTCCTCATTGCGAACGAGGCGCTCTCCCAACTGAGCTACAGCCCCGAACCGGCCCAGCCTTAAACCCAGGCCGGGCAGGGGGTTTTAGGAATACCGCCTTTTCAGGTCAAGGCCGCTTGCCCGGTCCCGGTTCCCGTCGCTAAAACAGCTTATGCTGAACCCGATTGCCGCCCTCCTGATCACCATCCTGGAATTCTACAAATGGATCGTGGTTCTGGCGGTGGTTGTGAGCTGGCTGACCGCCTTCAATGTCATCAATGTGCACAACAATTTCGTGCGCTCGGTGCTGAGCCTGCTTTATGCCCTTACCGAACCGGTGTTCCGGCCGGTGCGCAAGGTGCTGCCCCCGATGGCGGGGCTCGATCTCTCGCCCATCGTGGTGTTCGTGGTCATCTGGTTTCTGCAATACACCATCCAATATCTCTCCTTCCGCGGTTATTACTGATCCCGATGAGATGATCGATGACCGCCATCATCATTGACGGCAAGGCCAGCGCCGCGCGGTTGCGCGAAAAGATCGCCGCGGAAGCAGCGCGGCTCAAAGCGGCCCACGGCCTGGTCCCGGGCTTAGCCACCGTGCTGGTGGGCAATGATCCGGCCTCCGAAGTCTATGTGCGCAACAAGGGCAAGACCGCCGAGGCGCTGGGCTTCAAGTCCGTGCACATCGCCCTTCCCGCCGATACCAATGAGGCTACGCTGCTCGCCAAAGTGCGGGAACTGAACGCGGACAAATCCGTGCATGGAATCCTGGTGCAGCTGCCGCTGCCCAAGGGCTTGAGTGAGATTCCCGTGCTCGACACGCTCGATCCCGCCAAGGATGTGGATGCGCTCACCCCCACTAATGCCGGGCTCCTGATGTCCGGCCGCGCCCATCTGGTGTCCTGCACCCCGGCGGGCGTGATGCTCCTCCTCAAGGAATATGTGGGGGACATTGCGGGAAAAGATGTGCTGGTGATCGGCCGCTCGTTGCTGTTCGGCAAGCCGGCGGCGCAACTCTTGCTCGCGGCCAATGCCACAGTCACCATGGCGCATTCGCGCTCCCGCGACCTGCCGGCCATTGCGCGGCGCGCCGACATCCTGGTCGCGGCGATCGGCAAGCCGGAGATGGTGAAAGCCGACTGGATCAAGCCGGGCGCCACCGTGATCGATGTCGGCATCAACCGGGTGGATGCGGGCGAAGGCAAAAGCAAACTGGTCGGCGATGTGGATTACAATGCCGCCAAAGAGGTGGCGGGCGCGATCACGCCGGTGCCGGGCGGCGTCGGCGCGATGACCATTGTCTGCCTGATGCAAAACACGCTGATTGCGGCCTGCGCGCAGAACGGGCTGCCAATTCCTCAACTATGAGGCGCGGGTCTTTTGCGTCCTGAGTTCGTCGCGCGTGCTCATGTGCTATGCGCACGCGTCCCGCGCGACGCTCCTGCTCAGGCCGCAAAATCCCTCGCGCCTTTATATTTTGGCCTTTAAGTCCTTTTCGAGCGCATCCGGCGAAATCAGTTCGTCATAGAAACTGACCAGCCGGCCATCCGGACCCATCAGATACATCACGCTGGAATGGTCCATGCCATAGCCGCCCTTGTCGTCCAGCGGCGTTTTTTTGGCATAAACGCGATATTCCTTTTCCACCTTGGCGATATCGGCAAGGCTGCCGGTCAGCCCGACAAAACGGGGACCGAAAGCCGCCATATATTTCTTGAGCACGGAAGGCGTGTCGCGCTCCGGGTCGATGGTGATGAAGATGGGCACGATGCGGTTTCCATCGGTTCCCATCTTGTCCAGCGCTTCCGCCATCACCGCCAAGGTGGTGGGGCAGACATCGGGGCAGAAGCTGTAGCCGAAATAGATCAACTGGTATTTGCCGCGAAAGTCGCTGCTGGCGCGCTTTTTGCCGTCCTGGTCGGTCAGGGTGAAGGGCCCGCCCACCGCCACCTGGCCCGAGGTGACGGTGCGGCCCAGACCCGGCACATTCTCGCTTTCATGCCAGATCAGGCCGCCCGCCATGGCGGCGATCAGGAGCAGATAAGGGATCAGCGCCTCTTTGGTCTTGAACATGCCACTTTAATAGCCCCCTCCGGCGCAGTGATTCAATCTGGTCCCAGCTTGCTCTAAACGCCGCTACGGCCGGCTCCCCCGCTTATGCTACGCATGCGGGGGAGCCGGGCCGGAACCGGCTGTTAGGGAAAGCGCGTGGTCACCGCCGAGCAGGCCAATACGGGAAAACCGCCAGGCAAACCCAGGGTGTATTATCCGTCACCCACGGGCGCGGAACGGGGGCGGGTGCGGTTGCGCACGCTCTCCAACCTCCGCTGGCTGGCCATCGCCGGTCAGTCCGTCGCCCTGTTCATGGTCTATTTCGCGCTGGGCTACCCGCTTCCCATTACCTCTTGCGTCGCCGCCATCGCCGCCAGTGTGGTGCTTAACATTGTGCTGGCGCTGCGCTATCCCCCCAGCCACCGCCTGGCCAACCGGGAAGCCACCTATTACCTGGCCTTCGATGTGTTGCAGCTGGCGACGCTGCTTTATTTCACCGGCGGCATCACCAATCCTTTTGCCCTGATGTTCGTGGCGCCGGTGGTGATCGCAGCCGCCACCCTCAATCTCAGCAATACACTGATCCTGGCTTTTATCGCCTTCGCCGCGGTATCGCTGATCGGCATCCAGCATTCTCCGCTGCCTTGGCCGGCGGGAGAGCCGCTGGTCCTGCCCCAACTCTATCTGGCGGGCATCTGGGCGGCGCTGGTGATCGGCATCGGCTTCACCTCGGTCTATGCCTGGCGGATCGCCTCGGAAGGGGCGCGCATGTCGGCCGGTCTTGCCGCCACCCAGCTCGCGCTGTCGCGCGAGCACCGGCTCGCTTCGATCGGCGCGCTCGCCACCGCTGCGGCGCATGAACTGGGCACGCCCTTGGGCACCATCGCCGTCGTGGCGCGGGAACTCGAACGCGGGATGAAAGAGAATTCACCGGAAATCGAGGATGTGCGCCTGCTGCGCGCCCAGGCCGAACGTTGCCGGGCGATCATTGCCCGTCTCGCCAATCCGGAAGAGGGCATCTTGGGGGCGACCGCCCGGCTTCCCTTCGGCGCGCTTCTGGATGACATCGCCGCCGCCTATCGCGATGAGGATGTCACCATCATCGTCACCGCCCTGGTCTCCGGCACGGCCGAGCCGCAAGTGTGGCGGGTGCCCGAATTGCTGCATGGGCTGGGCAATATCATCGAGAACGCCGCCGATTTCGCCAAAAGCCGGGTGAACATCACCGCGGGCTGGAGCGACGAAGAATTATGGGCCGTGATCGAAGATGACGGCCCCGGCTTCGCGCCGGAAATCTATGAACGGATCGGCGAGCCTTATGTCACCTCGCGGCCCGGCCATCACGCCCTGGCGGAGACGGAGATCGGCCCCGGCGGTTCCCTGGATGAGCATGAAGGCATGGGGCTGGGCTTTTTCATCGCCAAAATCCTTTTGGAACAAACCGGCGGCGTGGTTAAGGCGGTCAATCCGCCAGGCGGCGGCGCGCGGGTTTCCGTGATCTGGCAACGCGGTGTGATTGACGGGCCCGAACCGCCGGCGACCAGACCCGATTAGGGACAGAATAGGGACAGATTGACGCGCTGGCTTCCGGAGGATAAGTCCCCGGCCATGAACGAGGAAAAGACGCTTCTGATTGTCGAGGATGACCGGCCCTTAAGGGAACGGTTGGCGCGTGCCATGGAATCGCGCGGCTTTATCGTGTCGCTGGCCGAGTCGGTGGCGGAGGGCAAGGCGCAGGCCAAGGAAGCACCGCCCGCCTATGCGGTGGTGGACCTGAAGCTGGACGACGGCAATGGCCTGGATGTGGTGGAGACCCTGCATACGGTCCGGCCGGAAAGCCGGGTGGTGGTGCTGACCGGTTTCGGCAATATCGCGACCGCGGTGGCGGCGGTGAAATATGGCGCCATCGACTATCTGCCCAAGCCGGCGGACGCCGACGATATC
>CAZEFQ010000117.1:0-9610 GCA_964511505.1 uncultured Rhizobium sp.
CGGCGTCGAGGATCTGCGCCTCCGCGGTGATGATGCTCTCCATCAACACCTCGACGCCGGTGGCCCAGGTCGCGCCGGCCGCGCCCGGAGGTACGATGTGGGGCCAGTTCTACCCGGCTGAGAACCTGGCCACCACCCAGCGCTTGATCGATGCCTACCAGAATGCCGGCGTCAACAACATCTTCCCCACCGTCGATCAGCAAGCCTCCTACTACGAACGCACACAGCAGGACCGCAATTTCGGCGGCCGCGTTGCCGGTGCGCCCCGCGGCGGGGCGGGCGGCGGAGCCGCGCCCACCGGTTCGGCAAAGTACCGGATCAACGGCGGGCGCCTCTGGTACACTTGGCAATATATCGACGACGTACGGAAAATGATCAAAGGCAAGATGCTGATCAAAGGCATCCTGGAACCGGAAGATGCCAAGCTGGCGATCGATCACGGCGTGGACGCGATCATTGTCTCCAACCATGGCGGGCGCTCGATGGATTACGGTCCGTCGACGTTGGAGGTCCTGCCGGAGATCGTAGCGGCCGTGAATGGCCGGGTTCCCGTCCTGTTCGACAGCGGCGTGCGGCGCGGCACGGACATCTTCAAGGCGCTCGCATTGGGGGCGAACGCCGTGATGATCGGACGGACCACACGGTGGGGGCTTGCGGCGTTCGGCACCGCCGGCGCACAGCGCCTGATCGAAATCCTGCAGCAGGAACTGGTCCAGGTGGCCGCTGCCGCCGGATGCGCCAAGCTGTCGGACATCAACAAGACAGCGGTCAAGGCGAACTTCGTCTGATCCGCGTCCCGATCCGCCGCATCACTCGTATCGCAAGGCACGAACGGGATTGGCGCGCGCCACCCGCACGGCATGGGCAACGACGGTGATCCAGGCGATCGCCAGCGTGATGAGGCTGGCGGCCACGAAATAAAGCGGATTGAGCGAAATGCGATAGGCATAGCCCTGAAGCCAATGGCGCAGATAGAACCACGCCACCGGCCAGGCGATGGCATTGGCGATCAGCACGGGAATCGAGAATTGCCACAACAGCAGCCGCACAATGTCGCGTGTGCGTGCGCCGAATACCTTGCGGATGCCGATCTCCCGGGTACGGCGCTCGGTGGTGAAGGCAGCGAGCCCGAACAGCCCCAAGCAGGCGATGAAGACGGCCACCCCAACGAAAATGGCGAAGATGGAAGCCTGCTTCTCGGCAGCGGCGAAGAGTTTGTCGAAACTTTCATCCTCGAATTGCCGGTTGATGGTGTGGGTGGGCATGAAGCGGCGCCAGATGCGGTCAATGGCGGCGAGCGCGGCCTCGGTTTGACCAGGCTTGACGCGCACTGACAGCACGCCCACGCCTTGCGGGCGGTAAAAGAAAATCACCGGCTGCATCTCGGTTTGCATGCCGTCGAAATTGGTGTCTCCTAATACACCCACAATGGTGGCGGTGACGAATTTGCCCGGCCCGCCAAAGTGGGCGATGACGGTTTTGCCGACCACACCCTCAACCGTAAAGCCGAACTGCCGCGCCGCGGCCTCGGTGATCACCACATTGATATGAGTGTTGGCGCCGATGTCCGCGGGGGCGGGAGCAATGTCCTCCCCTCGGTCGCGTGAAAAATTGCGCCCCGCCAGAAGCTTCATGCCCCAGACCTTCGCGAAATCCGGATCAATATTGACATCGCGCATGGTGTATTGGGTGCCGCTTCCGGGCAGCTTGAATTCCGTCACGATGATACCGCCGCTGAAGGGCGTCATGTTTGAAGCGCCGACGCCCGCAATGGCCGGGTCCGCCGCCAGGGTCTGCTGCATGCTGTATCGGGTCGTGGGGGTGAGCGGCCCGGTGCCATTAACCACCACCAGATTGTGGCGGTCGAAGCCGATGTTGACCTGCTGGACATAATGCATCTGGGCGAAGACCACGATGGTGGCGATGCCAAGACCGATGGAGATGGCGAATTGCGTCACCACCAGGACGGTGCGGAGCAGCCCCGAGCCGCTCATGCCGGAATTGCTGGTGCCGAGCGTCCCGGCGGGGCGAAAACCCGACAGGATCAGGGCCGGATAAACGCCGCCGAACAGCCCGGCGGCAATGGCGATCAGCAGCGCGGCCAGGGTGAGCGGCCAGTCGCCCAGGAGATTGAACGTGATGGGCAGGGTGAGAAAAGAGTCAAAGACCGGGAGCAAAAGCTTGACCAGGATAACGGCCAGAATCAGCGCGATCAGCGCCGTCATCACCGACTCGCCCAGGAATTGCACCATCAATTGCCGGCGCGTCGCGCCCACGACTTTCCGCAGCGAAACCTCGCGCGCCCGTATCATGGCCCGGGCCGTGGCCAGGTTCATGAAATTGAAGCAGGCGATCAGGAGGATCAGGGCGGCGATGGCGGCGAAGCCATAGATCATGGCCCAGTTGCCGGGCTCGGTCTCGCCAAAGGCCGCCACATGGACCTGGCGGAATGGCGTGAGATGGAGGTGCAGGATATCGCTGCCGGGAATATCCACATTCACTTGCTTTTTGGCGTCAATCCCCTTGTCAGCGATGGCTTTTAATTTGGCATCCATGCCACTGAGGTCGGCGCCCGGCGCGAATTTGACATAGCCCCAGCCCTGGACATTCAGCCAGGCTTGTTTGGCCTGCTGATCCATGGTGTCGGCTTTGGAGGTGTTGGGCATCAACAGATCCGTGACGAGCGTCATCTGGCTGTTGTGCGGCACGTCTCGCAGCACGCCCGTGACGGTCAGCGGATGGGTATCGGCTATGATCACCGTCTTGCCGATGGGATCAGCGCTGCCGAAGTATGTCCTGGCCGTGGTTTCAGACAGGACCACCGAATCCGGCTGGGTCAGGACCCGCGCCGGATCACCCTTGACCAGGGGCAGCTTGATCACCTGGAGGAAATTTGGGTCCACCACCGCGATGTGGGCCAGAAACAGCCGGTCGCCGATCTTGGCCGTAAAGTCTTCTGGAATAAGATGTGTTTGCGCCACCACCTGCGGAATCTGGGCCTGCATGGCGAGAGGCACGGGAAAAGGAACCACGGTAAAGAACCGGGGCTGGCCACCCGGAACGAAGAATTTGGCTTCGACACGATAGATATCCTGGCTGTCCGGAATCCACTTGTCGTAGGAAAGCTCGTCATTCAGGTACAGGATGATGAAAATGGCGCAGGCCAGCCCCACCGCCAGTCCCGCGATATTGATAAAGCTGTAAAGCTTGTGCCGCGCGAAGTTGCGCAACGCCGTGACCAGATAATTTTGAATCATGGCCTGCGCCCCCTTCAGGCCAGCTGTTTGACGTTTTCGGGAACAACCGCGCCGTCGAGCAGGTTGACGATGCGGTGGGCATAGGCGGCGTGGAAATGGGAATGGGTGACCATGATGATGGTGGTCCCTTCCTTGTTCAGGCCGGTGAGAAGCTCCATGACTTCCTCACCATTGGCGGTGTCTAGATTGCCGGTGGGTTCGTCGGCGAGAATGAGACTGGGGCGCGCCACCACCGCGCGCGCGATCGCCACGCGCTGCTGCTGGCCGCCGGACAATTGCTGCGGCATGTGACGGGCGCGATGAGCGATCTTCACGCGGTCCAGCGCCTCTCGCACGCGCGCCTTGCGCTCCCCCGGCGCCACATTCTTGTGGTAAAGCAGCGCCAATTCGACATTTTCAGAGACGTTCAGCTCGTCGATAAGATTGTAGCTCTGGAACACGAACCCGATCGCGTTCTTGCGCAGTTCCGACAGCTCGGCCTCGCCATGACCGGCGATATTCTTCCCCTGGAACCAGTATTCACCGCTGCTTGGCGCATCCAGCATGCCGACAATGTTGAGAAAGGTGGATTTGCCGCAGCCCGACGGTCCCATCACCGCCACGAATTCGCCCTGCCGGACCTCAAGGTCGAGGTCGCGCAACGCCGTGGTTTCCACTTCGGTGGTGCGGTAAACCTTGCTCAGATTCTTGAGTGCAATCACGGCCCCTCCTAGTCAGGAATTGCCGGCCGAAGCGGGCTCGAATTCCACGCGGTCCATCTTTGCGAATGCATCATAGCTGGAGACAATCGCGCGCTCGCCCGGCGCCAACCCGTCCAGCACTTCGACAAATTGGGGATTGCGGCGGCCCAGGCGGACGGTTCGCCGGGTGGCGACACGGCCATCCGGCGCCAGGACGAACACCCAGTTGCCGCCCGTGTCCTGATAGAAAGACCCGTTGGGCAGCATCACCGCCTGGGTGGTCCCGCCCATTTCCAGTTTGAGATCGATTGCCTGCCCATTGTGGATGCCGGCGGGCGTAGCGCCGTCGAAAATGAGATCGACCTTGAATGTGCCGTTGACCACCTTGGGATAGATTTTCGCCACCTTGGCCCGGTAATCGCGCCCGTCGATCGTCATCAGCGCTTCCTGCGCCGGCGCCACGCGGCTCAAGTAGAATTCATCGACCTGAGCGGTCAGCTTGAAACGGTCGCGTGAATCGATCTGGCCAAGCACCGCGCCGGGAGACTTGGATTGCCCCACTTCGGCATCGAGCGCGGTCAATTGCCCGTCCATCGGGGCGCGGACGGTCAGCGCATCCAGATTGGCCCGCGCCGCGGCGAGGTTCGCGTTCAGCCGGGCCAGCGTGACCCGCAATTGGCTGAGCTGCTGGTCGTGCAGTTTCTTCTGGGCGGTATGGGAGGCGACGGTTGCGTCTTTCAGCTTCAGTTCATAGGCATATTGAATCTGCTCCTGCTGATAGATCGAGGGCGCCAACGCCTGCCCGTCGAGCAGAATTTTGTCGCGCGCCAACTGGTCCTTGAGTTTCTCCACCTGGGCTTCGATATCAAGAACGTCTTTCTGATATTGCAGGCTGGTCTGTTCGAGCTGCAGCTCCGCATTCTGCAAATCGCTCATCTGCCGCGAGGTCTCCGTCTCCTGGTTGGCCTCCTGGAGCGCGAGCGCCGCATTGCTGAGTTCGATCAGCGGCTGGCCGGCCTTCACAAGAGCGCCATCCTCGACCAGGACCTTCTTGATGGTGCCCCCCGGATCGGTGGTGAGATAATCCGTGAGGAACGGTGCAACCGCGCCCTGCACGGCGGCAAAATCCTCGAATGGTCCCTGCTTCACCGTCGCAATGGTGAGCTGGTCAATCGGGACCCGATAGACGTCACCGCCCTGTCCCCAAAGAAACCATAGGCCGAGACCCGACAGCAGGATCAGTCCTCCGGCATGGGGAGCATAGCGGCGCCAGGCCGGAAGCGGCGTCAGCCTGCGGTCCATTGCCGAACCGGCATAGGGTTCGCTGGCGAGGGCGCGCTTCGCCGCCAGACCCCGAAGCCGCTCCAAGGCTGCGCGGATCAGGCCTTCGCCCTGCGCCAAAAAATCATTTTTGCCAGCCATTCCCGCCCCTTAGCCTGATGTGCGGTAACACTTTGCAACGCCCTGATGCGTCGCCTCGACTGCTCGCCAACAGCGTCAGCGCTTTCATTCATCACCCCCCAATGTACCGTAAGGGACGTAAGCGGTCCAAGCCGCTGATGATGAATGAACGGCAAACTACATGTCGCCGAACAGTCGAGCTGAATTGCGGGCCGATCCGCCCCATGCGGGGAATCCCGCTATGGGAAAGCTGGCTGTGTCATGGCGTCGAGCCTCATGGCGGCGCGGATATCCCTCAGCTCCATCACAGACTCGAAGTGAGCGGGAAATAGCGCATTTGAGAGTCCGCACATGCGGCAACCGGCTCTGGATACCCTTGAACCGGTTGATTTGGCCGGGATTTTCAGCGGGTTGCCACTGGCGGCCGGATATGCCTGAATTCGGGCCGGCAAAAAAGGGGAGGCATGCATGAACAAGCGGACGAAAATTCCCGCGGAAGCGGTGGAGCTGTACAACGAGTTTATTCACGGCCGGATCGAGCGCCGCGCCTTCCTGGACGGGGTCAAGCGCTACGCCGTCGCGGGGCTCAGCGCCACGGCGATCGTGGATGCGTTGATGCCCAATTACGCGCTGGGACAGCAGGTCCGCAAGGATGACGAGCGGATCAAGGCAAGCTACGAGACCATCCCCTCGCCCAACGGGTATGGCAGCATCAAGGGCTATTTTGCGCGGCCCTTCAGCCAGGACACGCGCGACGAGAAGCCGACCAAGCTGCCCGGGGTGATCGTGGTGCATGAGAATCGCGGCCTCAATCCGCATACGGAGGATGTCGCAAGGCGTTTCGCGCTGGAGAATTTCATAGCCATCGCGCCGGATGCGCTGACCTCCGTCGGCGGCTACCCCGGCGACGACTACAAGGGCGGGCAGTTGTTCTCCAAGCTGGATGGCAACAAGCGGCAGCAGGATTTCCTGGCCGCGGCGCAATGGCTGAAGGCCCATCCGCTTTGCAGCGGCCAGATCTGTGCCACCGGTTTCTGCTATGGCGGCGGCGTCGCCAACACGCTCGCGGTGCAGATGGGCGCGGATTTGAAGGCGGCGGCGCCTTTCTATGGCGCGCCCACCAAGGCGGAGGATGCGCCAAAGATCAAGGGCGCGATCCTGATCCATCATGGCGGGCTCGACAAAGCCCTGGCGGAAGGCTATCCGGCGCAGGCGGCGATCCTGAAAAATGCCAACGTCACGTTTGAAGGCCATGTCTATCCGAACTCGGTGCATGGCTTCTTCAACGACGCCACCCCCGAACGCTACAACCGGGCGGCGGCCGAGCAGGCATGGACCCGCACCATCCAGTGGTTCAATCAATATGCGCGTGCGTGACCGCTGATACCGGACGCTGCTCCTTAAAACAGGATATTGCACTATGACCCCGGCAACGCATGACGGTGTCCGGCAAAGGACGCCGGGCCCGTGAACCGCGTCAAACGGAAAGAGCGCGGCGCTCCTGCCGGCGCCGATCTCTACAAGGGGCTGTTTCACGTGCTCCCTTATGGCGTCGTCCTGTTCGACGCCACGCTGTCCGTTCAGAAAGTCAACCGGGCGGCCATGAAGATGTTGGGACTTACCGGCAGGCATTTCGACCGCAAGGTTGGAAGCCCCGAATGGGAGTTCACTGACGTCGAGGGCCGGCGCCTTCCATTCCATGAATTGCCGCTGTCCCGCTCCTTCTCCAGCGCAAAGCCGGTGCGGAATTTCACCGTGGGCGCCTTCAATCCGAAGGCGAAGAGGCAAATCTGGCTGCGTGGAGATGTTTTGCCTCAGCAGACCGGCCGCCAACTCCAATATTGGGCAATCTTTCGCGACATCACCAAAGAATTCGAAACGGAAGCCGCGCGCTGTTCCCGTCCGGATTAGCCGCCGCCTGCGCCGCCGACCACTCTCCAGCCCGCTCTGCCAAAGCCCCGCAAGCCGTGGGGATGGAAATCCCTTTGCACATGAACAAAAGCATGCGAAACATTAAATATCCACGTTCGGCTGGTTAAAGTTCCGTCAAGGCTTGTTCATGATCTCCCACGGCGCGAAAGCCGTTGCTTGCGGCACGCTGACGCTTCTGTTGTCCGTGCTGCCCCGCCACCCGGCCCAGGCGCAGGCGGAAACACGGCCTTTCGTCAACGCCTATCTGCCGGATTATTTCGCCGGTTCGCACCCATCCTCCGCTTTTGAAATGGTCGGACTGTTGCCCAGTTTTCAGCTGGTCGAGGGCGACACCAAGGTGCGCGGCTATGGCGGCTCCATCGGCAATGTGATGATCGACGGCCGGCCGCCGACCAGCAAGCAGGAGACGCTGGAGACGGTGCTGAGGCGGATCACGCCCGATTCCGTGGAGCGTATCGAAATCGTGCGCTCCGGCGCGGCCGGCTTCGATTTCCAGGGCTATCCGATGCTGGCCAACGTTGTGCTCAAGCCCAACTCCGCGCCACGCGGGCAGATCACGCTGCAGGGCTCGATCATGCGGCACGGCAACAGCAACAAGGCCGGCACGGCACGGATGACCTGGGGCACCACCGATGTGCTGGACCTAACCTTCACCGGCTCGCGCAAGGTTCCTGACGCCGGCGCCGGTTACGGTTACCGCAACAATGTCGCGCCGAACGGCACGGATCTGCGCCGCGACAGATATTACATCAAGCGCAACGACGACGTCTGGAACCTTACGGGCGGATACCGCCAGCCTTTGTTCGGCGGCATCGTCCGTGTGAACGGCCTCTACAACGAGCTGCGCAGCTCCTCGCCCCTGCTGGATTCGGAGTATTTTCCCGTCGTCAGCATCCAGCCCGGCGGAGAGAGCGAATTCAAGACCGACAGTGAATTCGGCCTCCAATACAACCACCCGATCTTCACCGCCAGCGAACTGGAAAGCACCCTGATCCGCAGGGCCGAGAATGACCACCATCCCCAACTGGCCATCACCCCGGCCGAAACCGACATTTCGTCCACCACCGCGCGCACCAGCGAAAGCATCATGCACAATGTGTTTCGCACGCAGGATACCAGCCTGTCCTTCGAAGGCGGCTTGGACCTGACGTTGAACACGCTGGTCAACCTGGTCGCACTCACGAAGAACGGCGTGAATATCCCGCTCCCGGCGGCGGACGTGCATATCGTGGAGCAGCGCGGCGAGGGGTTTTCCACCTTCACCTGGCAGGCCATGCCGGAACTGACCATCGAGACGGGCTTGCGTTACGAGATGTCGCGGATGAAACAGACTGGCGACAGCATACTGACCCGGCAGTTCAGCTATCTCAAGCCGCGGATGAAGGCGAGCTACAAGCTGGACAAGGACAACGTCTTCCGCCTGCTGGTGGAGCGCGAAGCCGGTCAGCTCAACTTCAACAATTTCGTGACCACCATCGAGATCAAGGTCAACAGCGTCAATGCCGGCAACAAGAACCTGATCCCGCAGACCCTGTGGCGCGCGGAAGTGGATTGGGAGCGGGCGCTCCCCGGCGGCTCCTTTGTGCTGGCGGCGCGGCACGAAATGATCAGCAACACCATGGACCACATCGCCATCCGTGGCGTCGCAGGCGACCTGGATTCACTGGGCAATATCGGGACCGGGCGCAACACCGAAATCCAGGCCAACCTGGTCTATCCGGTGACCTGGCCGGTCTTGTCCGGCCTGACGATCCAGGCCAACGCGCTCTATCGTTTCAGCGAAGTCACCGATCCCAATACCCATGTCAGGCGCTCCATTTCCCAAGGCTTGCCCTGGGATGCGAAAATCGCGCTGACCCAGGATCTGCCGGAATGGCAGATGCGGCTGGGCGCCAGTTATGCCTGGCCCAAGGGCCAGAATGTGTGGCGCTATAACGAGTACCAGCTGATGCATTCCAAGGACCCGGTGACCGAGCTTTTCGCCGAATACAAACCCGCGCCGGAATGGCTGATCCGGCTGTTCGGCAGGGACGTGACGGACCAGTATAACCAGCGCGACCGCCATATCTATTTCGGCAACCGCGGCAGCACGCTTGAGAATTACGAAGAATACCGGCGCCTGACCTATGGCCCGGAAGTCGGCCTTTACCTCCAGCGCTCTTTCGGGCGCTAGAGCCTGATTTTCTGAGATGGAAACAGCCTGCGTTGCGTTCCGGCGAGGCGATCCGCCAGGAGCTGCGCGAAGAGCGTATCAGAAATACGGTCGAGCGCGGCGACGCCGCGGGCGCCCGCCGGAACGCAACCCCGGCCGTACGCTGACGCTACGGACGCGTTCGTCGA
>CAZEFQ010000118.1:0-9311 GCA_964511505.1 uncultured Rhizobium sp.
TGCGGCCTGGGCCCATGAGTACGTTTTCCGGCTTGACGTCATTGTGGAAGAAATTCTCACCGTGCAGGTATTCCAGCCCGCGCAGAACGTCGATGCCGATGCGAATGACTTCCGGAAGCGGAATGTAGCCAGAAGGATTCGCGAGCTTCGTGATCGAGCCTTCGGGAAGGTAGTCCATGGCAATGATCACGAGATCATTGCCGGCGATATTCACGACATCGGCCTGGTGCACACGCACCAGATTGTTGTGCACGAGGCGATGCCCAATATGCGCCTCTCTCAGGCGCTCGTTCACAGGGATGCCGGGACGCAGGATCTTGATGGCGTAGTCTTGACCGACAGCGTTGTCTGTCGCGAGCCACACCTCTCCAAAGCTACCGGAACCGATTCGATACTTGAGCGTGTACTTGTAAACCTGCAGGCCGGGCAGCAGAGTGGCAATAGGGACGCCGGTGCTCATATAGATTGCGCCCAACTCCACGCGGCGATGACGGCGTCGGCCATTTTCCCGTCCCAGTACTTAGAGGAGCGGCCGACGCGTGCTTCCGCGTTCTCCTTTACCGATCCGCTATTGGCCCCAAGTGATGCATACGTCTTTATGTCGACCGGGACCTCGTGCTGCACGCAATAGAGCAGCAGCATGGCTTCCGCGTATGAGCTCTCCCGCTTGGCCTTCGAGTCGGACTGGGTGTATTCGTTGGTCTTAATGACCACATGCGAGATGTCAGGGTTGTCGCGGAAAATGCGTTCGATCTCGCGGTAGAGCCAGCCAGACTTCTCCGCTGCCGCCGTGACGTTTGCGGGATATGAAAGACGCGTCTCGCCGTCAGCATTGACGAGGACTAAAGCAGTCGCGTCCTTTCGAACAAGGGCATAGCGTGGGGTGGCGGGGTCCGATCGGAAACCCAGTACCGTCATAGTGCACCTCCCTCAGCCGTGACGCGCCACTTGCCGGTCAGGAGCCTTTGCATGAGGCCGCGCTTCTGACGGTTCAGGGCCGATAGATACTTCTCTTCAGCGGCAATGGCTTTTTCTGCATCATCGAGAATCGTCGCGATTCGCCGTTGTAGGTCCAAAGGCGGTAATGGAACCATTAACTCCAAGAAGTCAGACTTGCTAAGAACGCGATTCCGGCCTGCACCACCCGGAGAAACAATGCCGAGGAGATACGTGAAACGAGGCATACGCAACACGTGGCGTAAGTAACGCGCATCTACTCTCTCGATCTCCGGGACAAATACTGGGAATCGATGGGAGACCAAGCACCCATCGTGGTCGCGAGGCACAAGGGCCACCGCTCCTTCCCAAGCGAACGTGATGTTGACGATTATGTCTCCCGCTTTTGCGACATATAGGGTGTCCATCTCGACGGTTTCTGGATCTTCCACGAATCGATCGAATGTCCCTTTTCCATGGCTACGAATACTCAGGGCACGGTACCCCGATGTTGGCTTAGGAATCGGACGGGAAACCGGCTTCAAAAAGTCCTTCACTGCTTGCCGATTCTTGGACCAATCAATGAGGTAATCTCGCAGCCCCAGGTATTGCTTTTCTCGTAGCCCTCTTTGTCGTGAGAGGTTCTCGTTCGCCTCATCCCAGGTCCGCAGAACCGCCGCGATCTTGAGTTGTTCCTCTTGAGGAGGAATCCAGACAGGAATTGCGAGTAGTCTGTCTTGCGAGATGTTCTTCATGGTGCTCTGAGTCCCTGTTGACCAGAGCCGTACATGTGCCCTAACAGCGTCGCTCTGCATCACCTGGGCGAGCCACTTGTCGCTCGCTCCGGAAGCGGGCCTTAACTCCCACAGCAGATCTGAGAGAAACAAGTTGCGGTGACTGGCCTGTACGAACGCACTCGCACCTATCGCCTCTTCGGAGTTCTTGCGGCAAAAGACAATCGTTCCAGCGGAAACCGGCGTCCTCAGGCGCGGATGCTCTTCTGTTGGAACGTATTTGTTCTGCCGTGGATCAAAACGGCCAGACAGAACGGCGCCTGTCTTTAACACACCTACCTCCGTAGGGTGTGCTGGCCGGTCGTCACACTGCACACTGAATCCTCCCCGCACCGACGCGATCACATCTTCGAGAGTGCCGTGCTTCCATGCTCTACGTGCTTTCACCGCTGGCCCCTCCTATTCACAGACTTGGCTGCGTCCGCAATCTTCTCTAACTCAGCAAGTTCGCTCGGCGCGCCAGCGGCAAGCGGCTCTCGGCACTCTGCGTCTGCGGCCTCCGAGGTGTAGAGAATGAGTTCACCGATTGACATGGATGCCCAACTCCTTGAGGTAGGCGTTCATCCGGCCGCGCACTTCGACAAGTTCGTTCTCCAGCCTGTTGATCTCCTTCTGCAGCCCTGCGACGTCGATCTCCTCTTCGGGTTCGAAGGTGTCCACATAACGGGGAATGTTGAGGTTGTACTCGTTCTCCTGGATCTCCGTGGGGGATGCGAGGTGCGAATACTTGTCGAGTTCGGCGCGCGTGAGGTACGTGTCGATGACCTTTTGAATGTGCTCGTCGGTCATGAGGTTCTGCGTCTTACCCGGCGTGAACTCCTTACTGGAGTCGATGAAAAGGATATCCTTGCGTGCCTCGTTCGAGCCGCCCTGCTCGCGAGAGCGGTCGAACACTAGGATGGCGACGGGGATACCCGTGGTCGTGAAGAGATTGGCGGGCAGGCCGACCACAGCGTCGAGCAGATTCTCCTCGATGAGGGCCTGGCGGATCTTGCCTTCGCTGCCACCGCGGAAGAGGACACCATGTGGAACGATCACCGCCACCCGGCCACTCCGCGGCCGCGCAATCTCGATCATGTGAGAGATGAATCCGTAGTCGCCTTTTGACTTCGGAGGGATCCCCCGCCAGAAGCGTTTGTGCTTGTCCTTTTCTGCGTTTTCCGCGCCCCACTTATCGAGTGAAAAAGGCGGATTGGCTACGACGACATCAAACTTCATCAAGCGGTCGCCTTCGATCAGGGCCGGGCTGTTGAGCGTGTCGCACCACTCGATTCGGGCAGCATCCTTGGAGTGGAGGAACATATTCATGCGGGCCAGCGCCCACGTTGCGCCATTGACCTCTTGACCATAGAGCGCGTAGTTGTCCGAACCGACCTCTTCGGCGGCGCGGATGAGCAACGACCCGGAACCACAGGCGGGGTCGCAGATGGTGTTGCCGGCCGCGGGCCCCGCCAGTCGAGCCAGCAGGCGCGAGACCGCGGCGGGCGTGTAAAACTCGCCGGCCTTCTTACCCGCGTCGGAGGCAAATCGCGAGATTAGATAGATGTAGCACTCGCCGATGATGTCTTCGCTAACGCGCGAGGGACGGAGGTCGAGCGCGGGCTTGGCGAAATCTTCCAGCACGTTCTTGAGGCGGCGGTTCCGGTCTTTGGTGCGGCCCAGGTTCGACTCGGAATTGAAGTCGATGTTGCGAAAGACGCCTTCGAGCTTGGCGCGGTTCTTGTCCTCGATCTTTTCGAGGGCGATATTGATGAGTTCGCCAATGTTCGCCTCATTCCGTTGCGCGTGAAGATCGTAGAAGCTGCAGCCCTCGGGGAGGATGAAGCGCTCACGCTCAAGCCGTCGACGGATCCGCATGTCATCGTTTCCATACTGCCGGCGATAGTTCTCGACGTGGTCATTCCAGAGGTCGGAGATGTACTTGAGGAACAGCATCACCAGGATGTAGTCCTTGTACTGAGCCGGGTCCACAGCTCCACGGAATGTGTCGCATGCCGCCCATGCCGCCTGATTAATTTGGTTCTGCGTGAGTTGATCGGTCATTTTTTCATCGTTTCCTTTCGGGTAGCTGAGGCGCGTTTCGAAGCGCGCTCGACGAGCAACCTGCGAATCAATTCGTGCCGCCTGAGCGTGAGTTGCTGCGCGAGGTCGCGCTCCTGCTCGGCGAGAGCGACTATCTGCAAAATTCGTTGCTGCGTCTCAAGGCTGGGGAGCGCGAGCTTGAGATCCTCAAGACTGGAGCGCGGGACCATCCGCAGGCTGGTCCCTTGCGCACTCTCGTCGAAGTGACGCTGGGCCGGTTCCTGATTGATGACCCAGGCCAGATAGGGGCCGGAGAGCACCTGCGGATCGGGCCGAAGTATCATGAGCGGCAAAACCGCCAGCACCGGCAGCCGGAGCGGTGAGTCGATAACGGCTGCGGTCGTGCTCTCGCCGCGGGAGCGAAATACGACATCCCCACTGCGCACCAGATACTTTTCCGGTACAGGGTCAAGGCGAATAGCCGTTAAGTTATTGAAATCAATGCTTCCGTTCGGCGCTACATCTCGAAGTTGAAGCGCCAGCACGTTGCCGTGCTCAGCGGGATCCAATCGCCCGCGGGCGGTGAAACCGCTCTGGATCGTGCATACCTGGGGGAGCATCATGAAAGGCTCAGTAGACTCACCTACAGATCATATTCCTAATCGGGCAGGCGAGTCAATAGAAAAAATCTCTGTAGACGCGCCTACAGCACTTCTGATACGCTTATCGAAGCGCAGGTCGGATCGGAGTACGGGTACTGATCCGCACTGTGCGAGAACGCGGGACCCTGCCTGCTCCGGATTCTCCCGTCGGCGACGCTGCGGGGTCGTTGAGAAAGGGCACTATGAGAATCGAATACAATCCACGAAAATTTCTGCTTCTCATTCCGATCGGCATGTTGCGCCGGTATTTCGAGCGCCGCGGTGTGCTCGGCGATCTGCCGTGGGATGAGTTGAACGAGAAGGATCGCGAAACCGTCTACGCGGCGTGGCAGGCGCTGCCGCAGCGATCGCGGGACTCCGTTGGCGTTGACTTCCAGAACGTCGCGGGGCTCGCGACGAAACAGGGAGTCCAGGTCATCATTGAGGAGGGCAAGTTTCACGGGGTTGACCTGGTCGCCGAACTCGTGGGGCACCCGAGCCACAGCGAGAAGGCGTTTCACGTCCTGCTCGATCACCCGCGGGTTTTTCGCGTCGCCAGCCAGTTCAATTACGCAGACAATCTCACTCGGTACTGGCATCCCCGGCATGATCTTCCGAAGAAGCCTCCGAACCTCAGTCAGGAAGCGCGCGCAGCATTGAGGAAGGCTGTGTCCGAGTATTACGTGGAGAACCAGGGTCGCGGCCAGTACAGCGATTTGGACGTCTATCTCAGGCACGAAACCGTCCACTACTTTATGGTGTACCTGTCAGATTATCCGGACACCTTCGTTGGTTACAACGACGACGGTGCACTGGACCGCCATCCGCAGACGCCGGCCTTTGACGTCGTCTTCCGCTACGACGAAAGTTGCGGCCATCTCGATCTGTATGCGGAGGGGCCCCAACAACTCCGGCGCGACCTGGAGGGGATCTTCGGACGAACTGCCCTTTCGGAAGACCTTGCGCTGGAGCCGCCACCTGGGGCTCCTTTCCACCTGGACCATCTGAAGGACCCCACATTCGAATTCGCCACTGAGCCTGCGGACGGAATCTTCAACGTGCAACTGCGCACCATGCAGCTTTCGGTGCCGGATAAGAAATCCGGGCGGATCACCTTCGAGTTGCTCCCGTATTCGAATGGTGGCAACATCCATGACCTTATCGCGGACGCGTTGAACCAGGTTACCTGGCAACTGGATGACCTTCGGGTCGATTTGGTTCGCATAAAGGTTACATTCCTGCATGGCAAGCCCCGAGCGAAGACAGTGACGTTCAACATCTCGCCGTATTCTTGTCCCCTCAAAGACCATGTGCCTGAGCACGTCACGATCCGGCGCTGTCTCAAGAAGTGGCAGATCGAAAGTGAGTAAAGCTCTCGATCTCATCTGGCGGCGGGCGGATCTCCAGAATCACGTTCTGGAGCAATCGGAGATTGCGGAGTGGCGAAGCGTCGATCGCGATGTGATTCGTCACCTTGGTCTAATCCGGCGCACCGCAGATGCCGCAACAGTTACGTGCGAGGACTGCGGCAAGCGCCACGGCGCCGAGGTGATCCGCGACCCGCGCCACCCAGATAAACCGTATTATCTGTGTCCGACGATCGGCCGAATTCCAACCACACCCGAGGCGATCCAGCGTTGGGAGGTGGATTTCGACAGCCTGGCGGCGGCGGTTCGCCACGCCACGGGTTTGAGCGGGAAAGTTGAAACCGTCGCTCCATCGCGCCTCTGGCTACTCGGGCGCAGGAAACAGGATGGCAGCTTTTGGGAACTGTTTTTGGCGCGCGGTGTATGCTGGCCTGACGGCATCAGCCAGCTAGATCAGTGCCTGCGACTTCAGCAGTCACCGGCGCCGGTCATCCTGGTTCCGCGGCGAGTGCCGTCAATCGGGTGTATCGGTGGAAGAGCCTGTACGGTTCGGACCCTGGCGGAACTGGCGGAACTCGACGGGAAGCGCCTCACGATCGACGACCAAGGCCTGCTCGCAGCGGCGATGGCCGCTCTGGCATCCTCGGCATCTCAGGGAAAAGCAACCGCGCCGAAGCGTCTTCCGCGTTCAATCGGGACACCGGAAGCCGTGAACGCCGCTATCGCGTACATGGAATCCAAGGGGCTCACCGAGACGCAGTTTGGCAATCAGTTTCAGAGTACCGACAGAACCGTGCGCAGTTTCCGAAGGTCAGGCAAGATGCGCCGGTCTACTTTCGAAGCCATGGCCAAATGCATGGGACTCACAATCGAGCAGCTTCTTCGCGGCGAATTGCCCAAATCTGATCGTCGTTAACCTGCCAGTTTTCTTCCGGATCACTTCCGCGTAAGTTCGTATCAGGAAAAAGCTATCTCGGGCATTCTCGATGCAGAGGTTGCGGGAAACATGCCGCAGCAAGCATCGAGATGAAGCCCAACACACAACAGCGACTCCTTAACGAACACGAGGTAGCGGACTCCTGCTCAATCAGTGTTCTGACGCTGCGGAAGTGGCGCAGCCAAAAACGCGGCCCGCACTACGTTAAGATCGGCGCGCTCGTTCGGTACCGCCCGGAGGACGTAGACGCCTGGATCGTCGCGCAGAAGTCCTCGGGCAACCTCCCGCAGGAGGTGGCCCAATGACGCCGCCGGTCACGACGCAGGACATGCTGCCTTCCGAGGCGACTTTTCTCGCCGCCATGCAGCGGCTCGGTTTCGGCCGATTTGAGTACCTGCAGATCCGCGGCGGCGAGTTGGTGCTCGATCCCTGGCCCGCCACCGTGCGCGACGTCAAGTTCGCGGCCCCGGCCAGCACGGGCAAGCCCGCCGAACCTAACTCCGACCTTCGGCCGCAGGTCGCCGAATTCTTCACCTACGTGCGCGACGTCGACGCCGGCGAAATCCGTGAGCTCGAGGTGCGGCACGGGCTGCCTTTTTCCATGGAGATCGAACTCCAGGGAGGCCGCCGTGGTTGATCTGACGCTCGACCAGGCACTCCCTGTGGTCCAGGATCTCGCCGGGCGGAAGGCGAATGCGTTTGTTCGGCGCTGCGGGCTGGGCATCGACGAGCGCGCGGATGTGGAGAGCCAGCTCCTGCTGACCTTCCTCTCACGCTGGCCGAAGTTCGACGGCGAACGCGCATCAGTCCAGACCTTCGCATCGAGGGTGATGGACAAAGAACTCACGTCGATTCTCCGTTACCGCCTGGCGCCTTCTCGGCGGGAGCAGGAGATTCCAGCAGCATTGCCGACGTTGCCGGCGGCCGCGCGCGGAGGTTTTCGAATTGACGTCGAGCGGGCGCTTGAGGCGATGCCGGCAGCCATAAAGGAGACCGCCTTCGCGCTGTTCTGGTGCTCGACCGTGGAGGCCGCCGAGGAACTGGGCTGCTCCCGTCAGATCATCCACCTTCGAAAACGTCAGATTCGGGCCGCGCTGGAGACCGCCGGAATCGGCCCCCGGTACTTCGCGGCGGGAGGTACGCTGTGACGGCCGAACCGAAGGTCTCGACATACTCGATGTGGTCGCTCTTCCGGAACTGCCGGAAGGCGTGCGAATACCGCTACGAGATCGGCCTGGTGCCCCGCGAGAAGGACCCAAACCTCAGCTTCGGGTCTCTGATCCATGAGTGCCTGCAAACCTGGCACGGGACCCGAGACCTCGCCGCAGTGATCGACTTCATCGACCGGGCCTGCGGCTCACGGCGGGACGATGACAATGTCCGCCGTGATTGGCATCTGGCACGCGCCATCCTGACCGGCTACGCCACGCGCTATCCGCAAGAAGAGTTCGAGATCGTCGCCCTGGAAAAGACGTTCGAAGGCCCGATCATCAATCCCGCCACGGGCGCCTCTTCCCGAAGCTTCGTGCTCGCAGGCAAGGTCGACGGCATTGTGCGCATCGGCGGCGACCACTACATACTTGAACACAAGACCGCCGCGACGATCGACGCCGATTACCTGGAGCGGCTCTGGACCGACTTTCAGATCGCCATCTACTCCTACTACGTCGAGCAGGCGCTTGGTATCCCGATCACCGGCGTCATCTACAACGTCCTCGGCAAGGCGCGGCTTCAGCAGAGCAAAGGTGAAACGGAGGAGGAGTACCAGGCCCGGCGCGCCGAACTGCTGGAAAAGTCGAAGACCGGCAAGACCACGGCGAAGCGCAAGCTGTCGGAATCGGACGAGGAGTTCCAGGCACGCCTGGCGGTGAAGTACCTCGAGCCAGAGATGTTCCACCGCGAGATGCTCTATTTGTCGCGCGACCGCTTCGACGTCTTGCGGGCTGAACTCTGGGAACTCACGCAGGCGCTGCTCGATGCTCGCAGGCGGAAGGTTTTCTACCAGAACACCGCGTTCTGCTTCAACTATAACCGGCCCTGCGCCTACTTCCCGATCTGCCGCTCCAACGGCAATCCGAACGTGATTGAGAACTTCTACACCATCGAGGCGCCGCACGAGGAGCTGCGCGTGCCGGTGAATGAACCCGCTTTTTGAAAGGACACACGATGCCTCTACTACCAACGACGAAGACCGCGTCCAAAAACAGCCTGGCCGATTTGACCGTCATGGTTTACGGCCAGACCAAGATCGGCAAGACCACGCTCTGCTCTCAGGCCGAAGGCGCGCTGTTCCTGGCCACCGAGCCGGGGCTGAACGCCCTCGATGTTTTCCAGGTCCCGATTCTCACCTGGGATGACCTGCTCAACGTCTGCGCCGAGATCAGCGAAGGGAACCATCCCTTCAAGACGGTGATCATCGACACGATCGATAACGCCTACAAGTTCTGCACGGACTACGTGCTGAAGAAATTCAAGATTGAGCACGAGTCCGATCTGGGCTACGGCAAGGGCTACGCGCTGATCAACAACGAATTCCAGCGGGTACTGACGAAGCTCGCCTTCCTGCCCTGCGGCCTGTTCCTGATCTCCCACGCGAAGGAGATGGAGATGGATT
>CAZEFQ010000119.1:0-3549 GCA_964511505.1 uncultured Rhizobium sp.
ATAGCGTCTTTTGGCTCGTTCCCCGGCACTGGCGGTGAGAAACACCTTCAAACGGGCATCGGGAAACACCACAGTCCCCATATCACGGCCATCGGCCACCAATCCCGGCTCCTGGGCGAACTGACGCTGGCGTTCCAGCAATGCCACTCGCACCGATGGCATGGCCGCCACCCGTGATGCACCCTCGCCCGCTTGCTCGGTACGTATCTCGCGGCTGACTTCCACGCTGCCCAGCCAGATTTGCTCTTCGCCGGACGCATCGCCTGAGAAGCGGATCTTCATTGTCCCTGCCAATGCCGCGTGGGCCGCTTCGTCATGGGGATCCGCACCTAACCTCGATCCCGCCAGCGCCAACAGACGATACAGCGCGCCGCTATCGAGTAAATTCCAACCCAGTCTGGCGGCAACCAGTCGCGCCAAGGTGCCCTTGCCCGAACTGCTGGGACCGTCAATAGCAATCACCGGAACTGTGCTCATGAAACAACCATGTCAGACAACATGGATCTTAGTGTAAAGAACTTGGAGCAAGTTGTCTGGCACAGACAATCGATAAAGATATCTTGCTCGCTTCAAGCCAAATGTGACCAAGAGGGCATTCATGTGAGAACAAGCATCGCCATAGCGCGACAGCGCAGCGTGTTCCGCAATCTTATGGCACTGATGCAACCTTTATCACGGCATTGTCCATCGTTGCATAAAGCGTTGTGCCATAAACGGCGATACCGCCGGGCCTGGCGATCACACCTGGCAAGGCACCAGCAGTAAATCCGGCAATGCCAGGCCGACCAACCACAGTTGTCACCATACCAGTCGGCGTTATTTTGCGAATAGTGTTGTTGCCATTATCGGCGAGATAAAGATTGCCTGCACTATCCAGCGTAATGAATGACGGACCGTTAAACTGTGCATTGGCTCCACTACCATCCACGGCGCCACCTTGCCCCGAACCCGCGAGCGTAGTCACCACACCCGCAGACGTAACCTTGCGAATATTGTTGGCGCTCGCATCCGCTACGTACAGATTTCCAGCCCCATCCATGACGATTCCAATGGGATTCTCGAATCGTGCATCACTACCCGTACCATCAACCGAATCATACGCTCCAGCAGATCCTGCCAGCGTTGATACCACGCCGGCCGACGTGATTTTACGAATGGTGGCATTACCTGCGTCCGTCACATAGACATTCCCGGCACCATCAACAACAACACCGGTAGGGTAATCAAATCGAGCGCTGGAACCGGTGCCATCAACTGAACCCGCATGGCCCGCAGAACCCGCAAGTGTGGTAACCACTCCTGCTGAAGTGATTTTACGAATGGTGTGATTGTATAGCTCGGCGACATATAGATTCCCGTTGGCGTCCACGGTAACTCCACAAGGACCGTAGAATTGCGCATTGGTGCCAGTTCCATCACTGGAACCGCTTTGTCCCGCGGAACCTGCAAACGTACTGACAACCCCTGCTGAAGTAATCTCACGGATAGTATTGTTAGTTACATCAGCCACAAAGAGATTGCCGGTGGCATCCACTGCAACACCCTGAGGATCATTGAAGCGCGCGGTGGTACCGGTTCCGTTCGTCGTACCTGTTTGCGCAACCGCACCTGCCACTGTGCTCACCACACCAGTCGAAGTAATTTTGCGAATGGAATTATTTCCTCCATCGGCCACATAAAGATTTCCCGCACTATCCACCGTAACGCCGTAAAGATAGCTGAATCGCGCGGTGGTACTGTCACCATCAACGCTGCCTGACTGTCCATTCACTCCAGCAAATGTTGTTACGTTACCCACGGGCGTAATTTTGCGAACGCTGAAGGATTGTTCGGTCACATATAGATTGCCTGTAGCGTCAACAGTAATTCCAAACGGGATCAGGAATTGCGCGCTGGTTCCACTGCCATCTACGGAGCCAGCTTGCCCCGAACCCGCCAAAGTACTGACCACGCCTGCGGACGTAATCTTACGAATGATGTTGTTTCCGGCATCTGCTACATACAGGTTGCCCGCCGCGTCGATCGCAATGCCACGTGGATTGGAGAACCGCGCGCTGACACCAACACCATCAGTCGAACCGGCTTGATAGGTAGCGCCATACACGGTGCTTACCACACCTGCGGGTGTAATCTTGCGAATGGTATCCGCACCGGAATCTGTTACATACAGATTTCCAGCAGCATCCAAAACAATGCCATAAGGAGAATTAAAGCGCGCATTGGGTCCAGTACCATCCACGGGATCGGACGGACCGGCAACACCGGCGATGGTGCTTACCACACCCGCAGAGGTAATCTTGCGAATGGTGCTATTCAGGAAATCCGTCACATACAGGTTTCCAGCACCATCTATTGTAATACCCGAGGGTTCACAAAACTCTGCGGCGCTACCAGCACCATCAACCGCACCACATTTTCCAGCGACACCGGCAAAGGTGGTTACCACACCCGCAGAAGTAATTTTACGAATGACCTGGTTGCTTCTATCAGCCACAAACAGATTTCCGGCCGTATCCACTGCGACGTCCTCAGGATTATAAAACCACGCGTTGGTGCCGGTACCATCGAGATTACCTCTCCCACCTACCTGGCCGGCAAACACTGACAACATCGCTGTTGACGACGATGACGAAGACGACGACATGGATATGGATGACGAGGATGAGAACGAAGTTTCGATCCCACCACCGCGGCTTCCGCCCCCTCCTCCACATGCGCTCAATATCACTGTCGCACAACACAGCAGCACCGACCTGGTGTTCTTCAATGCGGTGAAGCGAGTCATCAAATCTTTTTTAATGGTCATAGTCGTTGGTATTGGTAGTGGTTGTGGTTGTGTGCAAGCCAATCGGCAAAACCATAGCAAACGGGCCACCGGAATAATGTTCGGAATAAACACTGTGCGTGTTAGGTATTTGTTAGGTGAGACAAAACATCAGAAATCACCACCATCACCGTCAACAACTGCCATTTTCCGGCGTTCAACATAATCACTATTCAGAACTGTTGGCCGAAACGAGTACATGTATCGACAGATATAATAACAATTGATATTATACCAATCATTATGATGCAAACCTCGTTACCGGGCGTCTTATGGACAGAATGAAAAATTTCGGTTTTCTGCTCAAAGATGTCAGCCGCCGCTACAGCCTGCGTTTTGAGCAGCATGCGCGCGACATTTCGCTGACACTGATGCAATGCAAGACACTGGTGTATCTGGAAAAGAACGAGGGCGTCAGTCAGGCAAAGCTGGCCGAACTCACCGGCATGGATGCGATGATGATGGTGCGCATCGTGGATCGCATGGAAGCCGATCACCTGCTGGAGCGCCGCGCTGATCCCGCCGACCGGCGCGCGCGTCAGCTTTATCTCACCAAGAAGGCAAAACCCTTTCTGGAAAAAATCGCGCAGCTTGCCGAAGCCACCCGGGCTGAAGTCTTCGCCGGGATCAGCAAGACCGAACGGGAAGCATTCATGCGCACGCTGGAACAGGTGCATGCCAATGTTTGCGCACTCGAAGATCAGCCGGTTAACAGCAACAAGACC
>CAZEFQ010000120.1:0-11362 GCA_964511505.1 uncultured Rhizobium sp.
CCGTCCCGGCGGGGGTCGGCGGCACCGATATAGCCGTCTTTCACCCGCATGATGCCGTGCAACCCGCTGGATTCCTGGTTGGACACCCGCACCTGATGGCCCATAGCGGTGAGGCCGGCAGCGATCTTGTCCACCCCGGGGCCGTTTTCGAGCTGGGTGGCGCCATTGGCGTTGATCTCACGCGGCATGGCAATGGCGTCTTTGAGAGTCATCTTGCCGTCCAACACGCCGGAAAGAGTCTGGGCCACATAGTCGATGATGGCGGGACCGCCGGGCGAACCGACCGAGAGCAGGAAGCGACCATCCTTGTCGAACACGATGGTCGGCGACATGGCTGAAAGCGGAAGTTTGCCTGGCGCCGGCGCATTGGCGACGGGAAGCCCATCGCGCACCGGCTGGAAAGAGAAATCGGTGAGCGTGTTGTTGAGAATAAAGCCATAACCCTTGGCCATGATCTCGGCGCCGAAAACAGTTTCGACCGAAGTCGTCATCGCCACCACATTGCCGGCATCGTCCACGATGGTCATGTGGCTGGTGCCGTGCAGCACCGGGCTTACCTGCGGCGCATAATTGGCGTGTTTTTCATCCGGCGGATTGCCCGCTTCCGCGGTGCCCATATCCTTGGCGGGATCGATCAACTGGGCACGGCCCGCGATATATTTTTTGTCGATCAAGCCCGCCACCGGCACATGCACGAAGGACGGATCGCCAAGGTATTTGGCGCGGTCGGCATAAGCGAGCCGGCTGGCTTCCGCGAAAAGATGCGCGTCCAGAAGCGTGCCGGGCTTGAGTTCGGAAGCAGGAAAGCGCTGAAGCTCGCCCAATATCTGCAACACGGCGATGCCGCCCGAACTGGGCGGGCCCATGGAGCAGAGGTGATAATCGCGGTAATCGCCGCAGACCGGAGGACGCTCCTGCGCGCGATAATTGGCGAGATCGGCGAGCGTCATGCCGCCTTGCTGGTTTGGCGCATGCTGCACGGCATCGACAATCGCCTGGGCAATTGCGCCTTTATAAAAGCCGTCCGGGCCGTCGGCGGCGATCTTTTTCAGGGCGGCGGCATATTCCGGATTCTTGAAGATCTCGCCTTCTTTCAGCGGCGTGCCGTCGGCATGATAATAGTGGCTGCGTATGTCCGGCATCTTCGCGCCAGGCGCGAAATTGGCGATGGTGCGGGCAAGCTTGGGACCGACTGGAAAGCCGTCTTCCGCCAGCTTGATCGCGGGTTCGAACAATTTGGCCCAGGGCAATTTGCCGTATTTCCGGTGGGCGAGGTCGAGCATGCCGACCACGCCGGGAATGCCCACCGAAAGACCGCCCGGAATGGCGTCGAAATGCCCGCGCGGCTGGCCATCCGGGCCTAAGAACATGGTGGGTTTGGCGGAGGCCGGCGCCATTTCGCGGCCGTCGAAGCTGGTGGTCTTTTTGCTCTTGGCGTCGAAGACCAGCATGAAGGCACCGCCGCCGATGCCCGAGGATTCCGGCTCGACCAGGCCCAGCACCAATTGGGTGGCGATAGCGGCGTCGACCGCGGTGCCGCCCGCACGCAACATGGCAAGACCGGCTTCCGCGGCATGGGGATTGGCGGCGGCGACCATATGATGTTTGGCGACGGTTTCGGTGACCTGTGCCCCGGCCGGCAGCACTGTCAAAAAAGCGAACAGAAGTCCGGAAAGCAGCGCTTTCATGCCATCACCTTGCAGCGCAACAAAGCATTGCCGGCGCTGTAAGGCAACCGCTCAATGCCGGCTTTTTAAGGTGGTCAGCGCAGGAAAACCCGCACTTCGCTGCCGGCGGCCGCCGGGTCGGTGGCGGACGCGATCCCCATGCGGGTGGCGGGTACGCCCATATCGGTCATGGAGCGCATCACCTCCTGAGCGTGGCGCTTGGCGGTGGTCTGGGCGATCTGCACCGAGGCGGCGGTTCCCCGGGTGGGCGACACCGCCACGACTTCGAACCCGGCATTGGGGCGCTGCTGCAGCGCCTGGTTCAGCGCGGCATAGAGAATCTGCTGATAATCCACGTCCGGCCGGTCGAAGCGGATCACCACCAGCGGCGTGCCGGCACTGGCGAGCTGCACGCCGCCTGAAGCCGACGCCATGGTGATGCCGGGCGTGCCGCCATAAAGCTCGCCATTCTTGATCGCGGCGGAGAGGCTGGTGAGCGCGCTGCGTTCATTGGCGGCATAAGCCGTCTGGCGTTGCACGGAATCGGAAATTTCGCTGAGCAGCCGGTCGATCATCACCAGGGTCTGGCTGGTCTCATCCTGCAGCAGCGACAATTGGCGGTGATCCTCGTCCACGGCGCCCGCCACATTGAAGGTGGCGCCGATCTGGTCCAGGGCAAAATGGGCGGTGGAGGAATCGTTGGAGACATCGGTGCCCAGCGCGTTCAAGGCATTGATGTTGGCCGAGAGCTGGTCGAGCGAGGCCTGGGCATTGTTCCACTGACTCACCAGTTCGGGATTGCCCTTGGTGGTGCCGACCTGGAGTCGGGTGGTGATCAGCGCCTTGGCACCCTGATAGGCGCCGGCCGAAGCCGCACCCTGGTTGCGCAGGTCGGCCAGGCGCTGGGCATTGGCGGCGAGCTTGCTTTCCACGCCCATCATCTGGGTGCGCAGGGTCTGAATGGTGCGGTTGACCTGGGTGCCGGTGTCGGCACCGGGCTCGATATTGACCGGCGTGATGGTGACCATCGGCGCAATGCCGCCTGCGCTAGCCACGGGAGCAGATGCCGTGGGCGGGAACGCCGTGGGCGCGCCAACCGCAGATGTGCCGGCGGTGAGGGATCCCGCGGTGGGCGGAGCCAGGGACTCGGCGGTCGGGGGCGCGCCGGCATCCGGCGGCGGGCCTGCCTCGGCTTCGGTTTCATCGCCGAACATGCTGTCGAAGGCGGAACCGACATCGGAACAGGCGGCGAGGCCCAACAGGCCGCTCAGCGCGCAAGCCAGGAAAAGGCTCTGTTTGAGCCCTGGTTTCGCCGGAAGTCCCCTCATCTTTGCTCTCCGCTGCCGGCGCAAGGCCATGCTCCTAGAGGGTCATGTCCAAAAGGCCGCGCCAAACCCCACTCGCCCGCCACCCGAAAAGCGCGGCGAACGCCAGCCCTAAGTCTTAGCGAGAGGACCAACGGGGGACAAGGGTACCTTGGGCCTCGTTTACCGGATTTTGCACAGCGTGGCGGGGGGTTGGCGGGATTTTCCCCCATCGGGACAGCCGGTCGCGGGCAGGGACGGGCGCGGAGATTGTGCCGGGGTTGCGGAGAGGTTGTGGAGGGGTTGCCGGGTCTGGTTGCAGCTTGCCTTTGGGGGCTCCCCCCCATAGGTTCGCGCCCCTGATCCGCGCCAAGGGTCAGGTGCGCGCTCGTAGCTCAGCTGGATAGAGCATCAGACTACGAATCTGAGGGTCAGGAGTTCGAATCTCTTCGAGCGCGCCAGTTTCTCTTAGCGAGCGCAGCGAGCTTAGAGAAACTGAGCGCCTCTTCGAGCCCGCGCAGCGGGCGAGGGAGGCGCCAGGCAATTTAATTACCGAGCGCAGCGAGCTTACGAAAAGTGCCGCCCTCGCGCTTCGCGCTCGAAGCGGGGCAAGGTTTTCTAGGCTCGCCCTGCTCGCCAAGAAAACCTAAGCCAGCGCCTCTTCGAGCCCGCGCAGCGGGCGAGGGAGGCGCCAGCGGCTCCGATCCAGCGCCACGGAGGGCCGCGGAGCGGCCCGAGTGGGCGCCAAGCCGCACGCTCAAGGCGAAAACGCGGGCTTTTCCCAGAATTCACATTTCAAAGAGCGAGACGCAGTGCCTTACGCTGGGCCGGTCCCAGGGCGCGATCTGTTTTACATCTCGCTTTTCTGGGTGACGGAGCGAAGCAGGGCAAAAGTCCGACCGCTTTTATCGAGCCATCCGAACCGCTTAATCCGCATTATTGGCCGTTTTGGCGAAAGAAAGCCGTTCGCTAAAACTGCTGCTCGAGGCTCACGCCCTCACATCGATCTCGGTGAGGCAGACGGACTCGGTGCTTTCGCTCCCGGCGCTCCAGGCCGCGGCGGCGTCGATGGTGCGGCCGTCCAGATGCCACCGCGCATCCCAGACATGGGCGGTTTCGGCGCTCATATAGACCGTGGCCTCCTGGTAGCGCGACGCCCCCAGCCCGTTCTTCCAGGTCAGCGACATGGGCAGCCGGTCCTCATCGTTCTTCGCCCGCTCGGGATAAAGCGGCGCGAATTTGCCGTAGTTCTTCTCCAGCACCTGGAGGACGGCAACGAAGTGGCTTTCGCAGCCGGCACGGGAGGTGGTGTCCTCGCGGCGCAGGCCCGCATCGGAAATCCGCTCAAAGCCGCGGGCTTCTCCCGCCTGAAGCTCGGCGACGCGGCGGCTGAGCGAGGCCTGGACGGCATCATGGGCGGCGATGGTGGCGGTTTCGTCCCTCGCCGCGCCGGTCCAGCCGCTGATCAGCGGCCAGGCAATGGCAAGCGTAGCGCAGGCGCCGATCAGCGCTTTGCGGCCCATGTCGAGTTCGCGGCGCGGGCCTTGCGCCATGATGCCGTGAAGACGGTCTTCCAGATCGGCGCTTAATATGGCCGCGGCCAGGGGCGGAATGGCATAGAAGCGGCAGACTTTGAGAATGCTTTCGGCATAGACGCAGGCGTCGTTGCTTTCCACCACGCTTTCGTCGCAGGCGCGTTCGCGTTCGGCGTTGAGGCGCGCCCCCACCCACCAGATCAGGGGATGAAACCAGAACAGGGCTTCCACCACGCCATGGATCGCCGCCGTGAGATTGTCGTTGCGCTCCAGGTGGCAGAGTTCGTGGTCCAGCACGGCGCGCAGCTCGCGTGCCGAGAGGCGGCCGGTGATGCCCTGCGGCAGAAGTATGATGGGGCGGAAAATCCCGAACAGCCCCGGTCCCAGCGGCGCCGCCGTGACCCGGGCCGGGATGGGCGCGGCGAGCGCAAAGGGCGCGGAATCCCGGAGCGCGGCGTGAAGACGCCGCCAGCGGCCGAACCAGATCAGCAGCACGGTTACGAGTCCCGCCAGCCACAGGGCGGAAAGAAAGACAAGCGGGTTGGGCCCGGTTGCCGGAAGCGTTTGCGGCAGGGCGGCGGCAAAAGGCCGGACGGTGGCATCGACAAATTTGAGGTCGGGCACGGCCACAGCCGTGAGCCGGACGGAAGGAGCGAGCGCGGCACCCAGCCCGGTCAGAATCGAAAAGGGCAGCAGGAATTTCAGCGAAGCCAGGAACCACAGGCGATAACGCAGGCGCGCGGCATTATGCCGGAGCGCAAGACTGAGAAGCGCGATACATGCGAGGAAGAGCGTGGACTGCCAGAGATGATCCAGCAGCGCCGCAATCATGATTTCCTCTCCTTGAGATCGCGCAGGCGTCTTTCCGCCGCCTGAATGTCTTCCAGGGTTATCTTTCCCGCGTCGATCAGCTGGTTCATCACCGGCTGCATCTGTCCGCCGAAAAGGCTCAGGAAATCGTCAATGAAATTGCGCTGGGCCGCGGCGCGGGAGATCACCGGCTCGAAGAGATTGGCGCTGCCCGCCTTCTTCACCCGCTTGAGCGCCTTCTTCGCCTCCAGGCGATAGACCAGGGTTTGCACGGTGGTGTAGGCGGGACGGCTTTTTTCCGGAAAGCTTTCCTGGATTTCCCGAATGGACGAGGCGCCCTTCTTCCACAGCACCTCCAGCACACGCAGCTCGGTCTTGCTGGGCTTTGCAGGCTTCATGGTGACGCCAGCTTGGTTCGACATCCGCATCTTGCACCTGGACAGGGGCATAAGACAAGCGTAGTTTAACTACAGGCGTAGTTTTTGTTGGTCATGGAGGAAATTTGTTGGGCGGGCTCCATCCGAACCGCCAGGACGCGGCCAATAGCGATTGTTCAGGGGGAAATATCACCGGTTGCACGGGGCCGGGTTTCCAGCTATCTTGCATTACATGATACTGGTGGGCTGATTTCAAAGACGAGGCGTGGACTGCGTAAAAATCCATAATAATCAACATCATAACCGGGAGATGGCGCATGGCATTGGCGGTTTCGTTGCGGGATGTGGTGAAGAGCTATCGCCGGGGACGCGAAAAGGTGGAGGTGTTGCATCACCTGAACCTGGACATCCCGGACGGCGAATTCCTGGCCCTGATGGGGCCGTCCGGCTCCGGCAAGACCACCATCCTCAACCTGATCGGCGGATTGGACCGCGCGGATTCCGGCCAGGTGATGGTGGGCGGGGAAAACCTCCAGAACCTGTCGGGCGGGCAGCTGGCCAAATGGCGCACCCGCCATGTCGGCTTTGTCTTCCAGTTCTACAACCTGATGCCGATGCTGTCGGCGGCGGCGAATGTCGAATTGCCGCTGCTGCTCACCAATCTTTCCAAGGCCGAACGCAAGAAGCATGTGGCGGTGGCGCTCGACATGGTGGGCCTGACCGAGCGCGCCTCGCACAAGCCGGGCGAAATGTCGGGCGGCCAGCAGCAGCGGGTGGGCATCGCCCGCGCCATTGTCGCCGATCCCACCCTGCTTCTCTGCGACGAGCCCACCGGCGATTTGGACCGCAAGACGGCCGACGAGATTCTCGATCTGCTGCGCGACCTGAACCGCCATCACGCCAAGACCATCGTGATGGTGACGCATGACCAGAAGGCGGCGGATTATGGCAGCCGCCAACTTCATTTCGACAAGGGCCAAGTGACGGACGCCAAAGAGCTGGCCTAGGAGCTGCCGTGAAATATTTTCCGCTGGTCTGGGCGGCGCTGTGGCGCAAGCCGGCAAGGCTGATCCTGACGCTTCTGTCGGTGACCATGGCTTTTACGCTTTTTGGCGTCACCATCGGGTTCAATGCCAGTGTCGAGAATTTGGTCGCCATGTCACAGATGAATCGCGCCGGCACCGGAGCGCGGTTCGGCGGCCCACTGCCTTACGCCTACAAGGGTGAGATTCTCAAAATTCCCGGCGTCACCAAGGTTACCGCATTTGCCGGACTGCACGGCTATTACCGCGACAAGAAAAACAATATCGGCATCCTGATGCTTGAGCCCGATGCGGCGGACGTGATGGTGCGGGATTTCGCTCTTACGCGCGCGCAATGGGCGGAGCTGGCCGCGACCCCTGATGGCGTGTTCGTCACCAAAATCCAGGCCCAGCAAAATCATCTGAAGGCCGGGGACACGCTTCCCGTCCTCACCGCCTCGGTCACGCGCCTGGATGGAAACAAGGCATGGACCTTCAAGGTGCTGGGGGTGGTGGATGAGAGCCTCGGCTTCTTCAATGGCATCATCATCGGCAATTACAAATATTTCGACGACGCGCGGCTTGCCACCCAGCACGGCACGGTGGGCGGCTACCAGGAGCTGTTCGTTTCCGATGATATCGCCGAAAGCACCGCCAGGACCATTGACGCCCATTTCGCCAATTCTCCCACGCCGACCCGCACGACGACCGAGAAGGACGATTCTGAGTCCTCTGCCGAGGCGGGAATTAATGTTCCCTTTGTCACCTCGGTGGTCGCGGGCGCGGGGCTTTTCATGATTCTGTTTTTGACCGGCAATGGCATCGCCCAGTCGGTGCGGGAGCGCATTCCCGAATTCGCCATGCTGAAGACCCTGGGCTTTTCCGATGCGGGGGTGATGGCGCTGGTGTTTGTGGAGGCGGCGATCCCTTGTCTTATGGGGGCGGTGATCGGGATTGCCATCGCCAAGGCGTTTGCCGCCCGAGTGCCCTATCTTTTCCCGTCCAATATGCAGGCGCTGCCCGCGCCCTATATGTCCCCCGCTGTGCTGGGTCTCGCGTTTGTTTTTGCAGTGATTGTGGCCTTTGTCAGCGCCGCGCTGCCAGCCTTGCGCATCAAGCGGCTTGATGTTGCCACCGCTCTGTCGGGACGGGCGTGATGATCAGGCAGATCACTACCGTAAGCTGGCTCAATTTCAAAAACTTCCCCAGCCGCTTCTGGCCGTCGCTGGTGATCGTGGCGGGCATGGCCTCGGTGGTGAGGGTGTTGATCTCCATGCTGTCGCTCACCACCGGCTATGTCCAGTCGGAAATGAAAGCCGGCGATCCGGGCCGCGCCATCATCATCGCCGACGGGGTTGAGAATGAAAATGCCAGTGCGCTGACCCGCGACCAGGCCAATGTCATCAAGGAAGGCCCGGGCATCCAGAAAGGCGCTGACGGCGCGCCCATTGCCGAAGCCGAAATCATGGTCTCATCGCCGGCCAACCGCAAAAGCGGCGTGGCAACCTATATTCTGATCCGCGGCTTCGGCCCCAAAAGCGTGGCGCTGCGCCCCGGATTCAAGATCGTCGCCGGCCGCATGTTCCGTCCCGGCGCGCAGGAGATGGTCATAGGCCGGGCAGGGCTGGAGCAATTCGCGGGGATGAATATCGGCGACAAGGTCATCCTTCCCAACGGCCAGTGGCCGATTGTGGGCGAATTCACCACCGACGGCGACATCCTGGAGGGCGAGTTGATCGCCGACCGCGACACCTTGATGGCGGCGGCCAAGCGCACGGCATTCAACAGCGTGCTGGCGCGGCTGGACGCTGCGCCTAATTCCATGGACACGCTGAAAGCCGCGCTGACCAGCAACCCCACTTTGTCGGTGATCGCCGAGCGTCATTCCACCTATTACGAACATTTCTCCGCCCCCAACGCCACGCTGTTCAACGCGGTTTCCTATGTGGTGGGCGGCATCATGGCGCTGGGGGCGCTCTTTGGCGCCCTCAACACCATGTATTCGGCAGTCAGCGCGCGGGCGCACGAAATCGCCACCTTGAGGGCCATCGGCTTTGGTGCCTTTCCGGTTGCCCTGTCGGTCATGAGCGAGTCTCTGCTGTTGGCGCTGTCCGGGGCCGCGATTGGCGCCGGCACGGCATGGCTTTTGTTCGACGGCTCCCAGAAGGCCTATTTCAATAACGTTTTCGATTTGAAAGTGACGCCCGGCCTCATTGGCCTGGGTCTTGCCTGGGCCATGATGGTCGCGCTGCTGGGCGGACTGCTGCCTTCCATCCGCGCGGCGCGGCTGCCCATTGTCGACGCCCTGAGGGCAACATGATGAGGGCCACATGGTTCATGAAATGAGGGTGGCATGAAATATTTTCCCCTGATCTGGGCGGCGATCATGCGCAAGCCCGTCCGCGCGGTCCTCACCCTGCTGTCGGTGATGATCGCCTTCACCTTGTTCGGATTGACCATCGGGATGAACGCGACCTTCGCCAAGGTCTCGGCCAATGCCCGCGCCGACCGGCTTTATACGGCGCCGCGCTTCAGCAACAACGGCTTGCCCGTGGGTGTGGCGGGGCAGATCGAAAAACTTCCCGGCGTCGCCACGGTCGCCTATGAAAGCTTCATCGCCGGCTATCACCAGGACCAAAAAAACCGCGTCTTTGTCGCCCTGCTCAATCCCGATGTGCGCAAGGTGATGACCGACTGGCCGCTGACCGCGCAGCAATGGGACCAGATCGCCCAGAACCGCACTGGCGTCGTCATCAGCAAGATCGCGGCCCAGCAATGGAAGCTCAAGCCGGGCGACACGTTCACCGTCGCGGCGCCGCTGTTTCGCAAAGCCGACGGCAGCACCAACTGGGATTTCCAGGTCCTGAGTGTGGGCGACGACATTGCCTATATGACGAATGGCTACATCATGGGCAATTTCGATTATCTCGACAAAGCCCGTCCGGCGAGTGCCCAAGGCAGGGCCAACCAGTTTTTTGTCCAGGCCAGCGACCCCACCCGCGCCGCCGACATCGCGCAGTCGATCGATTCGAGCTTCGCCAATTCCGCCACGCCCACGCAATCCATCACCGAGAAGGCGGCGTTCGACACCAGCAATTTCGGCATCGACTTTGTGGCGGTCGACCGCGACATCTCTCTGGCGGGCATGTTCATGGTGCTGTTCCTGACCGCCAACGGCATCGCCCAGTCGGTGCGCGAACGCTTCGGCGAGTTCGCGATGCTGAGAACACTCGGTTATTCCGATACCGGAGTTATGGCGCTGGTGTTCTGGGAGGCGGCGCTGCCTTGCGTGACGGGAGCGGTTTTGGGCGTGGGCGTAGCGGCCTGGGTCTCAGGCCTCTTGCCGCGCTTCTTTGCGCAGAGCGGGGGGATACCGCTCCCCACCATGAGCGCCAGTGTCTTCCTTTGGGCCGGCTTGAGCGCAGCTCTGGTGGCGCTGGGCAGTTCGGTGCTGCCGGCGCTGCGGCTCAAGCAAATGGATATCGCAACCGCTCTTTCGGGACGCTGAGATGAATACACTGCGCCAGATAGCCATCGTCTCCGCGATGAATTTCCGCAACCTGCCGCGGCGTTTCTGGACTTCGATGGTGATTGTGGTGGGCCTGGGCGCGACCGTTGGCGTGCTGCTTTCGATGCTGACGGTGACCGCCGGCATACGCCAGACCTACACCCTGGTGGGCAGCCCCGGTCGCGCCATCATTGCGTCGCTGGGCGCAGACAATGAAGGACAGTCGAGCCTTACGCGCGACAATGTCCAGACCATCCTGAACGCGCCGGGCATCGCCAGGGACGCCGACGGCCAGCTGCTGGCGGACCAAAGCTTGAATATCGGCATTCCGATAACCCGCGCCAACGGCACCAGGGGCTTTGTCACCTTGCGCGGCTTCGGTCCCAAGGGCGCCAAGGTGCGTTATGAAATGCAGATGGTGGCCGGACGCATGTTCGAGCCCGGCAAGCAGGAGTTGATCGTCGGCATCGGGGCGCAACAACTCGACCAGCATCTGGCGATCGGCGACAAAGTCATCCTGCCCAGTGGCGAATGGCCGATCGTGGGCAGCTTCAGAAGCGGTGACATATTGGAAGGCCAGCTGATCGGGGACAGCGATACGCTGATGGCCGCGACCAGGCATCCCAACTACAACACGGTCATCCTGAAATTGGCGTCTTACGATTCGCTCACCGCGCTTCGCCAGTCGCTCACAACCAATCCCGCGCTGTCGGTGCATGTGGAGCGCCATTCCGACTGGTACACAAAGACCGTCGATAACTCGACCAGGCTGTTTTCGACGCTTGCCTATGCGATCGGCGCCATTATGGCCATCGGGGCGATGTTCGGCTGCCTCAACACCATGTACGCCGCCGTCAGTGTGCGGGCCCGCGAGATCGCCACCCTGCGCGCGCTGGGGTTCAACGCCTTTCCCGTGGCGGTGTCGGTGATCCTGGAAGCCATGCTGCTGGCGGTGATCGGCGCCTTGATCGGCGCGGCCATCGCCTGGGCCCTTTATGACGGCAAGCGGGATGCCCTGGGCACGATCATATTCACCCTCACCGTGCCGCCGGCCATGGTGGGTGTCGGCGTCCTCTGGGCCATCGTACTGGCGCTCTTGGGCGGATTGCCCCCCGCCATTGGCGCGGCCCGCCGGCCCA
>CAZEFQ010000121.1:0-24238 GCA_964511505.1 uncultured Rhizobium sp.
GCGCAGGCGACCCGACCGCGCATCCTTAAGGGACCGCCCGATTCCGGTTACTTCGCGGATTGGGTTGTGGCGCAACTGGACGGCTTGATCGGCATGAACACCGATTCGGTGATTGTCGAGACCAGCTTCGATCTCGACACCCAGGCGAAAGCCGAACGTGACGTGGCCGACGCCTTGGACCGGGAAGGGGTGCGCATCGGCGCCACCCAGGCGGCCCTTGTCGCCATGACGCCGGACGGCGCTGTCCGCGCCATGGTGGGCGGCCGCTCCTACAATCAATCGGGCTTCAATCGCGCCAGCGACGCAAGGCGCCAGCCCGGGAGCGCCTTCAAGCCCTTTGTATATCTCACGGCTTTTGAGCATGGCCGCACGCCCGATGACGTGATGCATGACGGGCCGGTGAATATCCATGGCTGGAAGCCCTCCGATTTCGAGGGCGAATATCAGGGCGACATCAGCCTCACCAAGGCTTTCGCGGAATCCTCAAATGTCATCGCGGCGCAATTGACCGATGAAGTGGGTCCCAAGGAAGTGGCGCGCACCGCGCGCCGCCTCGGCATTGCCTCTCCCCTGGATGAAGTTTCCTCCCTCGCGCTGGGCACATCCGGCGTCACGCCGCTGGAACTCACCGGAGCTTATGCGACGTTCGCCAATGGCGGCCACGCGGTCAGGCCGTTTGCCATCCTTTCGGTCCGCAATCGCAGCGGCAAAAAGCTTTATCAGCGCCAAGCCGCCGCTTCCGAACCGGTGATGTCGCCGGAAAACAACAGGGCAATGACAGGATTGATGGTCGAGACAGTGACCACCGGCACCGGCAAGGCGGCGCGGCTGGAAGAACGTCCCAGCGCCGGCAAGACCGGCACCACCCAGGATTCCCACGACGCCTGGTTTGTCGGCTTTACCGCCGATCTGGTCTGCGGCGTGTGGATCGGGAATGATTCCCTTAAGCCTATGCACAAGGCGCCGGGCCTCACCGCCACCGGCGGCGGCGTACCCGCGCATATTTTCCATGCCTTCATGGAAGAGGCCGAGCAGGGTTTTCCGGTGAGCCCTCTCGCAGGCGGCATTCCCGCCGATGACGATCTGGTCGAAGCGGAAAACCAGACGCCGCCGCAGGAAACCGAAAAAAAGCCGGCCACGTTCGAAAGCATTTTGGACGCCATTTTCGGCGGCATCTGATCCGTTCTGCGAAGCAGCGCCGGACAGCCGCACAACTCGGCCTTGTCTTCAATAAGCCGCAGCGAAATCGATTCATTCAGGAAGAATTAACCAGGGCGGCGGGGGAACTCCCGTTCCGCTCCGGGAAAGGCCGCTGAATTCCTAACCTCCCGGGAAGATTGGGAAAAATTCGTAAGGATGCGGCGGATTTTGTTGAGTACCCGGCAAGGGCCGGCTCCTACCGTACCCACCGGTACAAAAGGACATTGCCCTTTGAAGCCCCTCTCTCTCTCGTCCACGCTTCGCCGCTTTGCCTCGGAACGGCGGGGAAACATTGCGATCATGGCGGCCTTGTCGGCGCCCGTCCTGGTGGGTTTTTGCGGTCTCGGTGCGGAAACCGGCTACTGGTATTTCCGCCAGACCGACATCCAGGCGGCTTCCGACATCGCGGCATACAACGCCACCATGACGCTGCGTGGCGGCGGCACGCAGGATCAGGTGGTTACCACCGCCACCACCGATGCCGCCAACAATGGCTGGCATTCCGCGCAGGGGACCATCACCGTCCATGTGCCGCCGACAAGCGGACCAAACCAGAATTCGCGCTCGGTCGAAGTCCTGCTGACGGAGAATGAGCAACGCTATTTCACCAGCCTGTTTTTCAACGATACGGTGCCGGTCAGGTCCAGGGCGGTGGCGACATTCCAGAATGCCGGCAATGCCTGCATGGTCGGCCTCAACAAGACCAGATCCAACACGGTCCAGTTCTGGGGCAATGCGGACGCCGACTTCACCGCTTGCAACATCGTTTCGGATTCCAGCTCCTCGACCGCCTTCACCGTCGGCGGCTCGGCGAACGTCACCGTCCCCTGTGTCGATGTCGTAGGCGGCTATTCCGTCAGCGCCGGCCTCGACTTGACCCAATGCGGCTCGGTGACCAGCGGCTCGCCCTATGTGCCCGACCCCTACAAGAATGTGCCCTCGCCTTCCGTCGGTACCTGCCAGGCCGTGACCAATCCCATGAATCCCGGCACCTATTGCGGCGGTCTGACACTGCAAGGCACCGTGACGCTCAATGCCGGCGTCTATGTCATCAACGGGGGCGTCCTGAAGGTCAACGCCGGCGCCAACATCACCGGCGCGGGGGTCACCTTCTATCTCACCAATGGCGCGACGGCGGATATCAACGGCAATGCCCAGATAACTCTCAGCGCGCCAAGCTCGGGCGCCTATGCCGGCTTGGTATTCTACGGCGACCGCACCCAGGCTTCCGCGGTGAACAGGATCAACGGCAACGCCAGTTCGACCATCACCGGCGCGATCTACTTTCCTTCCCAGGAGGTCGATTTCCTGGGCAATTTCGCCGGCGCCAACGGCTGCACCCAGGTCGTCGCCGACGTGATCTATTACACCGGCTCGTCCACCTTCCAGACCAACTGCACGGGAACGGGAATGGCGACCATACAAGTGCCCGGCAGCGTAAGGCTGGCGGAGTAGGAGCAGCACCATGCGTATTGTGAAAAAGCTCATCAAGGACCGGCGCGGCGCCGCGGCGATCGAATTCGGCCTGATCCTGCCGGTCCTGGCCGCGATCATCGTCCTGTTGCCGGATGTGACCGAGGCCGCGGTCGGGGCCATGAACATGGATGGTGCGGTGCGCGCCGGCATCCAGTTCGCCATGAACGGCAGCACCAACACGACGTCCATCCAGACCTATGCCAACAACAACTGGCCCTCCAAGCCCCATGATGCGAACTTGAATGCGTCACTCGCCTGTTACTGCGATTCCAGCATCATCTCCTGCGGCCAACCCTGCACCGGTACGACGTCCAGCTATATCACCGTGGCCGCCAACGCGACCGTGGGCGGTACGGTCGTCAGCGTGCCGCTGTCGAAATCGCAGAAAGTGCGCGTCCAATGAGATTGCTGGCAAGACAGTATGCGCGTTTTTGCGCCGACCGGAATGGAGCCGCGGCGGTGGAATTCGCACTGGTGGTCGGCGCCTTCCTCTCCATGGTCATCGGCATCGCCAGCGTCGGCATCATGGCTTTCAACACTGTGGCGCTGAACTGGGCCGTCAAGCTCGCTTCCCGGCAGGCGGAGTTGAGCAATACCGTGACGCGGGACGCCCTCGCCACGACCATCAACAACTACCTGAATTCCATGGGTCTCTCGACCGCCACCGTGACGTATAATGTCACGATCACGAGCGGCGTCAGCACCGGCAATATCGCGGCGAGCTACCAGCAGAATTATTCGATCCCCTTCGTTCCCACCATCCATATGACCTTCTCGTCCAGCGCAGCCGTTCCGCTGCCGAGCTAGGGACCGGTCTTAATAGTAGCGCAGCAGGCTTCGCCCGTTTTCGCGCAGCCACCGGCGCGCCTTGCGCATATGGGGCGTGAGGCTCTCGACATGCGCCCAGAAACGCGGGCCGTGATTCATCTCTCTCAGATGCGCCGCTTCATGCGCCACCACATAATCCAGCACGAATTCTGGCGCGAAAATCAGCCGCCAGGAAAAAGACAGGGAGCGGGCGGTCGAACAGGAACCCCAGCGGCTGGAGGTGTCGCGCACCGAGATGCGGGACGGCCTGACCCCCAGCCTCTGGCCGAAAGCCAGCGCCCGCTCCTCGAAAATGTGGCGCGCCTCACGTTTGAAGAAATCGGTGAGCCGCCGCCCGGCATGTTCGGCCCGCCCGCTGACGAAAATCTGCTCGCCATCGCGCCATACCGGCGCCGGACCGGGCATGCGCGCCGCCGATATGCGATGTGACGCTCCCAGGAACGGCACCAGCGCGCCGGGCTCGAGCCGCACCTTCTTGGGGGCCTGGGCCCGCTGACGGCTCACCCATTGGATTTCACCGCGGACAAAGGCGAGCGCCGCTGCTTTCCCCAGCCGCGCCGGCGCGGTCACGGTGACGTCGCCGGTAAGCGGATGGATTCGCATCACCATGCGCCGGGCGCGGGGATTGAGCCTGACCATCACCGCGACATTTTCGCCGTCAACCGCCAGGAGTTCGCGGGCGAGACCCAATTTGCGGGGCTTTTTCTTTTTCAGGATGCTGAGGACGGCTCGCAATTTCATGATGCCTTGTTTAAATTTCAACGATGCCCGAACGCCCACGCTTTCATCTGGCCTTCCCGGTGCGCGATCTGCAAGAGGCGCGCGCTTTTTATGGCGGCCTTCTCGGCTGCCCCGAAGGACGCTCGAGCGACGAATGGGTTGATTTCGATTTCTTCGGCCATCAGATCGTGGCGCATTTAAGCGCGAATGGAAGCCAAGACCAAGATTTTAATGTTGTGGATGGCGAGAAGGTGCCGGTGCGCCATTTCGGTGCAATCCTTTCCATGCCGGACTGGCGCAAGCTCGCGGCGCGGCTGGCGGAAAAAAAAGTTTCCTTCATAATCGCGCCGCAGGTCCGCTTTGAAGGCGGACCCGGAGAGCAGGCGACATTCTTTTTCCGCGATCCCAGCGGCAATGCGCTGGAGTTCAAGGCTTTCGACGATGAACGCGGCATCTTTGCGCGCTGAAACCGTGGCGCGCCTGGCGGGTCTGGGCGCACTGGCGCTTGTCCTGGGCGCGCTGGGCTTTCAATATATCGGCGGCATTGCGCCTTGCGAGATGTGCCATTGGCAGCGCTGGCCCCATATCGCCGCCGCAATCATCGGCATCCTGGGTGTCTTGTTCCTGCGCGATAAGGCGCGGCTCTTGGCCTGGATCGTTGTGGCGCTGGTTCTGGCCTCGGGCCTGATCGGCCTCTACCAGACCGGCATGCAGCTTGGCATCCTGCCCGGACCTTCCTCATGCAGCGGCCATCGCTTTGTCCTGGGCAGCAACATGGTGCCGGATGTGCAGTGCGATGTGGTAAGCTGGCAATTGTTCGGCCTTTCGCTGGCCGCCTATAATGCCATCTTCTCGTTCCTGATCGCGGCACTGGCCGGTTTTGCCTTATCGAGAAGGTCCCATGCCGCGTAAGCAAAGGCCGCCGGCCCCCGGTGGAAGCACCGGCATTGAAGCGATGATCCGGGTGGATCATGCCGGCGAATATGGCGCGGTGCGCATCTATGAAGGCCAGCTCGCGGTGCTGAAAAACCGCGGCAGCGCCGCCACCATCCGCCATATGGCGGAGCAGGAACAGCGTCACCTCAAGACCTTCGACCGGCTGGTCAATGAGCGGCGGGTGCGGCCGACCGCGCTGGAACCGTTGTGGCGGATGGCGGGCTTCGCCCTGGGCGCCGCGACCGCCCTGATGGGCGAGAAGGCGGCCTTCGCCTGCACCGCCGCGGTGGAAGAAGCGATTGACGAACATTATGCCGGTCAGCTCAAGGCGCTTGGCGAAAGCGACCCCGGCCTCAAAAAGACGGTGGAGGAGTTCCGCGCCGATGAAGCGGCGCATCGTCAAACCGCGCTGGAGCATGGCGCCGAAGAAGCTCCCGCTTATCGCCTCCTCAGCGAAGCGATCAAGGCGGGCTGCCGGGCGGCGATCAAATTGTCGGAGAAAATCTAGACCCCCGCCGCTTACGGCTCGAGCTCCGAGTCCCAATAGAGAAAGTCCGCCCAACTCTCATGCAGATAATTGGGCGGGAACTTCCGTCCCCGTTCCCGCAATTCCGTCACCGTGGGCTGGCGTGGGGAATGGCGGGGAAACATATGCGCCTGGGCCGGCAGCATCCCGCCCTTGGCAAGGTTGCAGGGAGAACAGGCGGTGACGACATTTTCCCAGGTCGTGCGCCCGCCTTTGGAGCGCGGGATCAAGTGATCGAAGGTCAATTCCTTGCCGTCACCGCAATATTGGCATTCGAAGCGGTCGCGCAGGAAGACATTGAAGCGGGTGAAAGCGGGATGCCGCGCCGGCTTGATATAGGTCTTGAGCGAAACCACCGAGGGCAGCTTCATCTCGAAGCGGGCCGAGCGCACCACCCGGTCATATTCCGCCAATATGGTCACCCGCTCCAGGAACACCGCCTTGATAGTGTCCTGCCATGACCAGAGCGACAGTGGATAGTAACTGAGAGGCCGGTAGTCGGCGTTAAGCACCAGCGCCGGGCAGGCGTTGGCGGAGCGCAGCGGTGCTAACAAGGGCAAAGTCCTGTGAAGGCGATTCTCCTTGGGGCGGCAGGTGATTCATACTAAGGGCGATTCCCGGCCCCTGCCAAGATGTGCCCAAGGCTTGTGACAAGCCTGTTACGCCAAGGCGATAGCGGGTTGCACGGAAGGTTACGACGCTGTCCCGACCGGGCTGGAAACAGGCCCGGAATGCGCCAGCCGGCCCTGGACGGCCAATGCCAGGAAATCACCGGCTATCGCGATGGTTTGCGGGTCCACGCCATGACCGATTCCCTGCGCCAGGTGCCACTGCACGGCATAGCCCGCATCGCCCATCGCGGACGCCGCCATGAGCATGGCCTGAACCGGCACAATTTGATCGGCATCGCCATGGGCGAGCAGTACGGGCGGTCCGCCGCTGTGTCTTGGCGGCGTTCCCGCAAGCAAGCCCGAGAGGCCGACAATCGCGGCGGGTGCCACCGGCCGGTGCAGCCCCACATGCAGGGACAGCATGGTGCCCTGGCTGAAACCCACCAGGATCAATCGTTCGGGCGGCAGAGAGAGCCGCGCCAGCTCCATGTCCAGGAACTGGTCCAGCACCGGTCCCACGCTTTCCACGCCTTTTCGCATCTCATGGGGGTCGATGCGCGAAATCGGAAACCACTGATAGCCGGGAGAACCAGGCAATGGATCGGGCGCATTGGGCGCGACAAAGGCCGCGTCCGGCAGCCTCTCCCGCCAATGCGGCGCCAGCCCGATCAGGTCTTTGCCGTCCGAGCCATAGCCATGCACCAGCACGACAAGATGGCGAGCCGGCCCCTTGAGGGGTTCAAGGCGCGGACCGGAAAGCGAACGCGGAGCCATGAAAAGGAAAAACAGCTAGATTCCGGCCATGACTGTTACACGCTTCGCGCCTTCTCCAACAGGTTATCTGCATCTGGGCCATGCCTTCGCCGCCCTGGTGGCGGCCGGAAGCGGCGATGATTTCCGGCTGCGCATCGAGGATCTGGACCAGGGCCGCTCACGGGAGGAATTTGTCACCGCCATCTCTGAAGATCTGCATTGGCTGGGGCTTTCCTGGAGAGATCCGGTTTTGCGCCAATCCGCCCGCATGTCGGCTTATCGTGCGGCGCTTGCCACCCTCGAGCAGGAGAGACTGATTTATCCCTGCTTCTGCACCCGCAAGGAAATCGCCGAGGAGATCGCCCGCGCCGCTGAAGCGCCGCATTATCCGGGTCTGTCCGCAGGGCCCGACGGCCCCCTCTATCCCGGCAGCTGCCGGCCCCTCTCCCGCCAAGAAGCCCGTGCGCGCATAGCCTCCGGCGCGTCCTATGTCTTGCGTCTGGATGCGCGGGCCTCCGCACGCCGGGCGGGCCCCCTCAGCTTCCGCGAGCACGGCGTTCCCATTGCGGTGGATCCGCTTCTGTTGGGCGACCTGGTGCTGGCGCGCAAGGATGTTCCGGCGTCCTATCATCTCGCCGTGGTGGTGGACGACGCCTTTCAAGGCGTGACGCTGGTGACGCGCGGCGAGGACCTGCTGCCCGCCACCCATGCCCAGCGGCTGTTGCAGGCGCTTCTCGGTTTGCCCGAGCCGGCCTATGCCCATCACCGCCTGATCCTTGATGCACAAGGGCGCAAATTTTCCAAGCGCGATCAGGCCGTGACTCTCAAAGCGTTGAGGCATTCGGGCGTCACACCGGCCGGCATCCGCACCCGGCTTGGGCTTTAAGTCCGGCCCATGGTATGGAGACCGCAATCCATCACGCTGGCGATAAGCAGAAATGAGCGACCATCCCATAGACCGGCTCTTCGCCACCATCAGCGCGCGTCAGGCCGCTCAAGATGCCGGCGCCTCTTATACCGCCAGGCTGTTGGCCGAAGGCGTTGAGAAATGCGCCAAGAAATTCGGCGAAGAGGCGGTCGAGGCCGCACTCGCCGCCGTGTCGGGCAACAGGGACCGGCTCGCCGCCGAATCTGCCGACGTCCTCTATCATTTGTTGGTTTTGTGGGCGGCCGCCGGCATTCGCCCGGAAGAGGTCTATGCTGCGTTGAAAAAACGCGAAGGGGTTTCAGGCTTGGCCGAAAAGGCTTCCCGCGGTTCGTAATTTCGCCGCGACAACAACGCAGGCCAGGACTGAGAAATGCCGGCAGAAATGGCCGCCTATGGCTCGGCTTCCTCTTCCACCAGGCTCTTCACCAGATCCAGCACACGCTTGCGGACCTTGGGATCCTTGATCTTCATGAAGGCGAGGCTGAGCTGCAGACCTTCGCCGGAAGAGACGAACTCCATCACCGGCGGGCCGGACTCGGCAAATTGGCCTGCTCCCCCCGCAGCCCCCACACCTTCATAAAAGAAGTCGATCGGCACTCCCAAAATACGGGCGACTTCATAGAGCCGTCCCGCACCAATTCGGTTGACGCCTTTTTCGTATTTCTGAACCTGTTGAAATGTCAGGCCGAGCAGGTCGCCGAGTTTTTCCTGGCTCATGCCGATCAGCATGCGCCTGATACGCACCCGGTTCCCCACTTGTGCATCGATGGGATTAGCTTGTTTCTTGGGCACTATTTCACACACACACAAATCATTGCGGGCGCGAACTTAATCGTATTGGTCATGGAACTGAAAGAAATAATTACAGACCGGCCGCTGCTGCGTCACTTTCTTCTCGGAAAAAACGCGAGCAGCGTGGCCGCCACCAGGACAAACAAGAATACCCCGTCACCCACCCGGGCATAGATTGACGGCGGCGCGGACTGCGGCAGCTTTGTGTCGATGATCCCCATTTTACCGAGGCCCAATCGCGCGGTGACGCGCCCGAACGGATCGATCACCGCAGAGATGCCGGTGTTCGCTGCACGCGCAACGGGTAATGCCTCTTCAATGGCGCGCGCGCGTGCAATCAGAAGATGCTGATATGGTCCTGCCCAGGGACCAAACCAGGAATCGTCGGTGACATTAACCAGCCAGCCCGGCCGCTGTTGCCCCGTCACCGCACCGGGAAAAATGATTTCGTAGCAGATCAGGGGCGTGACCGGCGGTGCGCCCTTGAGTTGATACGTATGCGGACCATCGCCGCTGGAAAATCCCTCCTGACCTTCTGTCAATTTGGTGACGCCTATTCGATTGAGAATACTTGCAAACGGCACATATTCGCCGAAGGGCACCAGATGGAATTTGTCATAAACCAAAGGCTGGTTCGTGCCGGGGGTGAAAATGAAAAGGCTGTTGAAGAACGCCAATTTGTTCTGAACACGCCGCTCAACCCGGGCCTCGCCCGTAATCAAGGTGCGCCCCCGGCCGGTGATCTGACGGACCCGGTCCAATGCCATTGGCGAAAGATCGAACAAGAAGTTGGGCGGCGCGGCCTCAGGCCAGATGACGAGATTGGGATTGCCGGGCGCGGCGGTGAGATCGAGCAGCCGCTGCCAGTTGCGCAGGTTTAAAACCGCCATTTCCTTTTCGCGTTGCGGGATGTCGGGCTGGACAATGCGTAGGGCAACGCCTGGCACCGTTGCAGCCGGATGGACGGCGAGTCTGGCCGCGCCGCCGGCCCACAACAGCCCGAACAGGAGAATCATCAAACCCGGCGCCCGCCAAGCTTTGCGATCTGCACAGAATTCGGCCAGTGATGCGCCCAAAAGCACGGTGAAGAAGGAGAGGCCATAAGCGCCCAGCACCGACAGGCTTTGCATCACCGCCAACGAGGCACCCCAGCCATAGGCCGGCAGATTCCAGGGAAAGCCTGTAAAAAGATGGCCCCGCAGCCATTCCGCCGCGGCATAGAAAATCGCGAAGATCAGCACGCGCGCGGGTCCCTTTTTCCAGACGCACAGTGCCAAGAGGCAGGCCAGGCCCGTATAAAGCGCCAGGCCGGCGGTGAGGAACACCAGGGCAAAGGGCATCTGCCAGAGATGCGCCGCCGGATCGACCAGGAAGGCATAGCCGATCCAGTGCCAGCCGATCAGGTATTGGCCGAAGGCAAAGGCCCAGCCTGAGGCAAAACCGGCGCGCAAGGGATGGCGGCCCGCTTTGGCGCCATCCAGCAGAAGCAGCAAAACCGCGAAGCCGGCCAAAAGCGCCGGGAAAAATTCCGCGGGAGGAAAGCCCAAGGCCGACCCCGCCCCCGCGCCGAATGCGAACAGCATCCGACGCCAGCCGGAAAGCCCTTTTATCCAGGCGCCGCTCCGTGAAAGCCAATTCATGCGCCGGGATTCATGGGGCTGGAGGCGGACAGATGCGCAACCGCCGGACTCGGCGCGGATCGGCATCCAGCACCTCGAATTCATAACCGGCGGGATGGGTGATGATCTCGCCGCGTTGCGGCAAGCGACCCAGCAGGGAAGTCACCAACCCCCCCAGGGAATCCACATCGCTGACCGTCTCGGGGGTGGAAAGATCGACGCCGGTCTCATTCTTGAAATCCTCCAGATCGAGCCGGGCATCCGCTACAAAACAGGCGCCGTCATGGCGCAGCGCCATCACCTCTTCGTCATGTTCGTCTGCAATGTCACCGACGATTTCCTCGATAATGTCTTCGATGGTGATGAGCCCGTCGGTACCGCCATATTCGTCGATCACCAGCGCCAGATGCGTATGGCTGGCCTGCATCTTGAGCAGAAGATCAAGGGTCCGCATCGAAGGCGGCACGAACAGGACCGGCCGCCTGATCTCCGCGATCGAAGACTGCGCCAGCCGATAGTCCCCATCCTCGCGCATTTCCAGGAGCGCCATCACATCCTTGACCAGCACCTGGCCCGTGGGATCGTCGAGGGTCTCGCGATAAACCGGCAGCCTGGAATGCTGGGCGGCACGGAAGAGCGTGACCAGTTCGGGCAGCGGCATGCTTTCCTCCGCCGCCACAATGTCGGCGCGCGGCACCATCACATCCCGCACCTTGAGTTCGCCGAAGGCCAGGAGATTGGCCAGCATCACCCGCTCCTGCTGCGACAGGGCGGGCGACTGGCGCTCGCTTTCCTCGATGACCTCTTCCAGGCTTTCGCGGATGGCCGCGCTGGAAGGGTCCTCCCCGCGCAGCATCTGCATCAGGCGCTTCAACAGCGGAGGATGTTCGCCGCCATCGCTCATGTTTGTTGGGTCGCACGGCCCCGGGCGCGGACGCGCCCGATTGTTTCACTGGCCCCTCCGGCGCCGCCCGGAAAACCGCGCGCCCTCCCTTGCTTGACTGACGAGCCGGGCGCGCGCCGATCCGCTGTCGCTTTCGGCTCCCGGCCGCTGCTCCCCTTGGCTTCAGCGTAGGGATTGCCGATGCCAAGCCTCTGTAAAATCTTCACTTCCAAGGGCTCCATGACCTTGGCATCGCGCTCCGCCTCATGGTCGTAACCCGCCAAGTGCAGCACGCCATGGACCACCAGATGGCTGACATGATCGGCAAATCTCTTTCCGGCCGCCTCGGCTTCCCGCCTGGCGATGCCATAAGCGATGGCGATATCGCCGCGATAATCGTCCCGGTCATTGCTTGCCGGAAAGGACAAGACATTGGTGGGCTTGTCGCGCCCGCGGAAATCGCGGTTGAGCTGCCGCAGCCTTGCGTCGCTGGAAAGCAGGACCGTCAGGGTGCTCTTGCCTTTGAATCCGGCTGTCTCCATGGCCGCGCCCGCCGCCCGTTTCAGCCGCGCGTTGAGCCGGGGCTGCTTCCGCCAGGCCGGATCGTCCACCAACAGGGTAATGGCGCTCATTTTCCTTTGTCAGTATAGGCACGGATGATCCGGCTGACGAGGGCATGGCGCACCACGTCAGTGTCGGAGAATCGCTGGATCCCGACACCTTCCACCCCTTCAAGGATGGCGAGCGCCTCCGCCAGTCCTTCCGGGCGGCCGCCGGGCAGGTCGCTCTGGCCCGGATCGCCGGTCACCACCGCTTGCGAATCCTCGCCCAGCCTGGTCAGCACCATCTTCATCTGGGCCGAGGTGGTGTTCTGGGCCTCATCCAGGATGACAAAGGCGCGGGAGAGGGTCCGCCCGCGCATGAAGGCCAGCGGCGCCACTTCGATCACCCCCTGCTCCATCAGCCGCGCGGTCTGTTCGCCCAAAACATCGAACAGCGCGTCATAGAGCGGCCTGAGATAGGGATCGATCTTCTCCTTGAGGTCACCCGGCAGGAAGCCCAGCCTCTCGCCTGCTTCCAGGGCCGGGCGGGAGAGGATCAGCCGCTCCACCCGGCGCTGATAAAGCAAATGCGCGCCAAAGGCAGCGGCAAGATAGGTTTTCCCGGTGCCGGCCGGACCGATGCCGAACACCAAAGGATGGGTGCGCATCAATTCCAGATAGGTGCTCTGCGCCGGGCTGCGCGGGCGGGTGAGGCGGGTGGCCGAGGTGCGGATGGCGCCGGGCGTTTCGGCGCGGCCGGCATCGGTGAAGCGGATTTCCGAATCGACCTCGGCAAGGGTGATGCTCTCGCCCGCCTCGGCGCGCGCGTAAAGCGCTGAGAGAATGGCCGCGCCTTGCGCCCGCGCCGGCCCCGACACTGCAATCCGATTGCCTCGCTGGGTGATATGGAGGTCAAGCCGCTGTTCCAGCCGGGCGAAATTCTTGCCGTGCGGCCCGCTCAATTGGGCCAGCAGCTTGTTGTCGGAAAACTCCAGCGTCACCTGCTCGCTGATACTCTTCCGGGATTTCTTCACGCCACGATGCTTTCCAGGCTTTCCAGAATGACGCCTTCCAGGCTGTTCGCGGTCAACCGCGCAATCCTGACATCGGCCAGCCGGCCCACCAGGCTTTGCGGCGCCTTGGAATGAACCGGCTGCATCCAGGGCGTGCGGCCGATCCACTGACCCTTGGCGCGCCCCGGCTTCTCAAACAGCACCGGTGCGGTCGCTCCCACCAGCGCCAGATTGGCCTGATCCTGCTGCTCAAGCAGCAAACTCTGCAGTGCCTGCAATCTCTCGTTCTTGACCTTTTCCGGCACCGGCTTGCGCGCCGCCGCCGCCGGCGTGCCGGGACGGGGGCTGTATTTGAACGAAAAACATTGCGCGAATCGCACCTCGCGCACCAGGGCCATGGTCGCCTCGAAATCTGCGTCACTCTCGCCCGGAAAACCGACAATGACATCCGAAGAGAAGGCGATGTCCGGCCGCGCCGCGCGCAACCGCGCGATCAGCCTGAGATAATCGGCGGAGGTATGCTGACGGTTCATTGCGGCAAGCACGCGATCGGAGCCCGACTGCACCGGCAGGTGCAGGAAAGGCATGAGCTTTCCGACCTGTCCGTGTGCCGCGATCAGCGCGTCATCCATGTCGCGCGGATGGCTGGTGGTGTAGCGGATGCGATAAATATCCGCGATCTCCGCAACAGCCTGGATCAGTCGCGCCAGGTTCCAAATCGTCCCGCTCGCATCCGTGCCGCGATAGGCGTTGACATTCTGGCCGATGAGCACGATTTCGCGGGCGCCCCGGGCGGCCAGCGCCCGCGCCTCGGCCAAAACCTTTTCCGGCGGGCGGGAATGTTCCGGTCCCCGTGTGTAAGGCACCACGCAGAAGGTGCAGAATTTATCGCAGCCTTCCTGCACGGTAAGAAAAGCGCTCACCCCCGTATGGCTGACCGCTTCCGGCAAGGCATCGAATTTCTCCAGCGCCGGAAAATCGGCTTCCAGCACATGCCCGGCCTCACGCGCATGACGGGCCATCATCTCCGGCAACCGGTGATAGGATTGCGGACCCACCAGCATGTCCACCACCGGGGCGCGGCGGATCATCTCCTCGCCTTCGGCCTGCGCGACACAGCCCGCCACCGCCACCAGCAGGTCCGGCTTTTCCTCTTTGCGCACGGCAAGCCGGCCCAATTCGGAATAGACCTTCTCCGCCGCCTTTTCGCGGATATGACAGGTGTTGAGGATCACCATGTCGGCTTCTTCCGGCGTCTCTGCCGCGCCATAGCCCAAGGGTGCCAACAGATCCGCCATCCGGGCGGAGTCATAGGCGTTCATCTGGCAGCCATAGGTCTTGATGAAGAGCTTCTTCATGGCGTGGTTATCGGGGCCCCGGCCCCGGATTTCAAGTTAGGGAGTGTCCCGCAAGCGCCCTGACATGGCCTTCCCGCACCAGCTTTTCCGCCTGTTGCGCCAATTGCTTGCGGTCGGCCTGGGCCAGCGGCGGATGAAATTCGACCACCGCGTCCAGGGGCCCGGCTTTCAGCGCCTCCCACAGATGCGGCACCAGTTCCATGTCGCCGTACCAGGCAAAAAGCGGCCTGTTCTCCCGCCCCATGGGAATGCCATGAAGACCGGTATAGGCGGCGGATACCGGCTGCACCGTCACCGCTTCTTCCCCTGCGGCCGCGCCGAGCAGCGCGCTTTTGAACGAAAGCACCGCATTGCCGTCGCCGGAGGTGCCTTCCGGAAACAGCACCAGGGCTTCGCCTTTGACCAGTCTTTGCCTTATCACGTCCCGCACCTGGCCGGTTTCGCTGCGCCTCGCGCGGGCGACGAAGACGGTGCGCTGGAGCCTGGCCAGCCAGCCGAAGAACGGCCACGCCGCCACTTCCGATTTGGCGACGAAGGAAAGCGGCATCACGGCCGAAAAAATCACGATGTCCAGCCAGCTGGTGTGATTGGCGAGCAGCAGCACGCCCCGGTCCCTCACCGGATCGCCAACCACCCGGATATGGATGCCGAACAGCCCGGCGACAAAACGGTGATAGGCATGGGGAAGCTTTCGGGCATAACCGAGATCGAGCACCACTCCTAAACCCTGGACCGGCATCAGGATAACGGTGACGACGAGGAAAGTCGCAAGTATCGCGCTTGCGCGGATCGTTTGCATTACCTCCCCCGGGGTTGGGCGGACTCCAGAGCCAGTTACCGCCACCCTCCCCTCCGCGAGAGGGCGGGCAGGTCCGAAAATCATTTGGGCGTCTTCTTGCCCTTGGGCACGCCATAGAGTTCGAGCCGGTGATCCACCAGCTCAAAACCCAATTCTTCGGCCACCCGGCGTTGCAGCTTCTCGATATCCTCGTTGCGGAATTCAATCACACTGCCCGACTGCACATCGATCAGATGGTCGTGATGGCTTTCCGGCGCCTCCTCATAACGGGCGCGGCCGTCGCGGAAATCATGCCGTTCCAGGATGCCCGCATCCTCGAACAGCTTGACGGTGCGGTAAACCGTGGCGATGGAGATATGGGGGTCCAGCGCCGCGGCCCGGCGGTAAAGTTCTTCCGCATCGGGATGATCCTCGGCGCTCGACAGCACGCGCGCAATCACCCGGCGCTGCTCCGTCATGCGGAGGCCTTTGTCCACGCAGAGCTTTTCGATGCGCGTCACGTCTTATCCATTCGCTGGCCATTTAGTCGCTTGGCAACGTTAGGCGAATTTCGCGGGTAGCGGAAGCGGGGCGCTCAAGACCCAGGCGTCGCCAGTGCCCGCTCCACGGTTGTAATAGGCTTTGCGCTGTCCCACCCGCTCGAAACCGAGGCCAGCATAAAGCGCCAGCGCGGCAGGATTGTCCGTCCCCACCTCCAGGAACATGCGTATGGCGCCCAGATGCAGGGCATGGTCTGCCGCGGACTGAAGGAGCGTGCGGCCGAGCCCCTTGCCGCGTGCACCAGGGGCGACGGCGAGGGTGAGGATTTCCGCCTCTGCGCCTGCAACGCGGGCCAGCACGAAACCATCCTTCGTGAACCAGGCAAAAACACCTGGCCCTGCGAGCAATTCGCAAATCGCCGCGCTGCTCCATGCATCGGCAAAACAGCAACGATGCAACGCCGACAGCAGCGCGGCGTCGTCTTTCTTTGGATCGAAAAGAGCGGGCGTCACGGAGCCAAGACTCGCTTTGCCAATTTGGCATCCGGTGCGCGCAAATAAAGTGGCGCCGGCGCACCGTCTGGTGGCGGGCGAGCCATGGCCAACCGCGCCACCCAAAGCGCGTCAGGCTGACGGATTCCCGTCAGAGGAAAATTCGCGCCCAGTTTTTCATGCGCTGCCTCCGCTCCGGTCCCGGCCAAGGTGCAGCCGCCGAAGCCGCGGATTTCCTCGACGGCTTCCGCAAAAGGCAAGACCGCGGGGGAAAAAACCGTTTCGCCCTTTTCCCACAGCAGCAGATAAGCCTCCTCTCGCTTGGCATCATGGATAGCCGCGGCACGCGGCGCTTGTGCCGCCGCCGCCATGGCTTCCAGGGTGGTTAGCCCGATCAGCGGCTTTTTCAACGCCAGGCGCAGACCGCGCATGAAAGCAAGTCCCACCCGCTGGCCGGTGAAGGTGCCGGGACCGGTGGTGACGGCAAGGCGATCAAGCGCGGGAAACGCCAGGCCGGCTTGCGCCATCACTTCCTGCACCATGGGTGCCAGGGCTTCGGCATGACCGCGGGCCATCGCTGCGAAACGATGCGCGAGAATCTTTTCCCCCGCCAGCACGGCCGCCGAGCAGGCGCCGAGCGCGGTATCGACCGCCAATATTTTCAGATGATCGTGCACGCTTCGTCAAACGTAAGGCGGGGCGCGCGCGGATGCAGCGCTGCCGGGTTGCCATGGCCCAGGGCGCAAAGGAAATTGGATTTGACTGTCGTGCCGGCGAAGAACTCCTTGTCCACACCATCGCGATCGAACCCGCCCATCGGCCCGCAATCCAGCCCCAGGGCACGCGCGGCGATGATGAAATAGGCGCCTTGCAGCGAGCCGTTGCGAAAAGCATCTTCGCGCACCAGTTCGGGTTTTCCGTCATAATATCGTTTCGCGCCCGGACTGTGCGGCTTCAACTTGGCCAGGGTTTCGGGAAAATTCAGGTCATAGCCAATGATGGCGACCACCGGCGCGGTCATGCTTTTTTTCTTGTTGCCTTTGTCCAGATGCGGCTCCAACCGGAGCTTGGCTGCTTCGCTGGCCAGAAAAAGGAACCGCGCCGGGCTGATGTTGCCCGCGGTCGGTCCCCAGCGCATCAGGTCATAGACGGCCATCAGGAGCGCGGAGCCGACCGGCTCGCCGCTCCAGCGGTTATGGCTGCGCGCGGCGCGGAAGATGGTATTGAGCGCCTCGTCGTTGATGGCGTGCATCCCCCCTCTCTCCCCAATCAAACCGATTCGACGGCGGTCACTTCCGGAAAATAATGGCGCAGCATGTTTTCGATGCCGTTCTTCAGTGTACGGATGGAAGATGGGCAGCCGGCGCAGGAGCCCTGCAGGTGCAGGGAGACAATGCCGCTTTCGGCATCGAAGCCCTTGAAGATGATATCGCCGCCGTCCTGCGCCACCGCGGGGCGCACCTTGGTGTCGATCATGTATTTGATCTGGTAGACGATCTCGGGATCGCCGTCCTTGTAGCCGTCCTCCTCTTCCACTTTGCCTTCCATCAAGGGCAGCCCTTGGGTGAAATGGTCCATGATGGTGCCGAGCAAGGCGGGCTTGAGATGTTTCCAGTCGCCTTCACGCTTGGTGACGGAGATAAAATCGCTGCCGAAAAAAACGCGGGCGACTTCCGGAGTCGTGAACAAGGCTTTGGCGAGCGGCGAACGCTCGGCGCTTTCCGCGCTGGGGAAATCGGCCACCGCGCCGGGGCCCATCACTTCGCGCCCCGGAAGGAATTTCAGGGTGGCGGGATTGGGGGTGGATTCGGTCTGGATGAACATGGGGCAAAAACCTGCAAGATCGCAGGCGATAGATGACCCTATCCGGCTCAAGCATCAAGTGCCGGTGCTGCCGGTGATTTACATTTATACCCGGATGAATTGACTATATTATTTTATCCGGGTAGATATTGACGATGCCATATACAGCCTTTTCCGGCTTTCACCATTTGGCTTCCGGGTCCCTGGTGGAATGCTATGCCGCCAGCGCCGCTGTTCCGGGAGCCCTTGTTTTCGACCAGGAAACCGGCCGGGTGGTGGATATCGATCCCCGCCATCCCCCCATGGAACAAACCGCCCGGCCCGGTCGGCCAAAGCTGGGGGTGGTGGCGCGGGAAGTGACTCTTCTGCCCCGGCATTGGGACTGGCTGGCTGCCCAGCCCGGGGGCGCTTCTGTGGCTTTGCGCCAGCTGGTGGAAGCCGCCCGCAAGGATCCCAAGCACCAGGTCCGGGCAACCCGCGATTGCCTCTATCGTTTCATGACCGTGCTTGTCGGCAACGCGCCCGGTTATGAAGAAGCAATACGCGCGCTTTATGCCGGGGAGCGCGACGGCTTCTTCGCCCATACCGAAGCCTGGCCTCCGGACGTGCGCGCCAAGCTGGAGGAGATGGCGGCCGATGCTTTCGGCTAAAAGTCCGAAATCAGCCCCTTCTTTTCCCAATCGCCATAGCGCGTGGGCTCCGGTCCTTTAGGGCCCCCGCGCTCCGGCGGCAGAGGACGAGGCTTTTCCTGGGCACGCCGGGCATCGGCCTCAGCCTTGGCACGCCTACCGGCCTCTCGGATGCGGCCGGCAATTTCGGCAGGCGTTGATGGCATTTCGGCAACCTGCTTGACCCTGGCCGGGGCGATCTTACATCAAACAAGCCCTTGGAGAGAACGGCTGAGATGAACACATTGAAGACCGGCATCCTGATGAGCCTGTTAACCGGATTGTTCCTGGTTGTGGGCGCACTGGTCGGCGGCTCCACCGGCATGGCTGTAGCCTTTGTGATGGCGGCGGGGCTCAACCTTTTTGCCTATTGGAATTCGGACAGGATGCTCCTGTCCATGTATGGCGCGCGCCAGGTTGATGCTTCGAGCGCGCCCGACCTCTATCACATCGTCGAACGGCTGGCGGGCAATGCGCATCTGCCCATGCCCAAAGTCTTCATTTCCGAAAATCCCCAGCCCAACGCCTTCGCCACCGGGCGCAATCCCGAACATGCCGCGGTCTGCGTCACCAGCGGCCTTTTACAGCGTGTCACCAACGAAGAACTGGCCGGCGTGATCGCCCATGAACTGGGGCATGTGAGAAATCGCGACACCCTGACCATGACCATCACCGCGGTGATCGCGGGCGCCATCGGCATGCTGGCCAATATGGCATTCTTCATGGGCGGCGATCGCCGCAACAATCCCTTGGGCCTGGTCGGCATCCTGCTGGTCAGCCTGTTGGCGCCGTTCGCCGCCATGCTGGTGCAGGCGGCAATCAGCCGTTCGCGCGAATTCGAAGCTGACAAGGCGGGCGCGGAATTCACCGGCCGTCCGCTCTGGCTCGCCAACGCCCTGGCGGCGATCGACTCCTCCGCGCGCCGCATCGGCAATCCGGAAGCCGACGCCAATCCCGCCACCGCGCATATGTTCATCGTCAATCCGCTGCATGGCGGCTTTGCCGGTCTTTTTGCCAGCCATCCCTCCACTGAGGAACGCATTGCCCGCCTGCGCGCCATGGCCGGACAATCTGCGGCTCCCACTGCCGGTCCTTGGGGGTGAGGGCCGCCTCCCTCGGCTCACGCCCGGGGAGGGGCCAGCTTTTCTAGGCTCGCTAACGCTCGCCGAGAAAAGCTAAGCCAACGCCGCGAGCTTGGGCGAGCGGCCGGGGTCGTAAGACGCTATCGCCAGGATTGGCAAAGGCCCCTAAATAGAGGTCATGTCTTCCATCGCCGGACTTCAGTCAAGAGCAGCCGCTCTATCGCTTTTGTCCGGCGTGCTCCGGCAGAAGCGGCCGCTCGACAGTCTTCTTCCCGGCCTGAAATCCTTAAGCCCGCGCGACGCCGCTTTTGCCCGCGCGCTGGCGAGCCAGACCTTGCGCCACTTCGGCGAGCTTGAAGCAACGCTCGGGCATTTCGTGGAAAAGCCTCTCCCTGCGCACAAGGCGGGTGCCGCCACGGAGATTCTTTTGTTGGGCGCGGCGGAACTCTTGATCCTGAAAGGGGCGCCGCACGCGTCGGTGGATTCCGCCAACCGGCTGGCCGGCGCCGATAAAAAGGCGGTGCATTTCAAGCCGCTGATCAATGCAGTGCTGCGCCGGCTGGCGCGCGAAGGCGAAGATGTGCGCGCGGGGCTGGATGCGACGAAACTGAATACGCCGGATTGGCTGTGGCAACGCTGGAATGCGCAATATGGCGAAGAGATCACCCGCGCCATCGCGCTGGCGCACAACCACGAAGCGCCCCTGGATATCAGCCTGAACAAAGGCGCGACCATTTTTCCCGAAGGTACCTCCCTGTTCGGTTCGACGCGCCGGGTCAGCCAGGCCGGCCGCATTGACGATTTACCGGGCTTCGCCGAAGGCCAATGGTGGGTGCAGGACGCCGCCGCGACTTTGCCGGTCGCCATGCTGGGCGATGTGAAAGCCAAAAAAGTCATCGATCTCTGCGCCGCGCCCGGCGGCAAGACCATGCAGCTGGCAGCCGCAGGTGCCCAGGTGATCGCCGTGGACAATGATCCCGCCCGCCTGGAACGGCTCCAGGAGAACCTCGTCCGCACCAGACTTCCCGCCACGCTGGTTCAAAGCGATGCGCGGGATTGCAAAGCCGGCGCGCCTCTGGTGTTGATTGACGCGCCTTGCACCGCCACCGGCACCATCCGCCGTCATCCCGACCTCCCCTGGATCAAGGAGCCCGGCGATGTCACCGCCCGCGCTTCGCTCGCTTATGAGATTCTGGAAAGCGGCGCGGCGATGCTGGAAACGGGAGGGCTCCTGGTCTTCGCCGTCTGTTCGCTCGAACAGGAAGAAGGCGAAGAGCAGATCGCGGCGTTTCTCAACGCCCATCCCGATTTTGCCCGCGTCCCACTCACCGCTGATGAATTATTCGGTCACGCCGAATGGATCACAGCCAAGGGCGATCTCACCACACTGCCCTGTCATCTGTCCGATCAAGGCGGCATGGACGGCTTTTACGCCGCCCGGCTGCGGCGGTTATAAACGCCCCAGCGCATAGGCAATCGCGAGATAAATTTTCCCCGTATCCGCCGAGAGAATTGTCGAAGCCAGCAACCCGCCGCCATCACCTTCCCGCGCCTTGCTCAGAAGCGACTCGAACTCGCTGATATAGGCGTCGGCAGCGTCGTGGAAGCGCGCATCCTCGCGATAAAGCCCGGTGATGCGGTTGATGATATTGTCGTCGATCGCGGTCGCCAGCTTGCGCGCGAACACGGCGCGGTCGCCGGACAGGTAGCGTTTCCATTCCTCGTCATTGGGCCCGGCATCCATCACGATCGCTTCCAGGTCCACCGCCATGTCGGACAGGGCCAGTTCCAGCGCCCCCAAGGCCGCGGCGCTGCCGGGCTGGAGCGGAGCTTGCGACGCCGTTTCCGCCGCGGCTAATAGTGTCTTCATCTCCCAGCTCTTGCCAGGCGTCGGCGCCGCACCGGCGCTTTCCCGCAGGTCGCGCTTGGGCCGCTGCGTCAGCCGGCGAGCCAGCCCCTTTAATCCTTCGGCCTCCTGTTCCGCCGGCGGCGGCGGCGGCGCGGAGGGCCGCGCCACCCGCGCATGAATGGTGGAAAGCGTGCGTGCCGAAAGGTCCAGGAGCTGGTCGGTCTCGCTTTGTACCATCTGCCGCACGCGTTGCGCCTCGCCTTGGGCCAAGGTCGGCAGCCTCGTCAGGTGCCGTTCCACCTCTTCCACGGTCTTGGCGAGCGCGGCGCGGATATTGCCCGCCTCCGCCGACATCTCACCGGCCGCGCGCAACAATTTCTCGCATTCCGCCATCGCCTCGCCCACCAGGCTTTTGGCATCAGCCCGTGCCTGGGCGGCGCTTTCGCCGATGAGCGTCTGGGCCCCGACGCCGGCCTCGCGCAAAGCCCCGGCCAGGGTGGTGAGAAGCGTGTTGGCGGTTTCGCTGACATCCTTCAGCCGCTCCGCTTCGCGGGTGAAGGCGGCGGTCAATTGATTGGCGCGGCTGGCGGCATTGGCCATGATCAGTTCCAGATGCCGCTCGGCATCGCCGGTCACCATTTCGAAGCGCTTGGCCTCTCCGCCCAAGGTGCCGATGGCCTGCTCCATGCCGGTGCGCTGCTGCGCCAGCGCGCCCTCGAAGCTCGCGCTGTCTTCCTTGAGCTTGTTGAGCAGCTCATTCATCTGGCTTCTGTGCTTTTCCTGCCGCGCCAGCACGAATTCCGCGCGCGCCAGCGAAGCATCAGCCACCTGCTCGATCTTCTTGGCCTGGTTGTCGAGTTCGACCGCCGCCTGATGCGGTGCATCCGCCGCGGCGGTGGCGGCGGCGCGGAAGCCCGCGGCCTGCACGTCCAGCGCCTGGGTGGCCATTTTCAGCGCCCCTTCCGCCGTCTCGATACTGGCCCTGAGTTGGGCAGCGCGCCCCGCCACGATCTCCGCCGCCTTGCTGGCGGCATCGGTCAGATTGTCGCCCAGGGATTCCAGCTTGCGGCTTTCCTGGGTGAGGCGGGCGGCAATCGCCTCGCCTCTCACTTCCGCCCGCGCGCCGGCTTCTTCCAGAGCCGCGACCTGGTTTTCCAGCGCCGTTTCCAGGGCCCGCAGCCGGGCGAAAGCGCCATCGAGCCCGGCATTCAGGGCGTCGAGTTCACGGCGCACCGCCCGGCCCAGCTTGACCGCGCTGCGCGACGCCGTCTCATCGGCGGTGAAGAGATATTCCGCCGCGTCCTGCAGTGCCTCGGCGGTGCGTCCCATCTGGCTGGCGCGGGAAAAGGCAGCGGCAATGGCGATGAACAGCAAGGGCGGCAGCACCATGGCGGCGGCGAACATCGCGCCTTGCTGAAGCTCCAGCCGGGCAAGCCCTTGCGTCCCCAGATAACCCCAGAGATAAGCACCCCATACCCCGAGCCAGAATGCAGACAGCACGGCCGCAAAGGAAAAGGCCAGGATGGGAAACCGCGACGGTGTCCGCGGCAGCGCCCTGAGCGGCGCCTTGCCCTCATCCGCCTCGCTTTGGCTGGCGGCCTGACTGACGGACGGCAGCACAACCGGCTGGTTTCGCTCAAAGTTCCGCATAACCCGGGCCTTTCGACATCCCAAGTTATGGTAAACCCTTTTTCTAGGAAAGGCGTTAACGCCGCTTTAGCCGGGATTGAGGGACAATGGGCTGTTCGCAGAATCCGGAACCGACGTGCCCAGTCCCATCGATCTCAATCATCTCGCGCGATACACCGGAGGGGAGAAAACCCTGAACGCCGAGATCCTCAGGTTGTTCGACACCCAGTTGGGCGAGATGGTCGATCAGTTGAATGGCGTTCTCGCGGCGCGGGATGCCGGACGCTGGCGCGAACTCACCCACACCATCAAGGGTGCGGCCCGCGGCGTGGGCGCCTTTGGCATCGGCGAAGCGGCTGCCGCCGCCGAACCGGTCGATCCCGCCAATGCCGAACGCGCCCGGGCGGCGATAAAAAGCCTGGAAAACGAAGCCCAGAGCGTGCACGGCTTCATCCAGACATATCTGGCCGCCTAGGGGCCTCGGCCAGGATTAAAGTCACTTTTCGTCGAACGCTGCGAGTTCGTGCCGGATCGATTGCTCGATCAAGGTGCGCCATACCGGTTCTGCAATAGAAGCAGACAGGCCGGCTTCTTTTGCCGCCGCCAGCACCTTGGCGACCACCTCTTCCACCCGCGCCTGGTCCCGCACCGCGTTTCGATCCTGTTTGAGGACCGCCGCCCGCTCGATGTAAAGCTGGCGCCGGGCAAGCAGCCTCACCAGCTTTTGATCCAGATCATCGATCGCGGCCCGCAATTCCGCCATGGAACCGCAGCCTTGGGGGTCTTTGATCGCGTCATTTTGCATGCCGGAATTTTGCATGTCTGGGGCTAAAACTCTGGGGTTGTTGCGGTACTTATTTTTACATATAAGAACGTCACTTTACCAGCGATTACACGAAATCCAGTGTGAAATGGAATAGCCTTGGATAAGATGATCGAGACCACTGCCATCGAAACCGACGTTGCCATCATCGGCGCCGGACCTATCGGCCTGTTCGCCGTGTTTGAGCTGGGGCTGCTCGACCTCAAATGCCATCTGGTGGACATCCTCGACCGTCCCGGCGGGCAGTGCACCGAACTCTATCCCGAAAAACCCATCTATGACAGTCCCGGCATTCCCATGGTCACCGGCCAGGAATTGGTGACCCGGCTGATGGAGCAGATCAAGCCGTTCGACGCCAAATTCCATTTCGGCGAGATGGTGACGGGGCTGGAAAAGCTTCCCAGCGGCAAATGGAAGATGCGCACCGAT
>CAZEFQ010000122.1:0-8164 GCA_964511505.1 uncultured Rhizobium sp.
TCAGCTCCCTCTTTGCGCGGAGCGCATGGAGGGGGAGATGCCGTAGCTGGCTCTTGCGCCAGCGAAGGCAGTGGGGGTGACGAAAAAGTGCGCGCCGCCGTCATCAGGAGGCTTCACCTTCTTCCGGGGCGTCTTCCAGGACTTCTTCTTCGGCCACGGGCTCTTCGATCCAGCCCATCTTGACGCGCGCCTTCATGATGATGGCGTTGGCGTCGTCGGAGGAGAGATTGAAGCCTTCCAGGGCGCCGGGAACGCGCACCCGTTCCTTGTCCTTGCCGGTCTCGTAATAGCCCAACAGATCGTCGGTGGCCGAGCCGGCCAGGTCGTCCAAGGTCTTTACGCCGCCTTCGCCCAGGGCCACCGCCATGGCGGGAGTGACGCCTTCGACCTCCAGCACCTCGTCTTCGACGCCCAGTTCCTTGCGCTTTTCATCCAGGGCGGCATTGCGCGCCTCGATGAATTCCAGGGCCCGGTTCTGCAATTCGTTGGCGGTTTCCTCGTCAAAGGCTTCGATCTGGGCCAGTTCGCCGGCATCGACATAGGCCACGTCTTCGATGGTGGCGAAGCCTTCGGAGGCCAGCAACTGGGCCACCGTCTCGTCCACATCCAGGGATTCCATGAAGAGCTGGGTGCGGCTGAGGAATTCTTTCTGGCGCCGCTCGGATTCCTCGGCCTCGGTCAGGATGTCGATCTGCCAGCCGGTGAGCTGCGAGGCGAGCCGCACATTCTGCCCGCGGCGGCCAATGCCCAGCGACAGCTGCTCGTCGGGCACCACCACTTCGACGCGGTGGGTGTCTTCGTCCAGCACCACCTTGGTCACTTCGGCGGGGGCCAGCGCGTTGACGATGAAGGTCGCGGGGTCGTTCGACCAGGGAATGATGTCGATGCGCTCGCCCTGGAGTTCCTGCACCACCGCCTGGACGCGCACGCCGCGCATGCCCACACAGGCGCCGACCGGGTCGATGCTGGAGTCCTTGGAGATGACGGCGATCTTGGCGCGGGAGCCGGGATCGCGCGCCACGGCGCGGATCTCGATAACGCCGTCATAGATTTCCGGCACTTCCTGGGCGAAAAGGCGCACCATGAATTGCGGATGGCTGCGGGAGAGGAAAATCTGGGGCCCGCGAGCCTCGCGGCGCACGTCATAGATGTACGCGCGGATGCGGTCGCCGGCGCGGAAGGATTCGCGCGGGATCATCTCGTCCCGGCGCACCACGCCTTCCGCCTTGCCGAGATCCACCACCACCGAGCCGAATTCGGAGCGCTTGACCACGCCATGCACGATCTCGCCGATGCGGTCCTTGTATTCGTCATACTGGCGCTCACGCTCGGCGTCGCGCACCTTCTGCACGATCACCTGCTTGGCGTTCTGGGCATTGATGCGGTTGAAATCGACCGGCGGCAAGGTTTCGGCGATGATGTCGCCCACCTGGGCGTCGGGGTTGCGGCGGCGCGCCTCGGCGAGCGAAATCTCGGTCTTGTCGTTCTCGACCAGTTCCACCACATGCAGGTAGCGCGAGACATGGGTTTCGCCCGTCTTGGGGTCGATATCGACCTTGATGTCATTCTCAGTGCCGTAATGGGCCTTGGCGGCGCGCTGCATCGCCTCTTCCATCGCGGTCAACACCACCTGCTTGTCGATGGATTTGTCGCGCGCGACGGCATCCGCGATCTGCAAAAGTTCCAGACGGTTTGCGGCAATGGCCATTAGACGTTCTCCTGCTTATTTGTTTGGTCGCTCCGGCTCTCGCCGACGCTCCGTACCCTGTCACGGGCTTTCAAATCTTCCTGGATGAGTTTGTCGGTCAAAACGAGTTTGGCTTCCTGGATGGAACGGAAGGGAAATTGCATTTTCATGCCGGCCGTGGCGATCACCACATCCTGGCCGTCCAGCCCTTCCAGACGGCCGCGGAAGCGCCGCCGCTCGCCATTGGGCGAAGCGATGGGGGCGGAAAGTTCGATCTTGGCCTCATGCCCTTTCCAGCGCGAGAAATCCGCGAGCCGGGTCAGCGGCCGGTCGATGCCGGGAGAAGACACCTCGACCTCGTAGTCGCCTTCCATCGGGTCCTCGGTTTCGATGAAATCCAGGAGCGCATGGCTCAAGGCGGTGCAGCCTTCCACATCCATGCTGCCGTCCGGCCGCTCCGCCATGATCTGCAGGGTCTTGTGCGCCCCGCCCAGGATGCGCAGACGCACCAGCCGGAAGCCCGCCTGTTCAACGACCGGCTCGAAAATCGGCTCCAGATGGCGCGCGGCGCTGATGATGGCGGCTACTCCAAGTCAAAGGTCTTTTCCCGCGGCGGTCTCACGACCGCCACACAACAGGTCTTGTTGTTTGGGATGGGGGCTATGTACCCCCGCAAGGGCTTAAATACAAGGCGCGCTTATGGTTTTTTCTTTTTTGCGGCGATCCCGACTTCTACCACTCCGGTAGCCTCGGCGGCTTTGATTTCCCTTTGTTTTGCCTCTTTTTCCGCCTTGGCGATATTTTCTTTTTGGATCCGGTTAAGCACTTCGTCGGTCTTGTCCAGGCCTTCCAGCCAGTTGGGACCAAAGAGGAGCGCCAGGAATCCGGCCAGGAAAAGCAGGGCGAAAATGGGCACGCTCCAGTCGCCCCAATGGCGGCCGAATTCCACGCGTTCGTCGGGGTCCTTCTTTTTCATGCTGTCACATTAGAGCGCGATCCGGAAAAGTGAGAAGCGGTTTTCCGTAGATCGCGCGCAAATTCAATAAGCTAGAGCAGGATCGCGATTCAAAGAAAAGCGATCCTGCTCTAGTCCGACCCAGCTTTCCGGGCAAAGCGAAGGAATGTCGGCGGACCCTTGATCGCCTTGGTTTCATAACGGGTTGGAGGCCAATCAGGGGGGCGTAAGGTCCAATCTTTCACACCCTCGGCCAACCATTCAAAACTGGGATGGGCGAGCAATCTTTCAAGCGCGTAAGGAAGATAAGACTTGTCGTCGGTGGCGAAGCGCAGTTCCGCGCCCGGCTTCAGCACCCGCGCCAGTTCGTCCAGTATCGCCATCTGCAGGAAGCGGCGCTTGTGATGGCGGGTCTTGGGCCAGGGGTCGGGGAACAACAGGAAAAACCGCCCCAAAGACCGGTCGGGGAGGGCGGCGATCACGTCCCGGCCGTCACCCTCATAAATCCGGATATTGGCGAGGGGATTGTCCTCCAGCTTGGTCAGGAGCTTGGCCACCCCCATTTCATAAGGCTCAGCTCCAACCAGGCCTATGTCCAAACGCTGTTCGGCCTGCCAGACCAGATGTTCCCCAGCACCGAATCCCACCTCCAGCCAGGGTTCCTGAACAGTGATCGGAAACTGTGTTCGAATATCCCTTCCGGGGTCGAAAGCCAGCTTCGGTAACAGCGTTCGGCGCAATCCTGCTTGCCGCACCGACAATTTCGGGCCCTTGCGGCGCCCGTAGAGTTGACCGCGCTGTCTTGAACGCTGTTCAGGCTCTTTTTGCCCCCCTTTGTCGGCCACGCGGGCAAGCCCGCTAGCCGAGTTCGGATGGCTTGGGCGCCATCCTCAATCCCCCCGCCAGCGTTAGCGCGCGCGGGGGGAGAAAGCGGGGGTGTGCTGATAGGCGCAAAGAGTTTTAGACCGCAGATTTAATTTTGTCGGCCAAGTCGGTCTTCTCCCACGAAAACCCACCCTCGCTGTCGGGCTCCCGGCCGAAATGGCCATAGGCCGAGGTGCGGGCATAGATGGGCTTGTTGAGACCCAGATGCTCCCGGATGCCGCGCGGCTTGAGGCTCATCAGCTGGGGTAAAACCTTCTCCAGCTTGGCCTCGTCCACCTTGCCGGTGCCGTGGGTATCCACATAGACCGACAGGGGATCGGAGACGCCGATGGCATACGCGATCTGGATGGTGCAGCGGTCCGCCAGGCCCGAAGCCACCACATTCTTGGCCAGATAGCGGGCGGCATAGGCCGCGGAACGGTCCACCTTGGTGGAGTCCTTGCCGCTGAAGGCGCCGCCGCCATGGGGGGCCGCGCCGCCATAAGTGTCCACGATGATCTTGCGCCCGGTCAGGCCGCAGTCGCCGTCCGGCCCGCCCACCACAAAGGCACCGGTGGGATTGATGTGCCAAACGGTGTTCGAGGTGATCCAGCCGCCCGGCAGCGCCTGGCGGATATAGGGTTCGACCACGGTTCGAACATCGTTCGAAGTCATGTTCTCATCCAGATGCTGCGTGGAAAGCACGATCTGGGTCGCTTCCACCGGAACACCGTTCGCATAATGCAAAGTGACCTGGGATTTTGCGTCTGGGCCCAGCTTGGGCTCCTTGCCGGATTTGCGGGCCTTGGCCAGGAGTTCGAGAATCTTGTGGCTGTAGTGGAGCGGCGCCGGCATCAGGACGGGGGTCTCGCGGCAGGCATAGCCGAACATGATGCCCTGGTCGCCCGCGCCTTCATCCTTGTTGCCCGAGGCATCCACGCCCTGGGCGATATGAGGTGACTGGGCATGCAGCAGCACTTCCACCTGGGCTTTTTCCCAGTGAAAACCCTCCTGCTCATAGCCGATATCCTTGATGGCGGCGCGGCACGCCGCCTCGACTTCCTTGGCGCCTACGGATTTGGGGCCGCGGGTTTCGCCGGCGATGATCACCCGGTTGGTGGTGGCCATGGTTTCGCAGGCCGCCCGGATGATCCAGGGATTCATCCCCTCTTTGGGACCTTCGCGGAAGAACAGGTCGACCACTTCGTCGGAAATGCGGTCACAGACCTTGTCGGGATGGCCCTCGGAAACGCTTTCGGAGGTAAAGAGATAGTCTGACCGCGCCATGCTCTAATCCTTTATATTGGTCGCGCGGCCTGCGAAGACCGCGGACGTCATTGTGTTTCAATGCCGCCGCCGCACTTTTTCGGGCCGACGCTTCTTGCAACGGCGCCTCCTTTACAGGGATTTGGCCGGGACTCCAAGAAGGATATGCAGATTTTGACATATCCTGCTTAATGGGCCTAGGTGCAGTTCATCGGGCCGCCTTGGGGAATGGCATGGATGCCAGAAATAACCAGCATCGGTATGGGTTGAGGCCATGACTCTGTGCCAAACGTGGTCTTGGCCGTTTCACGGGCGGCAAGAATCGGGCAGGTCGACGTATGAGCACGGCGCACCCCGCCGGGCGTGACGACAAGCATGGTGGCATCATATTTGAGCATGGCGGCAACCGTGCTGGTGATGGTCAGTAGCATGTCCGGCTTGCCCTCTTCCTGGTGAAATTCGAACGAGAGGGTCGAATCCGAATCGGATGTGGCCCCAATATCCACGGGGCCGTCCGGATCAATGACCTTGAGCAGGTTGGGCGGACCGTTGCCATCCTTTGGCAATGCCAGCGTGATGGTTTCACCCGGGAAAATGATCGCCTCCCCTCTGGTGTCCAGGTATGGATAGAGTTCGGTGTGCAATCGGACGACATTCCCGCCGGAGGCGCGCAATGACAGACTGCGCGTCTGTTTGCGGCAGACGACTTTAGCGCATGTGTCGGCAAGAGCCTGATCTGCTGCCTGCTTTTGATTCGACGGAACGGTGCCTTCGGGCGCCGCTTTGCCCGCGATCGTGCCAAACAGCAAAGAGACTGCAGACAGTAGCCAGATCCGGCGCATGGCATTAACCCTTCGACCGTAAAGCCCATCTAGATTATAGAGGAACTGCAAATCAGCCGAAAGAAACGATGCGTACCGCGACCGTAGAGAGAAAAACCCGCGAGACCGAAATCTCCGTCTCCCTTGACCTGGACGGCACCGGGGAGTGTGACATCGACACCGGCATCGGCTTTCTGGACCATATGCTGGAGAGCTTCGGCCGCCATTCCATGATGGATTTGAAAGTCCGTGCCCAGGGCGACCTGCATGTGGATTTCCATCACACCACCGAAGACACCGCCATCGTGATCGGCCAGGCGGTGAAAAAGGCCTTGGGCGATTTTTCCGGCATCACGCGTTTCGGCAGCGCGCTCATCCCGATGGACGAAGCGCTGACGCGGGTGGCGGTCGATGTCTCCAACCGGCCTTACCTGATCTGGAAGGTGTCGATCCCCAAGCCCAAGCTCGGGGAGATGGACACGGAACTGTTCAAGGAATGGTTCCAGGCCTTCGCCCAGCATGCTGGGGTCTGCCTGCATATCGAGAATCTCTATGCCGACAACAGTCACCATATTGTCGAGACCTGCTTCAAAGGTCTGGCCCGTGCTTTGCGGCAGGCGGTGACGCCGGACGAAAGGCTGGAAGGCGGCATCGCGTCCACCAAAGGCTCGCTCTGACGAGCCTCTTTCCCGTCCCGGAACAGGAACGCCGCGCCGCGTTGGAAAAGGCGCAAAGGAAGGCGCTTGGCCTGTTTGACGCCATCGAGAAAGCGGGCCTGATCGCGGCCGGCCGCAGTGAAAAGGATGTCGAAGAGGATATCCGCGAACTGGCGGCGCGCGATTTCGGGGTTGAAAAACATTGGCACCGGCGGATCGTGCGCTCAGGGCCCAACAGCATCACCACCGCCGGCGATTATCCGCCGGTGCGGATAATCGAAGACAATGACATCGTCTATCTTGACCTCGGCCCTGTGTTTGAGGGCTGGGAAGCCGATATCGGCAGAAGTTATGCATTGGGAACCGATAGGCGCAAACAGGCCTTGGTCGCCGATCTTCCGCGTGTATTCGAAACGGTGCAGGCCTATTACCGGGCCCACCCCCACATCACCGGCGCCGAGCTTTACGCCTTCGCCGAAAAGGCGGCATGCGAAAGGGGCTGGCTTTTTGGCGGTGAGATCGCGGGCCATATCATTAGCGAATTCGCCCACAGCCAGATTCCAGGGGACAAGGCACTGAACCGCATCGGGCCGCAAAATTCCAAGGCCATGAGCGATCCCGATGATTTGGGCCGTCCGCGGCATTGGATTCTGGAAATTCATCTGGTGGCGCCGGACAGGAGCTTTGGCGGCTTCTACGAGCGGTTGCTCTGATCCTTGAAGAAAGCTCCAAGGAAGGCGACTATCCCCACATGATCAGCGCATCAACCGCGGAAGACGTGGCGCGCGGCGTCTTTCGCCTTTTGATGCAGGAAGGCTATTCGCCCATCCTGGAATTCACCTTGCCCAATGGGCGGCGGCTGGATGTGGCGGCGCTGGGACCGGGCGGCGAGATGCTGGGGGTCGAGATCAAGGTGGCGCTGGCCGATCTCAAAGGCGACGTGAAATGGCCGGATTATCTGGAATATTGCGACCTTTTCTATTTCGCCATCCCTCCGGACTTCCCGCCCGAGCATGTCCCGCCCGAAACCGGCTTGATGATCGCCGATCGCTATGGCGGCGAGATCGTGAAGTCCGCGGAAGCGCAAAGCCTGCATGCCAGCCGGCGGAAGGCGGTGACGCTCAGTTTCGCCAAGGTCGCGGCGGAGCGCCTGGCGTCCATCCTGGAAAGCGTTGCCGAGGCCCAAATCCCGAACCTGGTGATCCCCGATGGCGTTGACGAGATCTGAGGCCCGCAAGATTGCGCTCTCGCTGCCGGGCACGTCCGAGGGCTCGCATTACGGCAAACCCTCCATCTTCTTAGGCGAGAGATTTTTCTGCCGTGTCCATGACAGAGAAGAGGCCGTGGTGCTCCTGACCGGCTCCATCGAGATGCGCGATGTGATGCTGGAAGCCGAGCCCGCACTTTTCTACATCACCGAGCACTACAGGAATTATCCCGCGATCCTGGCGCGGCTCGAAATTTTGGACAGAAAGACGCTGAAAGATCTGCTGACGGCGAGCAGCCTGCGGCTGGAGCAAAAGAAGGCAGCAAAAAAGCGTCCTGCAGCCAAGAAAACCGCAAAGAAGAAAAAGGGCCGCTAGCGCGGGCTGCGCTTGGCGAGAATCCGCTGCAGCGTGCGGCGATGCATGTTGAGGCGGCGCGCGGTTTCCGAGACATTGTGGCCGCAGAGTTCGTAGACGCGCTGGATATGCTCCCAACGCACCCGGTCGGCCGACATGGGATTTTCCGGCGGCTTGGGTTTGGTTCCCGGCGTCGCCAGCAAAGCGGCCAGGATATCGTCGGCGTCCGCCGGCTTGGGCAGATAGTCGATGGCGCCATATTTCACCGCCGCCACCGCGGTCGCGATATTGCCGAAACCGGTCAGCACCACCACCCGGCTTTCCGGCCGGACCGTATGCAGGGTCTCCACCAC
>CAZEFQ010000123.1:0-8968 GCA_964511505.1 uncultured Rhizobium sp.
TCGCGGCGCAGATCACGGTGCTGGCAGACATCAGGACGGCGCCGGCGGCGGGTCCCAGGACCAGGCCCCAATGCGCCAGCACCCCTGCCGCGGCCGGAATGGCGAGCAGGTTATAGCCGGTCGCCCAGGCCAGGTTCTGCACCATCTTGCGATAGGTTGCCCGGGCAAGGGCGATGATGGCCGCCACGTCGCCCGGATCGCTTCTCACCAGGATGATATCCGCCGCCTCGATCGCGACATCGGTGCCCGCGCCCACCGCGATGCCCACATCGGCCTGCGCCAGGGCCGGCGCGTCGTTGACGCCGTCGCCCGTCATCGCGGTGACCAGGCCGCGGCCCTGAACCTCCCGGATGCGGGCGACTTTCTGTTCCGGCAGGACTTCGGCGATCACCTCATCCAGCCCGATTTCCCGGGCGACCCAATCCGCCACTTCCTTCTTGTCGCCGGTGAGCATGAGGCAACGGATGCCCATCGCTTTCAGGCGCGAAACCGCCGCTTTCGATTCCGGGCGGATGATGTCGGCCAGCGCGACCGCGCCCTTGAGCTCGCCGCCGACAAGGATGAAAACAACGGTCTTGCCTTGACGCCCCAGTTCGGCGATGCGCGGATCGCTGTTTTCGATCCCCTGTTCCCGCAGATAGCCGGGACTGACGGCCTTCACTTGCGCGCCGCGGACCGTGCCCTGCGCGCCCTTTCCGGGAATGGCGCGGAAATTCTCGACCTCCCACTTGTTCTTCGCGCGCCGGACGATGCCTTTGGCGATGGGATGTTCGGAATGTTGCTCGATGGAGGCCGCGTAGGCGAGCAGCGCGTCCTCGTTCAGCGAGCGATCGAAAAGAATGACATCGGAAACGCCGAACTCGCCCTTGGTGAGCGTGCCCGTCTTGTCGAACACCACCGCCTGGGTCCTGCGGGCATCCTCGAAGGCGGTGCGGTCGCGGATCAGAAGGCCGTTGGCCGCGGCGATGGAGGTCGAAACTGCCACCACCAGCGGAACGGCAAGGCCGAGCGCATGGGGACAGGAAATGACCAGCACGGTGACGGCGCGCTCTATGGCGGCCGCCGGGCCCTGGTCGCCCAGGAATATCCAGGCCAGCAGCGTGACGGCGCTGACCGACAGCGCGATCACGGTCAGCCAGAAAGCGGCGCGGTTGGCCAGGTCCTGGGTGCGCGATTTGCTCGCCTGCGCCTCCCTGACCAGGCGAATGACGCCGGCGATGAACGTGTCGGCGCCGGTGTGTTTCACTTCCAGGGTGACGGCGCCTTCGCCATTGACGGCGCCGCCGATCACGGCGTCGCCGGCGGCCTTGGCGACGGGCTTGGACTCGCCCGTCAGCATGGATTCATTCACCGAGGTTTCGCCGGCGAGAATGCTGCCGTCAGCCGGAATTCTCTCGCCCGGCCTGACCAGGAGCCGGTCGCCCTGCTTGAGGGTATTGGCCGCCACGTCCCGGCTGTTTCCCTCTCCATCCAGGAGATGGGCGGTGTCGGGAATCAGCGCCGCCAGGCTTTCCAGCGCCATGCCGGCGCCCATGACGGATTTCATCTCGATCCAATGGCCAAGCAGCATGATGTCGATCAGCGTCACCAGTTCCCAGAAGAAATCCCCGCCCTTGAGCCCCAGGACGGTGGCGACGCTGTAGAGCCAGGCGGCGGTGATCGCGACGCCGATCAGGGTCATCATGCCGGGATTGCGCGCGGAGATTTCCATGCGCAATCCATCGAGGAACGGCCAGCCGCCATAGAAATAGATCGCGCTGGAAAGAGCGGCGAGCAGGTAGCCGTCTCCGGCGAAACGCCAGGAGAGCCCCAATGCCATCTGGATCATGGGGGAAAGAGCAAGGACGGGGAGAGTGAGGCCCAGGCAGATCCAGAACCGGATCCGGAAATCGGCGATCATCTTGTTGTGATCGTGCTCCCCGTGACCGGCATGCGCGGCGTGCGGGCCATGGGCGCTATCGCCGCCATGACCCGCCTCCTTTGCCATGTGATGATGATGAGCGGGCGCCATGATTATTCCGCGACGGCCCGCCCGCCGGTAGCCTGGCCGCAAGCCCTATGGATTTGGGTGATGCGCGTCATGCTCGCTTTCGGGTTTGGACTTCTGGGCGTCCGGCGGATTGGGCTGCATCATGCCGCCGCCCATCATCCGCCCGCTCATCATGCCGCCGTTCATCATGCGGGGCATGCCGCCCATATGTTGCATGTTGACCATCATCACGGCCATGCGTTCATGCATATTGGCCAGGCGTTCCTTCATAGCCGGGTCCTTGGTGCCTTTCATCATGGCGCCGATATCGCCCATCATGGCGTCGAGATCCTTCTGCATGGCCGCGGCATCCGTCTTCATCGGACAATTTTGCATCATGTCCTGCGTGCCCGCCGCCGGCGCGGTCTGGGCGTAGGCCGCGGGCGAAAGAAACAGCAGGGAAGAGAGAAGGCAGTAATTGAGGCAGCGCTTCATGGGAAAACCCCTTTTGAGAAACACCCAAGTTTGTGCCGCCATGACCCCGGCCGCCTTGATTTGGATCATGCCTTTTCCCGGCGGTTCAGGGAGCGAGCCGGGTGACTGAAGCAGGCCGCCGGCTGCCGGGCACATCCACCCAGTCGGCCTGAGTGCCATCCGCGTAATATTGGTGGGCGGGCCAGGAGACCTCCGTCATGCCGGCCGGATTCCTGGCGGTGAATTTGAAGATCTTGGCGTAGCTGGGTTCGATATTCGTGGTCCAGATGATGACGGTTCTGCCCTCCGGGTCCTGCTTCACGTCATAAGGCTTTCCGGCGTCGTCCACCGAAACCAGCGTCATGCCCTTGGGGAGGATGAGTTCGACCTTGGTGGTGGTGACCTTGCCTTCGGTGGGCACCGCCATCGAATAGGTTTCGGTGGCGCCCGGCTTGGACGCGGCCGGCGTGACGCGGACATGGGCGGCGGCGGGAAGCGCGAGGAGGGAAACCGCCACGACCATATACCCCACACGGAAAAGTTTCATGGCTTCCTCCCTGTTTTGCGGTTCAGCGCGCAGTGCGCCCGAACAATTCCACCAATTCGTTGAACTTCTTGCGGGCGTCCTTGACGTCGCCGCTCCTTATGGCATGGGCGACGCAATGGCCGGAATGAGATTTGAGCAGTTCTTCCTCAACTTTTCTCAATGCGGACTTGATGGCCTGGAGCTGGGTGAGAATGTCGATACAGTAGCGGTCCTCTTCGATCATGCGGGCAATGCCGCCCACCTGGCCCTGGATGCGGGCCAGACGCGAAAGAAGTTTGGGATCGTGCTGTGGCATTATATACCCCTATGGGGTATACAACGGGCCGGAGTGGGCCGCAACCCAAAATCGGGGCGGCCCGGATTTGCCGACCATGGGCGGTGGTGCGCGAATGAGCCTGGTTGCCTGGAAGCCGGCCTACCGCATGTTCGCGCGGTTGCACGGCATGCATGACGACGAAGAAGCCGAAACGGGCAAGCGCGATTTTGCTTCCGTCTATGCGGATTATGCCGAATCGGCGGCGAAGGCGAGCCTGGCGCTTCAAAGGCACGGAAGAGGCTCGATGGAGTTCAAGGCGGCCGACACGCAGAGCATGCGGCTTTTCCACCGCGTCAAAAAAATGCAAGGCTTGAAGCGGCCGGGGCGGGAAACTTCAGCGAGGGAATGACAGATGCGAAACTTATCTTTGGCAGTCATCGCAGGCATCATGGCAATCGTTGCATCGCCGGCCTTGATGTCGCCGGCTTGGGCCCATGCCGGGCTGGTGGAATCCACCCCCGCCAAGGACGCCATAGTGGCCGCGCCCAGGACCATCAAGCTCACCTTCAGCGAGAAGATCTCGCCCACCCTGTCGGGCTTCCGCCTCGCCATGGGCGACGGCATGGTGGTGAAGACGGTCAACAAGCTTTCGGCCGACGGCATGACGCTGACCGCGACGCCCACCGATCCCTTCATGGCGGGCAAATGGACACTCTCCTGGCATGCGGTCTCCACCGATGACGGCCATCGCACCGAGGGATCGTTCAGCTTCACGGTGAAATGATCTCGTTGGGCCGATGACGGTCATTGTCCTCCGGTTTCTGGAATATGCGGCCGGGTCGATCCTGTTCGGCGCGCCGCTGTTCCTTTTTTATTCGGGTCTCGATGAACTTCGCTGGATGTGGCGGCTGTTCCTGGCCGCGACGCTGATCTTGGCCGCCGCGGTGCCACTGCATTTCCTGGCCGAGGCTGCAGAGATGGCCGGGTCGCCATCCGCCATGCCGGACGGCGCCACGCTGGAAGCGGTATTCCGCGAAACCGTTTTCGGGAAGTCGAGCCTGGTGCGCGCCGTGGCGGCGGTTCTGGCGCTGGCGGCCAACTTCTTGCCGCCCGGGAGCGGGCGAAGGCGGCCTGCGGTCCTCGCCCTGCTGGGCGCGATCGTCTGCGCCAGCTTTGCCTGGATGGGACATGGCGCGGCGACTGAGGGAGCGGGAGGAATCGTTCATCTCATGGGGGATATTCTTCACACCCTGGCGGCGGCGGCCTGGATCGGGGCGCTTTTCGTGTTCGCGCCCTGGCTGATGCAAAAAGATGCCGAGCCGCGCATCCTTGCCGCCGCGCTTGAGAATTTTTCCGCCTTCGGCATCGCCTTTGTGGCGACAATCCTGGTGACCGGCCTGGTCAACAGCTGGTTCCTGATCGGAATCTCCCGCCTGCCGGCGCTTTGGCAGAGCCTTTATGGCGTGGTGTTGACGGCGAAGATCATTCTCTTTCTGGCGATGCTGGGACTTGCCTGGCGGAACCGCAGCGTGCACACGCCGGCACTGGCGCGCTCGCCGTATGTTGCGGCGCTGCGCCAGAGCATTCTGGTGGAGACCGGGCTCGGCATCGCCATTCTCGCCCTGGTCGCGTGGCTCGGGATGCTTCCGCCCCCGGCGAGTCTGGTGTAGCAGGAGCCATGTTCACGCCCCGCCTTGACCGCCGCCTGATCCGTCATCACCTGCCGCTGAGCCTGGCGTCGCTCATCTGTGCGATAGTGCTCTATGTCACCCGGCCTTATCCCGATGTGATCAGCAGGCTGAGCTTCGCCACGGCCTATCCGGCGCTGGTCCTTCTGGCGGCGACGCTTGCTATCGGGCCGGTCAAATATCTTGCGGGGGAGCGGCTTGCCGTCTCGCTCGATCTGCGCCGCGATGTGGGCATCTGGGCGGGGATATTGGGCCTCTTGCACACCGGGATCGGCCAGTGCGTCCATCTGCGCGGCCGGCCGTGGCTTTATTACATTTACGATGCCACACGGGAGAAGCATGTTTTCCCCGTCCGCCACGACATGTTCGGCTTCGCCAATTTCACCGGGCTGGCCGCCGCCCTGATCCTGCTGGCGCTTCTCGCCACATCAAATGATGCCTCGCTGCGCAAGCTGGGCACGCCGGGATGGAAGCAATTGCAGCGCTGGAATTACTACTGCTTCGGCCTCACCGCGCTTCACACCTTTGCCTACCAGAGGGGAGTGGAGAGCCAGAATTGGCCATTCCTGGCGACAGCTGTGGCGGCGGTGGCGATTGTGCTTGTGTTGCAGTTCCTGGGTTGGCGCCGTCGCGGCGATCTGGCATTGAAACCGTCATAAAAAAATCACGCTTGCGGCAACTCCCGCTTCCCGGCATTTTTCGAATCAGATTTTCGGGGGCTGGAATGCTGCGCCTGGTTTTTCCTTTGGCGTTTGCCGCGATGGTGTGCGCGGGCAGCGGCGCCTGGGCGCAAGTGACGGTCGAACGGTCCGGCGCCAACTTTCATATTGCCGCTTGCCCCGGCAAGCCGCCGCCGGGCAGGGTCCGCTGCCATGCCCATATTCTCACCGACAGCCAAGGCAGCGAGATCGCCAACCGCTTTGTCCCGGTCAAAGGGAAAAAAGCAGGGACGAGCACGGAGCCCTTCGGCTATGGTCCGCCATCGCTGATCGCCGCCTATAACCCGCAAGCGTCGGCGACCTACCCCAATCTCGGCTCCTCCACCACGGTCATCGCCATCATCGACGCCAAAGGCTACAAGAACGCCGAGGCCGATCTTGCGGTTTATCGCGCCACGTTCGGGCTGCTGCCCTGCACCACCGCCAATGGCTGCTTCGTCAAGCTGAACCAGAAGGGCCAGAACAAGTTCTTTCCGGTGCAGAATCTGGGATGGGCGCGGGAAACCGCGCTCGATCTCGACATGGCGAGCGCCATGTGTCCCAACTGCCGGCTGATGCTGATCGAGGCCAAGTCCGACCGTTTCGCCGACCTGGCGGTGGCGGTGAACCTGGCGGCGGCGAAGGGCGCCACGGTTATCAGCAATTCCTATGGCGGCAATGAAAGCGGCTCGGAAGCCTATGCCGAGGCCTACCACCATCCCGGTATCGCCATCACCGCCAGCAGTGGCGACAAGGGCTACAATCAAGGTCCGCAATTCCCCGCCTCGTCGCCTTTCGTGACCGCGGTGGGCGGCACCAGCCTCTATCCGGATTTCAATGCGCGCGGCTGGACCGAACTCGCATGGAAGGACGGCGGCAGCGGCTGCAGCGCCCTTTATGCCAAGCCGGCCTGGCAGGCTTTCATCCCCCTCTGCCCCAACCGGATGGTGGCGGATGTCGCCGCTGTGGGTGATCCCAACACCGGCGTGGCGGTTTATGCACCGGTGACGATCAGCAAATCGGCCTGGCTGATTTTTGGCGGCACCAGTGTCGGCGCTCCCCTGGTGGCGGGGCTATATGCCGTCCATGGCGGGCCGGTGGCAGACGGCGCGCCCTACGGCGATACGACCTATCTCAATGATGTGATGTCGGGCGCGAACGGTGTGTGCGGCAATTTCTTCTGCATTGCCGGGCCCGGTTATGACGGCCCCACGGGGCTGGGCACTCCCAGCGGCCCAGGGGCTTTTTGAACGGCGCATTTGACGGGTTAGGCGTCAGCGGATCGAACGCGGGCCCTGGTCCGCCCCGCCTTGAGGTTTCTCTTTTGCCTTATGGCCGCCCTGGTCGGCCATCTTCTGGCCGGGGCGCTTTTCCGGCTGGTTCCTTTCCTGGCCGGTAGCGCCCTTCTGCTTGCCGCGATTGCCCGTGCTGCCGATCGATTGGCCCATGCGATTCACCTTGTCATCAATCTTCCACGGTCATCAAGCCGCCGGCCGGCCATCATGACAGGGATGGCCGGCCAACATTTGATGGCCGCACCCGAGCGGAGGGCGCAGTTCTTTTCGCTCCGCCGGGCGCCAGACGCGAAAGCCGCGCCATTGCCGCCTTCAAACGCGCCAACGCATCATGCTCCGTAGCCGGACGATGCGCATCTTCCGCCGTGGAATGATAGAAGCTGACCAGGCATCCGAACATCATTTGCTGCTTACTCTTCCCGGGATGCTTTCCGGATGGCCTTCAGCGCCGCCTCAGCGCCGCGCCATCCCGTGAAGCTAAGCTTCTTCCCGGTGCCGAAAACGGCGGCATGGAAGAATTGTTCCAGTTCGGCCTTGAACCGCGGCGTGAGAATGATCTGTTCTTTCACGGCTTCATCGCTCTCGGGACTGAGGAAGAAGCCGTCGTTGCGGATCACCTTGCCGTTCTCAGGCTGCCTGGCTTCAAGGACGGCGAGCGCGCGGCAGCGGATCAGGCATCCGACCGGCGTGGCGGCGTCATGCAGCACCACCGCGTCCGGCGGATCACCGTCGCCGCCCTTGGTGGACGGAATAAAGCCCCCGTCGAAGGGAGCCGTGCGGCAACGGCCTGCCAAAGACGAACAGGCCGCAGCCGGAGTCATACCGGCATTTGACGCGCATGAAGCGGCCGGCTTCCACAACCACCTGCACGCTGTCTCGCGGCCCCAAAGCGGCGAGTTTTCCGGGATCGGACATGAACATCCTCTCCGGCAAAAAGGGCCGGCCAGGATTTCGTTTCCCGGCCTGGCGCCGACAAAAAAAGGAATGGGGCGCAGGCAAAGCCCGCGCGGCGCACACAAAGGATGGCTGTTTTATCTCACCCTGTGCGAGCGGACGCTCACATCTCGGGATAGCGGAAGATGATGCGCTGGCGGTCCCAGACCTCGAAGCCGTCAAACCCCTCTTTCACCCGCGCAAGAAACAATTGCTTGCTGCGGTGGACGGCCTCCTGATCCGAGACCGGCTCCAGCAATTCGACGGCCGCGATATGGCCATCCCGCATGAAAAAACAGCGCATATTGCTCCTATGCGTTTCGCATGGGCGTGGGTGCCCTGGGCGTAGGGTGAGGCCTTACATTAACAAGGAATAATTCCCGTGCAAGACCAACTATTGTCCGCAGGCGGACAAAGCGAGCCCCCAGGGGGGCGGACGGGAAAGAAAAGACCCGGAGAGCCCGATGGGGAAGGCTCTCCGGGTCTTGGCGCTGCCGGTGCGCCCGATTATGGCGCCTTAGCGGTTGCGCCAACCTTCACGCGACGCTTGGGAATGACCTTCGGAGTCGCCGAACCAGCCGCCGTGCTCTTGGCCGCCGCCCCCGCGCGCTGAGCGGGAAGAACGGCGGTCATCTTCGTCTTCGTCATAACGGCCGCGCGACCGGCTGCCGCCACGTCCCTCCCAGCCTTCGCGCGATGCCTGGGAATGGCCTTCCGAGTCCCCGTACCAGCCGCTGCCTTCATGCGAGGACTGGCGCCAACCTTCACGGGACGCCTGGGAATGGCCTTCGGGATCGCCGAACCAGCCGCCATGGCCGCGGCCGCCGCTGCCGCGTGACGAGCGCGAAGAACCGCGATCGTCATCTTCGTCATAACGGCCAGAACTGCGTGACGAGCGACCGCCGCCGCGGTCTTCCCAGCCTTCCCGCGAGGCCTGGGAATGGCCTTCGGAATCGCCGAACCATCCGCCCTGGCCGCCACGGTTGCCGCCGCGGCCGCCGCCGCGCGACGAGCGCGAACCGCCATCATCGTCATCGCTCATGAAGCGGCCCTGATCGTCGCGTTCGCGGCTGCCGCCTTGACCATAGCTGCCGCCGCCGCGGGAGGA
>CAZEFQ010000124.1:0-20554 GCA_964511505.1 uncultured Rhizobium sp.
GCCGCTGCTGGCGCACGCGGCCCTGCCGCGCCCAATCCGAATACCGTGCAGGGCCTGCCGCTCCTGAAGCCGCCTTATGGCCGCATCACTGCCATCGACCTCACCAAGGGCGACATCGTATGGCAGATCGCCCATGGCGATACCCCCGATGAGATCAAGAACCATCCGGCCTTGCGCGGCCTCAACATCCCGCGCACCGGCCGCGCCGGGCTGCTCGGCCCGCTGGTGACCAAGAGTTTGGTGATCTGCGGCGAGTCGGGTTTCGCCACCCAGCCTTCCGGCGCGCGCGGCGCCAAGCTGCGTGCTTATGACAAGGCAACCGGCGCCGACAGGGGCGAAGTCTATATGCCCGCGCCCCAGACCGGCGCGCCCATGACCTATATGCTGAACGGCCAGCAATATATCGTGCTTGCCATCGGCGGCGGCAATTACGCCGCCGAGTTGCTCGCCTTCCGGCTGCCCAGAACCTGACGACATCCGAATAAGGAGATGACGATGTTGGCAACCAAAAGAGAGCTTCTTGGTCTTGGCCTGAGCCTTGGTTTTGGTGCCGGTGCGAGCCTGATCGCCGGTCCGGCTTTGGCGCAAACCGCCATGACCGCCAATCCTCCACCGGGGCGCCGGGCGCCGCGCGACATTCCCAATCGCAAAGCCAAGACCTCGGTCCTGTTCAAGACGCCCTGGGGCTATCCCAACGCCATCGCGGTGGCGCCGGAAGGGCTCTGGATCGGGGAACAGAAGGAAGGGCGCAATGCCGCCCCGGGTTCAGACCCGCGTGAGGCGGCGTGGCTCACCGATTGGAACGGCAAGCTGCTCAAGACGGTGATGACCGAATCGAAGAACACCAGCGGCATGGCCTATGGCGACGGCTGTGTGTGGATGGGCGCGAATGCGGCGCCGGAAGGCATTTTCCAGACCGACATGAATTCGCGCACCGTCAGCCATCGCCAGATCCCGCTGGGACCGGCGGAGAATGGCGGCGGCTGTCACGGGCTTTTGTGGAACGAGGGCAAATTGTGGATCGCCGCGCTGCGCCTCAGGGGCATTTTGCGCGTCGATCCCAAGAGCTGGACGCCGGAATTCTTCATCCCGGTCAATCTCCCCGAAGGACGTCAGCGTCTGCACGGCATCGCCTGGGACAATGGCGCGATCTGGATCGTCACCGGAAACGACAGCAAGGGCTTTGCCGACGGCAAGCCCGGCCTCGCCAAATATGACGCCGCGACCGGCGAGCTGTTGGAAACAGTGGACCTGCTTCCCGGTTCGTCGGATCCGCACGGCCTGGCCATGTACAACGGATCGCTGATCAGTTGCGATGCCGGGCTTCATCCCGGCTGGCCCAACAATGACAGCCCGACGACCAAGACCATATTCCGCATCGATCTGGTCTGATCCCAAGGCGCCACCGGCCCCAAGGCCCACCGGCTTGTCCCTTGACGGGAAAGATTTTTCCGCCCGGGCCTGATTTGCCAATCCGGCCCGGAAAGGCGAGAAAAGCCGGAGGGATGCGAAGCCGATGGCGCCAGCTCAAATTCAAGCAATGCTCGGGGAGGCGCTCAAGCGCCACCAGGCCGGGCACTTGAATGAAGCCGCACTCCTCTACCGGAAAATACTGGGCTTCGACCCCACCCATGCCGACACGCTTTATCTGCTGGGGATGGTCGTGCTGGGCCAAGGCCAGGCCCACGCCGCCGCCGACCTCACCCGCAAGGCCATCGCGCTGCGGGGCGGCCAGGCCGGCTATCACTTCCAACTGGGCGCCGCTTTGCAGACATTGGGGGACATGGAGGGTGCGCTCGACAGCTATCGCCGGTCGCTCGCGCTCAAGCCGGAAGACCCGGATACCTTCAACAATATGGGCAATGTCCTCGCCGCGCTGGGCAAGCCGGATGAAGCGGAAAGCCTGTTCCGCCGCGCGCTGGCTTTGCAGCCGCGCAATGCGGTGGCGCATTGCAGCCTGGGCGCGGTCCAGTGGCACAGAAGAGATATTGACGCGGCCGAGGCCAGTTTCCGCGAAGCGGTCGCGCTCGATCCCGGCTATGCCGCTGCCATCGTCAATCTTGGCAATGTCCATCGCGAAAAAGGCCGGCTGAACCAAGCCGAGACCTGCTATCGGCGGGCGGTTGCGCTGGAGCCTCACAGTGCCGGAACACAAGGCAGTCTGGGCCTGGTGCTGTGGGACCTGGGGCGGCACGAGGAAGCCATGCGCCATTACCGCCGCGCCCTCGAATGCGATCCCGCGCATGTGGAGACATTGGCCAATCTCGGCCTGGCGCTCTGGGACCAGGGCGCGCTGGACGAAGCCGAAGCCATGTTTGCCCGGGCGCTGAGCTTGAGGCCGGCCGACACGGGATTGCTCAACAATTCCGCCGCGCTCCTGATGGCGCGGGGCAAGGGGGCCGCGGCGATGGAGATGATCCGCCGGTCGCTCGCGGTGCAGGAAACCGCCAGGGCCAAGCGGTTGTTCGTCGACTTGGCTTCTCTATCCGGCTGGAACGGCGCCTCTGAGGAAATCCGGGCCGTCATGGCGCGCGCCCTCACCGAGCCCTGGGACCGGCCCGCAAGGCTTGGCCGCGCCGCCGCCCAATTGATCATGCTCGATCCGGGCATCGGCCGGGCAGTGGAGGCGGCCGCTGCCGCCTGGCCGGCGCGGCTTTCATCCACGCGATTGCTGGGCCCAGCCGGCTTTGCCGCCCTGGCGGACAACATGCTGCTGATGGCGCTGCTGACCTCGGCGCCCAACACCGACATTGCCCTGGAACGATTCTTGACCATGGCGAGAGCTGCACTGCTCGGCGCCGCCTTGCCGCGGGAAATCACCGCCGATGACAAGACGCTGCGCTTTGCCGGCGCCCTGGCCCAGCAATGTTTCATCAACGAATTCATCTTCATGGCGGACGAGACGGAAATCGCGGAGGCAAAGATGCTCTGCGAAACGCTCGCCGCGGCGCTGGATTCAGGTGAAGCCATTCCGCCGGTGCAGCTCCTGGCGGCGGCGTCCTATTTCCCGTTGATGCACCTGCGCGGCGGCGAAAGATTGCTGGAGCGCTTATGGCCGCCCGCCGTGCAGGAGGTCCTCACCCGGCAGCTGCGCGAGCCCCTGGAAGAGCGCCGCTTGCGTGCCGAAATTCCGCGCCTGACGGACATCGGCAGCGGCACGTCCCAGCTGGTCCAGCGCCAGTATGAGGAAAACCCCTATCCGCGCTGGGTCCGCGTCGCCCCGGCAAGCCGCGACAATATCGTCAGCTTCCTCAGCGCGAAATTTCCCTCCGCCCGCTTTGAGCGCAATCCGGGCCGGCCGATGCGCGACTTTCTCATCGCCGGTTGCGGCACGGGCCAGCAATCCATCCTGGCCGCGCAAAAATTCGGCGACGGCCACATGCTGGCGGTGGATCTCAGCCTGAGCAGCCTTTGCTATGCCCGCCGCAAATCAAATGAACTGGGGCTCAAGATCGCATATGGCCAGGCCGACATCCTGGAACTGGCGTCGCTCGGCCGGCAATTCGACGTGATCGAATGCATGGGCGTGCTGCACCATATGGCGGATCCTTATGCCGGGTGGAAGACCTTGCTGGCCTTGCTGCGCCCCAACGGCTTTATGGAAGTGGGCGTTTACAGCGCCGCCGCGCGCCGTCCGATCCATGCCGTGCGGGAAGAGATCGCGGCAAACGGCCTTGGCGCCGCCGACCTCCGTGCTTTCCGCCAGGGGCTGATGCCGAGCCGCGATCCGGGCGTCCAGGCCGCGATTTTGAAATCGGAGGATTTTTTCACCACCAGCGCCTGCCGCGACCTTCTGTTCCATGTGCAGGAACAGGGCCTGACCATCGGAGGGATCAAGGCCTTTCTTCTGGAGCACGGCCTTGCTTTCCTGGGCTTTGAACTGGATGACGCGGTGGTGGATGCCTATCGCCGCCGCTTCCGGGACGATCCCGCCGCGGTGGATTTGGATCATTGGGCGGCATTCGAGGCGGATCACCCCGGCATGTTTGCCGGAATGTACAGGTTCTGGATCTGGAAGAGCGGCCAATCATGAGCGAGGACGAATCCTTCCGCCTGTTCCGGCAGGCGGTCGATCTGCACCGCGCCGGCCGGCTGGCCGAGGCCGGGCCTCTTTATCAGCAGGTGATCGCGGCGCTGCCCCAGGCGGCGGAGCCGCACAGCATGCTGGGCGCGCTTTGCATGCAACAAGGCCGGCGGGAGGAAGGATTGCGGCTGATGGTGGCGGCGGTGCGGCTGGCCCCGCGCAACCCCGAAATCGTCGGAAATTACGCCCAGGCCCTTGCCGAAACCGGCCGTTTTGACGAGGCCCTGACGGCAGTGGAACAGCTTCTGGCGGTCAAGCCCGATTTCCCCGGCGGCCGCGAAGCCCAAGCCCATCTGGTTGAGCGGTTGCGCAACATGCCCGGCGGAATGCCGGCGTCCCAGCCGGATTCCTTCGCGACGCTCTATCGCCGCAGTCTTCTCGATCTGAATCTGCGCCACGATGTGGAGGCCCTGGTCTCCGTAAGAAAGGCCCTGGCGCTCAATCCCCAGTCTGCCGAAGGCTGGAATGTGCAGGCGAGTGCGCTGCGCGCGCTGGGGCGGATTCCGGAGGCGCTGGCAAGCTTCGACCGCGCGCTCGCCATCAACCCGGACTATCCCGATGCGCTGTGCAACCGCGGCAGCCTGCTGCTGGATGATCAGGGGAGGGCGGAAGACGCGCTGGCGGATTTCGACCGGGCCCTGGCGCTGCAACCGCATTTTCCCGAAGGCTGGAACAACCGCGGTCATGCCTTGCGCGAACTGGGCCGGCTGGATGCGGCGCTGTCGAGCTATGCCAAGGCGCTCGAACAAAGGCCCGATCTGTTCGATGCCATGAAGGGATACGGGCAAATCCTCCTGGAGCTGAACCGCACCGAGGAAGGTTTGGCGGCATTCCGTGAGATGGCGGCCAAAATCTACGCCGGCGGAAACAATGAGATGCCGTCGCCGCCGCACAAACAACGCCATGACCGGGAACAGCGCGCATGGCGCCAAGGGGCCGCTTCCCAGGCCGGCGCTTCCGGCCAGAGAGTGAGGGGCCCCGCAATCCGGTCAGCCCCCTTGCTGACGGACCAGAACGCGGATTGGCGGGAGCTGAAGCCGCAGATCGCCGTCATTGACAATTTCCTCAGCGAGGACGCGCTTGCCGCGCTCAGGCGCTTCTGCCTGGAAGAGGAGGTCTGGCGCCGGGCCTATCCCAACGGTTATCTGGGTGCATTTCCCGAACATGGTTTTGCCTGCCCTCTCTTGGGCCAGATCGCCGACGAATTGCGTGCCGCCTATCCCGCCATTTTCCGGGATCATGCCCTCAACTATCTCTGGGGATTCAAGTATGACAGCACGCTCACCGGGATCGGCATTCACGCCGACGAGGCGGCGGTGAATGTCAATTTCTGGATCACGCCCGACGACGCCAATCTCGATCCCGAAAGCGGGGGGCTGGTGGTGTGGGACGTGGCGGCGCCGCTCGACTGGAACTTCACCCGGTTCAACAACGACATCCCTGCCATCCGCGATTTCCTGGCCCGCAACGGCGCGGCGCCGCGCCGCATTCCGCACCGCCAGAACCGCGCGGTGATCTTCGATTCCGACCTTTTTCACGAAACCGATATCATCCGCTTCAAGGAAGGCTACGAAAACCGCAGGATCAATGTCACCATGTTGTACGGCCGCCGGAAATCTTGAGCGCTCCCATGTCCTCGCCCATCTTCGATCATGTGCCAGGCATGAAGCGCGCCGCGCCGCTGGCCTCGGTCCAGGCGGCGGAACTGACCCGCGAGCGCTTTTTCACCGACTATATGGCGCAGAGCCGGCCGGTGCTGATCAAGGGCGCGGTGGCGCATTGGCCGGCGCGGACCAAATGGCGCGAACCGGATTATCTCAAAAGCCGCTCCGGCCACCATCAGGTCTATTACTATCCGCATGAGAATTATTCCTCGCAAGCCCGCCAGCTGCGCGACCAGGTCATGATCCCGCTGGGCGAGGCGCTGGAGCGTCTGCGCGCGCCCGAGACACGCATCGGTTTTTGCGGCACCGCCACCCCGGTGGAGGTGATGGACGACCTGCCGGGCTTTTCTTTTCTGGATAAGGTGCCGCCCGCCTTCTTCTATCCCCATATCCGCTATTTCCTTTACCGCAACGCCGGCACGACCTGGCACTATCATCCGTTTGACGAGACCTTGATGTGCCAGGTGATCGGCGCCAAACAGGTGGGCCTGGTCGGCCTGGACAATCCCCATCACCGGACGCTGCGCGATATCTTCTTCCGGGAGGATTACTACGAGGACCCTTCGGTCTTTTCATCCTTCCCGGACACGGGCCTGGATTGGTTCGTCACCACGGTGGAGGAGGGGGACGCACTTTATATACCGCCCTTGTGGTGGCATGGCGTGGTGCCCCTGACGGGGGAGTTCGGCATCACCGCGGCGGTGCCCTGGGGTTCGCCGGGCCCTGTGCTGGCCGGCGGCATCCGGAAGATGGCGGCGGGGCGCGCCGACGTCATCGGCAAGGCCACCGCGGTCCGTGTGAAACAGTTGTTCGAAGTCGCCCGCGCGATGGGGCTGGAAAAAGAACTTGCTCTCGCCTGGGAGCAGGGGAATTAGGGTCGTCAGCTTTCCGGCGGCATGAAAGCTTCAGGCCGGGCAGAGGGTGGAGGAAGGACATCATGGATATTCGTGCGGCGGTGGCCTGGGAGGCGGGCAAGCCGCTTTCGATTGAAACGGTGCAGCTCGAAGGGCCGAGAGGCAATGAAGTCCTCATCGAGCTGAAAGCCACCGGCATCTGCCATACCGACAAGTTCACTTTGTCGGGCGCGGACCCGGAGGGCATATTCCCTTGCATCCTTGGCCACGAAGGGGCCGGCATCGTCCTTGACGTCGGACCTGACGTGAAGAGCTTAAGAAAGGGCGATCACGTCATTCCGCTCTACACGCCGGAATGCCGGGAATGCAAATCCTGCACCAGCCACAAGACCAACCTCTGCACCTCCATCCGGGCGACGCAGGGAAAAGGCCTGATGCCCGACGGCACCAGCCGCTTCTCCAAGAACGGCAAGCCCATCTACCATTATATGGGCTGCTCGACGTTCGCGAACTATACCGTGATGCCGGAAATCGCGGTCGCCAAGGTGCGCGAAGACGCGCCCTTCGACAAGATATGTTACATCGGCTGCGGCGTCACCACCGGCATCGGCGCCGTCATCTTCACCGCCAAGGTCGAGCCGGGCGCCAATGTCGTCGTGTTCGGCCTGGGCGGCATCGGCCTCAATGTCATCCAGGGCGCACGCATCGCCGGCGCCGACATGATCGTGGGCGTCGATATCAATCCCAAGCGCGAGCAATTGGCCCGGGAATTCGGCATGACCCATTTTGTCAATCCGGCCGTGCTCAAGGGCAATCTGGTGCCGCATCTGGTGGAGCTCACCGGCGGGGGCGCCGATTACAGTTTCGAGTGTGTCGGCAATGTCGAACTCATGCGCCATGCGCTGGAATGCTGTCATCGCGGCTGGGGGGTTTCCACCATCATCGGCGTGGCCGGCGCCGGCCAGGTAATCTCCCCCCCTCCATTGCAGCTCGTCACCCGCCGCCGCGGGGTCGGCTCGGCCGTCGGCGGCGCGCGCGGCCGCCCCGACGTGCCCAAAATTGTCGATTGGTACATGAACAAGAAAATCAATATCGATGATCTCATCACCCACGCGATGAGGCTGGAGGAGATCAACAATGCCTTCGACCTGATGACCCGCGGCGAGTCGATCCGGAGCGTGGTGGTTTATTGATTTTCGACCGCGAAGTTTTAGCGGCGGCCTCGAGGGAAAGTCTTCCGCCAAAACCCTTCATAATGCGGGTCAAGTCCTTCGCGGCGTTCAACAAAAGGCATCACGTTTTTCGAAATTTCGCCTCGACCGGCGTGCCGTTCCATCTGCTTGTGCGAAGCGTAAGATAAGGCATGCACAGCGTCTGAATTGTGCTGCTGAAAGACATTTCTGTTGCCGGGAAGCAATATTCCGAAATAGGCCGGCAAAACTCACGCGTCAAACCTTGCCAAGGTTCACGCAGGCAAGAGCCAGGTTTGACAAGAGGAGTGAGGAATGCGTCTTTTAACAGTCATCGCGGTCACATCGTGTTTGATCTCAACGGATTTGCTCGCAGCCGAAGCGGATGCTCCCATCCCGCCGGGAAAGGCCGCCGGCGAAGCGAATGGTCCGCTGTCGCCGGGAAAACCCGCCGGTATCGCAAAGGCACAGCAGGTCGACAATACATTGCTATGGACGGGACTGGGCCTCGGCGCGGCAGGCATCATTATCCTCGCCACCCAGGGCGGCTCCGAGAGCACGAACCAGACGACCACCACCACAACGCACTGATGTTTTTGTTTCTACCGCGCGATTATAGAGCCTTGACGGAAGGGACAAACATATAGCCTTCACTGCGAACGGTGCGGATCAGGTCCTGATTTTTCTCTCCCGTGGCGAGCTTGCGCCGCAGACGGCTGATCTGCACGTCGATGGCGCGGTCATAATAATCGCTGTCACTCCCACGCGCATAATCCAGCAACTGGTCCCTGGTCAGCACGCGCCGGGGATGTTCTGCGAACGCACGCAAGAGACGGAACTCGCCATCCGAGAGCATGACAACACAGCCCTCCGGACCGCTAAGGACACGGGCGATCAAATCCAATCGCCAGCCCGCGAAACCAAGAACGTTGGTCTTTTCGGGGTCATGCTTTGCGCCCATGCCCGCCTCGCTGTCCCGCTGAGCTCGCCGACGGAGCACTGTGCGTATGCGGGCAAGAAGCTCCCGTGGATTGCAGGGCTTGGCGAGATAATCATCTGCGCCTATCTCCAGCCCCACTATGCGGTCGATGTCGCTTCCGACGGCCGACAGCATGATGACCGGAGGATTGTTCCCGCTCTGCAGACTGCGTAATGCACTCAAGCCGTCCTCGTTTGGCATCATCACGTCAAGAACGATCAGGTCATAACGGTTCTTGCCAAGTTTGCTGCGCATCTCACTGGTGCTGGCGGCGGTATCGCTTTGGAAGCCGTGCTTGTCCAGAAAGGAGGACACCAGGCTGCGAATGCCGGCATCATCGTCAACGATCAGGATGTTCCTGCCCATGTCCATGGAGGGAAGAATGACGTCCATGAGCTGGCAATGCCACTCCAAAATTCCAGCGATGTTTCAGGCATGTAGCGGGCCGCAACAAATCGGGGTATCAGTCCGGCATTCAGGACGTCTATTACAGGGCGGAAATAACATGAAATGTTCGGGCAACACGCTGCAAGAAGGGTAGGTGGCCCTTTCCGCTCATGAGGGCTTTCCGGCCTTTTCAGCTCAGCATGACAGGTGACGTGAAAAACACTTTCGTGGCAGAATCCCCGTGATGGGAAAATTGCAATTGCGGCTGTCGAGCCCACCCCTGGCGCTGCAGATTCTTGCTCTATTGCTCGGCGGTCTCGTCATCGCCCAAGCAGTCACGTTGTTTCTGACGCTTGTTTTGCCGCCTGAACCGGAGCCTCAATATGGGCTGGATACAATAGCCCGTGCCCTCACCGGCGGCTCCCTGGGCGACAACAGGTTGGACCGTCCCCTCCAGCGCCTGGTGGAGCAGGCGCCTCCGTCTCCCAACGGGCCCGGTTGGCTTACCTCCGAACAATCGCGTCATATGCTCGCCTCACTGCTGGGGCGTAACGAGGAGGATGTGCAGCTTTATTTCTTCACCCCGCTGCCCTTTGCCGGTGTCGCGGGGCCGGCGCGGCCCCAGTCCCCGATTTCTGCAGCCGGGCGGCGCGAAGCCTTCAATGACCTGCCACCATTGCCGCCGAGATTATTGTATGCGGATTATCAGGTCATCGAGATTGCTCCAACGGCGGGAGGTGTTCCCGGGGCCAGTTTCCCAGCCGGTGGTTTGCCGAATGCGGCACCCGCCGCCCCGTCGATATCCGGAAGCATCGTCCCTCCGCTGGGGAGCTATCCGGCCAGCACGCTCCCATCTGTTTCAGGCACGCCCGCGGTATCCCCTGGCATTCCGACGCCGGTATTGCCCAATTCGGTTGGGGTTCCCTCGGCGTCTTCCACGGCAAATCCCGGGATGCCCGCAGTGGGCGGCACCATCGCGCCCGCTGTGACCGGAACGGCGGTGGTGCCACAGTTGGCTGCGCCCAGCCTCGGTGTGATCCTGCCGCCGGATATGGCGAATGGAATCTTCGCGCCGCAGAGTTCGGTTCCACCCGATCCCGGTCCGTTGCCGCCCAAGAGGCCCCCGGTTGTCTCGCAGCCTGAGCCGATTCCGCAAACGGCGCAAAAGCCGTCTGCCACTCTCGCCGAGAGGAAGCCCGCCGAACGATCAAAGGCAGCGCTTGCGCCCCCTCCGCTTCCAAGTCCGCCCGTTCGCCGGTTGGCCCCTCCCGGGCCCATCCCGTCCTCGCCTCTTCAGAGCACACCCGCTCGCCCCCGCGGTCTTTTCGGTCTTGCTCCTGCGCCGTTTGTCGAAGGCTATTTTATTGCCGCCTTGCGTCTTGCCGACGGTCGTTGGGCCGTGGTGCAGCCGGTGCCGGAGCCATTCCCTAACGGCTGGCAACGTCGTGTACTTTTGTGGTTCGCGATTTCATTTGCATTGGTGGCACCGCTGGGTTGGTTGTTCGCGCGCCATCTGGTACGGCCGATCACGGGATTTGCCGCCGCCGCGGAGCAGCTGGGCCGGGATCCCACCGCGCCCATCATGCCGCTGGAAGGCCCGGCAGAAGTGGGACGTGCCGCCCGCGCTTTCAATCGCATGCAAAATCGCCTGCGCAGCTTTGTGGATGACCGTACCGCCATGGTTGGAGCAATCAGCCATGATTTGCGAACTCCGCTGACCCGTTTGCGTTTCCGCATCGAAAATGTCCCGGATGATCTTCGTGACGGCATGCTGGCCGAAGTGGAAGAAATGGAACAAATGATCAATTCCGTTCTTGCCTTCATCCGCGATGCATCCGAGCCGGGTTCGCGTGAGATGCTGGACCTACGTACGCTGGTCGAGGATGTGGTCGAAGATGCGGTGTTTGTCGGCAAACAGGTGACCTTGGAGGAGAGCGGACCGGCGGAGGTCGAAGTTGATCCCCTCAGCATGCGACGCCTGCTGGGCAATCTGGTCGAAAATGCGGTGAAATATGGTGACAGTGCGCGCGTGCGATTGTTCACGGACAAGCAGGATGCCGTTGCCGAAATCCATGACGATGGGCCGGGTCTCCCGGAAGATGAATTGGAAAAAGTATTCCAGCCCTTTTATCGTTCGCCCCAGGCGCGGACGTCGAACAAGCATGGCACCGGACTCGGTTTGGCGGTTTGCCGGTCTATTGCCCGGGCCCATGGCGGGGATGTCCAATTGATGAAGGGCGAGCGCGGCCTGATCGCGCAGCTGCGCGTTCCGCTGGCGTTCGGAGTGTCCTAGCGGGGAAGCCATAATCGCGATGGCATCAAAACATATTGCGGTTTTTGCCGTCATACTGGCGCTATGGGGACGGGGTCGAGCCCACGGCCAGGCCCTCTGGCTGCCTGCGCTCGACGGGAACGGAGATTTGATTTCTGCGGCTTTGCCCGAGCGCGATTCCCCGAGGGGGCAGCGATTCGCACCAGGTCAGTCATATGCATCCGCTGGTGTGCACCCCGCGCAAATTACCTCCTCAGGCGCGATACGATTGTGGCAAAGCCTCTATGCGGGTCATGCTAGCCTGGCGGGTGATACCAAGCTCGGCACCCAAAATGTATCCGCCGGCGTCGTCGGAACGATGCTGGGCGCGGACACGCTGCTCCAGTCAAACACGCTTCTGGGCGCCAGCGCCGGCGTCAGTCATCAGACTTTTTCGGCGGGCTCAGGGCGGGGAGACAGTGAGGATGTCATGCTCACACTCTATGCGCGACAGAATTTCCTTACGTCGGCATACGCCTGGGGAACATTCGGCTATGGCTGGCACCGAGTGGGCACGGATCGCTCCGTGACCCTGTTAGGCACGGATGTTCTGAAGGCGCGTTACCAGGCGCATGACTTCGGAGGTCGTATCGAAGCAGGCTACGGTTTTGCCGTCGAAAACCTCGGCACCATCTCCCCCTACACGGCTTTCGTCGGCGATTCCTATTATTGGCCGGCTTACAGCGAGTTTGCTGCGTCGGGCAGCGCCCTATATGCAGTGTCCTATGCTTCCAACACCATCAGCATAACCCACACCGAATTGGGATTGCGCTATGGGGGTGTCCTGGCATCGAATCCGGACCATACAATTTGGATTGACGCATTGGCGGCGTGGGAACATGAGTTGGACGACAACCCTTATGTTCATGCCGCCTTCCAGACAGCCCCCAATTCCATCTTCACGCTTTACGGCACACGGCCAGCTCGCGAAACGGCATTGCTGGGATTTGGAAGCCGAATACAGCTGGATCAATCGACGACCGCGGGCCTTCGCACAGATGCACGGGTAGGGGTTGGGACAACCATCTTCTCCGGAACCGCCGACATCACTATTCGATGGTAGCAGGGCTGAGGTATCGCGGTCGCGTCCGGGTGTGGCGCCAGCACGGCGCACGGCCTTGAGGGCCATCGAAAGACAACAAGATGTGGCTTGGGCCGTCGTCCAGGCGGGGACTATGCTCTTTGTGTCACTGACCAATCGCGCGCCGGCTTACTCACCATTCCATAATGACTTTTCCGGAACGTCCCGATAATGCTGATTCGAAGCCCATTTTATAGTCATCGGCAGCAACGCGGTGCGTGATCAGCGGCGTAAGGTCCAGCCCCGATTGGATCAGAGCCAGCATTTTACGCCAGGTCTCGAACATTTCGCGGCCGTAGACTGTCTTTATGGTTATGGCTTTGAGGATGATCTCAGACCAGTTGACCTCCATCGCTTTGGCAGGGAGGCCAAGCATGGCCAACTTGCCACCCATGGCCAGGCTGTTCATGCATTGGGCAATGGCTGAGTGGGACCCCGACATTTCCAGAGCGACCCCGAAGCCCTCATCAACGCCTTCTTGCGCCATGACCGATTTCAAGTCTTCTGTGTCGGTATTCACCGTGCGAGCGTCGACCAACTTGCGCGCCAATTCGAGCCGCCAATCATTGCGGTCGGTCAGCACCACGCGACGCGCACCGGCACGGCGCGCCACCATCGCGGCCATAATACCAATAGGTCCCGAACCGGTGATCAACACATCTTCGCCCATCAACTCAAATTGTTGGGTGGTGTGGACCGCATTGCCGAATGGATCGAGCATGGAACCAATTTCCAGGCTGACATCCTGAGGCAGTGGAACGACATTAAACGCCGGCAGTGCGATATATTCCGCGAAGGCACCGTCGCGGTTGACCCCAATGCCTTGCGTACCAGGATCCAGATGGGCGCGCCCGGCACGTGCAGCGGATGAGTTTGGGTTGACGATATGACCTTCGGCAGAAACCCGTTGGCCCACCGATAGGGGACGGCTGACGCGGCTGCCAATCTCCGCAATCTCCCCCGAAAATTCATGACCAACGATTATGGGCACCGGAATAGTCTTTTGCGCCCAGTCGTCCCACTTCCAGATATGCAGGTCCGTGCCGCAGATCGCCGCACGCTTGACACGGATCACCACGTCTTCGGCACCGCATACCGGTTTAGGAGCATCGATCAGCGTGAGGCCGGGTGCCGCTTGGGCCTTGGACAATGCGCGCATTATATTTTCTCCAGTGCGTCGCGCACCTTGGTGAAGGCGGCGATGGCGCAGTCAACATGGTCAGGCGTATGAGCGGCCGACAGTTGGGTACGAATGCGGGCCCGGCCCATTGGTACCACGGGATAGGAAAACCCTGTTACGTAGATGCCTTCGTCCAAGAGCCTCGCCGCCATTTCCTGCGCCAGACGGGCATCGCCCAGCATGACAGGAATGATCGGATGTTCGCCGGGCACCAGATTGAAGCCGGCCGCGTCCATGCCCGCGCGGAAGCGTGCGGCATTGTCGAAGATGCGGGCGCGCAACCTGTCGCCTTCTTCGGATTGTGCGATGCGGATGGCCTCGAGTGCCGCTCCGCAGACCGAGGGCGCCAGCGCGTTGGAAAAAAGATATGGCCGCGCACGCTGGCGCAACAGCGTCACGACTTCCCTTTTGGCGCAGATGAAGCCGCCCATTGCCCCACTCAGGGCCTTGCCCAAGGTGCCCGACAGGAAATCGACTTTGCCTTCCACGTTGTGGAAGGCAGCCGTGCCGCGGCCCTTGGGCCCCAGAAAGCCAGTGGCATGACAATCATCGACCATCACAAGCGCGTCGTGTTGCGCCGCCAGCGCGGTGATCGCGTCCAAACGGGCGATATGACCGTCCATGGAGAAGACGCCATCGGTGGCGATGACGATGGCCCGCGCACCTTGAGTCCGCGCTTGTTTCAGAAGGCCTTCCAGGGCGGTCATGTCACCATTGGGAAAGAGATAACGCTTGGCCTTGCACAGCCGTACGCCATCGATGATCGAGGCGTGGTTCAGGCTGTCGGAGATGATGACGTCATTTTCGCCCAGGAGGGGCTCGAACAACCCGGCGTTGGCATCAAAGGCGGCCGCAAAGAGTATCGCGTCCTCAAAGCCGAGATAATGTGCTATGGCGCGTTCCAACTCTTTATGGATGGCGTGGGTGCCGCATATGAAGCGGACCGATGCCATGCCGGCGCCGCAATCGCGTGCAGCTTTCGCCGCGGCTTCGGACACGCGTTCGTCGCCGCCCAGCCCAAGATAGTTATTGGCGCAGAAGTTTAACGCCGCCCTGCCATTGACGCTGATCTCGGCGCCCTGCCGCGAGACGATGACCCGTTCTGGTTTGGTCAAGCCGGCGGCGTCGATTTCGTCCAACGTCCTGCGGATTTGCGCATAGAAGCTCGCCACACGATCTCCCAAGATGGTGTCAAATACAATATATTGGATTGTAAGTCCAGTATAATGGAAATGGTTCAGCTAAGGCTGCACAGTTACTACCAGCAACGCTTTCGCCGGCTTGGAGCCGGGGTTGCGGATAGTGTGCGGAATATCGGCCGCATAACGACACGTCGCGCCGGCTGAAAGCATCTGCCTGTCATCACCGGAGGAGACTTCGAGAATTCCATCTCTTACCGAAAGGTGCTCCGTTGCACCTTTCGCATGGGCCTTGGAGACCAGAGCACCCCGAGGCCGTATAGTTAGATCATACCATTCCATCGAGCCCGCCGAAGATGCCGGACCCAGAATCCGCAACACGCACAGTCCATCTTCTGTCTTGATCTCGGGGATCTGGCTGGCCATCATTGTTTCGATGACCCCTCGTGCTACGCTGCTTTTCATGCCGATAAGTTCTGCGAACTCCAGGTCCAGTGCGCGGGTGAGGCTCCATAAGGTCGCGAATGTCGGGTTGGCGGCTCCCCGTTCAATTTGGGAGAGCAGTGATTTGGAGACTCCGGAACGGGATGCCAGTTCTTCGAGCGATAGATGCTGCTTTTTGCGAGCTGCCTGAAGGCGGGGCCCGATTGGGGGAGCAGGGGAGCGTTTCTTTCGCATGGGCCCATACTGACAATATCTTGATGACCTTGCCAATTAAGATGACGGCCGGGGATGTGGGAATGCTGCCGTCGATTCACCCCCTTCTTCACCATCTGTTCGAAACGAGCACCGAGGAGGATCATCGCCGGCTGCGGAAGGTCTCCACGCGCGACGTCCGCCAATAGAGGGCCTGAAATGACGGATGGATTTTTCTGATGCTGAAAAATGCCCAGTTCACAGACTGGGTGGCTGGGGGACTAGGATTCGAACCTAGACAGGCAGAGTCAGAGTCTGCAGTCCTACCGTTAGACGATCCCCCAAGAGCGGGGTTTCCCCCTGCGGGACGCCCGTTTAGACCAGCGGAGCCCGGCTTTCAAGGATGGTTGCTGCACCTCCGGAACCGGCTTTTCCGGACCCTTCCGGGCACCGAATAGCGGCCCGCCCGGGCCTCCTGTCTGTGCTAGGTTCCCCTTGATTTGCCCCTGAAGAGGCTTTGCTTGCACGGCCGCCGTCCCACGGCACGGAAAAATCCTGAGGTCCCGGTGCTGGCGGTGCTGGACCTCGGCACCAACAATTGCCGCCTCCTGGTCGCCCGGCCCGCCGCCGATGAGCGGTTCCGGGCGGTGGATTCCTTCTCCCGCATCGTGCGGCTGGGGGAGGGCGTGGCCGCCAGTGGCGAAATCTCGCCCGACGCCATGGATCGCACGATCGCCGCGCTCAAAATCTGTGCCCAGCATATCGCCCGCGCCCGCGCCCTGCATGTGCGCGCCATCGCCACCCAGGCGGCAAGATTGGCCCGCAACGCCGATGTCCTGATCGCCCGCGCCAAACAGGAAGCCGGCATCAGCCTGGAAGTCATCTCCTCGGAAGAAGAAGCCAACCTAGCCGCGCTGGGTTGCGCCCCCTTGATCGGGCGGCGCTACAAGGGCGCCTTGATCTTCGATATCGGTGGCGGCTCGACCGAGATCATCCATCTGGTCAAATCGGCGGGAGGGTTGGAAAAGAAATTCGCCGCCTCGCTGCCTTTTGGCGTGGTGACGCTGTCGGAGACCTATGGCGGCAGGGCGCAACACCAACAGGGCTTCGATGCAATGCGGGACGCGATGCGCAAAGCCTTCGCGCCTCATGCCGGGCCCGGTTACGATCCCGGCCACGAGCATCTCCTGGGCACCTCCGGCACCGTGACCACGCTGGCGGCGCTGGCCTTGAAACTGCCGCGCTACAGCCGTGCCAAGGTGGACGGCAGCTGGCACGAGACGGCGCATATGTTGAAAGTGGTGGACCGCATCGCCGGACTGGCTCCCGCCCAATTGGCCAGGCTGGGGCCGATCGGACCCGAGCGCTCCGACCTGATGCTGGCGGGCTCCGCCGTCTTCGCCGCCATCTGCGCGCTTTGGCCCAGCCGGATGTTGCGGGTGGCGGATCGCGGGTTGCGCGAAGGCATGCTGCGGCAGATGCGGGATGAGCTTCGCCTATGACACGCCGCGTCAAGGTGAAAAAGAAGAGCGGGCTCAAGGCCTCATCCCGGGAATGGCTCACCCGCCAGCTCAACGATCCCTACGTCCATGCCGCCAAGGAAAAGGGTTATCGCAGCCGCGCCGCCTTCAAGCTGGCCGAGCTGGACCAGAAATTCCATCTCCTGCGCAAAGGCGCGGCGGTGTTGGATCTCGGCGCAGCCCCGGGCGGCTGGAGCCAAGTCGCGGCGGCGCGTGGCGCCACTGTGGTGGCGGCTGATGTGCTGGAGATGGAGCCCGTGTCCGGCGTCACCTTCTTCAAGGCCGATCTCAGCGAACCCGAAATACCGTTCCTGCTGAAAAACGCCCTGGGCGGTCCTGCCGACCTGGTGTTGAGCGACATGGCCGCGCCCACCACCGGCCATCGCGAGACCGATCACTTGCGCACCACGGCGCTGGTCGAGATCGCGCTGGAAGTGGCGGAGGACACGCTGAAACCGGGGGGCGCTTTTGTTGCCAAAGTGTTCCAGGGCGGTGCCACCGGTTCCTTGCTGGCGCGGATCAAAAAAGCCTTCAAGGAGGTCAAGCATGTAAAGCCGCCCGCCAGCCGCTCCGAGTCGGTGGAGCTTTACCTGGTGGCGCTGAACTTCAAAGGAAAAAGCTCCGGCGCATAATGCGCCGGAGCCTTTGAACATTTCGACAGGTTACGAGGTCGACTTCAGGCTGATCGCGCCGATCCCGGCGGCGACATTCAAGCCCTTATTGCCTTCCACGCTGAGCGGCTGAAGGGCGATAGACTTGTCCAGTCCGCCCACCAGCACATTGGCGCCCAGGCCCACGCCGACCGTGGCGCTGGCGGTGGCGCCGGCATAGTCGCCTTGCAGCGCGCCGTTGCGGATGTCAGACGAGGGCGCGAAGACGCCCCAGACCAGCACGCCGCCTTCGGTGTAGCCGATGTCCACGCCGAATTTGGAGATCGAGCCGGTGTAATGCTCGGCCGGATGACCGCTGGGGCGGAAAGTGCAGTGCAGGTCCTTGGACGACCCGAACACAAAACCCCATCCGCTGGCCACATTGCAGGTCAACTCGCCGACCTTGACGCCATGTGGCGCGGCGTTGGCGGCACCGGCAAAGACGAGGGTGGCGGCCGCGACCGACGCACCCAACAGCAACCGCAATTTCGACATAATCGCTCTCCTTGGAAAATTTCGAGGCCGTTCCCGGCCTGTGCGGTGGAGAACGTTCCGCGCCAAAATGGGTTCCGGAACCATTGGCTCAAAAGCCCTTTGGAATAGGGCAAAACTGAGTGGTTTCAGTGCCTTACGGGCATGGCGAGGGGACGAAGCGATACGGAAGAAAAGACATCCTTGCGGAATCAGGGAACCGCTGATACAGCCTCGGCGCTCCAACAGGAGCCTGGCAGTATGCCCGACCGGACCATCCGCGAAGCGCTCACCTTCGACGATGTCCTGCTGGTGCCAGGTGCTTCCGAAATCCTTCCCGCCCATGCCGACACCTCGACGCAGCTGACCAAAAGCGTGGCGCTGGGCATTCCGCTTATCTCCGCCGCCATGGACACCGTGACAGAGGCGGGATTGGCCATCGCCATGGCCCAGGCCGGCGGCATGGGCGTGATCCATAAAAATCTGGGCGTCGAGGACCAGGCCGAGCAGGTGCGCCGGGTCAAGCGCTTCGAAAGCGGCATGGTGGTCAATCCGGTGACCATCGGGCCCGATGCCACGCTTGCCGATGCGCTCGCTTTGATGGGCCGGCATCACATCTCGGGGGTGCCGGTGGTGGAGAACGCCAACGGCAAAGGCGCGGGAAAACTGGTTGGCATCCTCACCAACCGCGATGTGCGCTTTGCCGCCGATCCGCGCCAGAAGGTTTCCGAGTTGATGACCAAGGATCGCCTGGTCACGGTGCGCGAAGGGGTGCAGCCCGACGAGGCCAAGCGGCTGCTCCATCAGCATCGTATCGAGAAGATCATTGTGGTGGATGACGCCTATCGCTGTGTCGGCCTCATCACCGTCAAGGACATCGAGAAGGCGCAGAAATATCCCCATGCCTGCAAGGACGAGCGCGGCCGGCTGCGCGTCGCCGCCGCCACGGGCGTGGGCGAGGACGGTTATGCCCGTGCCATGGCGCTGATCGAGGCGGAATGCGATGTGATCATGGTGGACACTGCCCATGGCCATTCCAAGGGTGTGCTGGAGGCGGTGACCCGCATCAAGAAAAAGTCGAACTACACCCAGGTGGCGGGCGGCAACGTCGCCACTGCCGACGGCGCGCGCGCGCTGATTGACGCGGGCGCCGACGCGGTGAAGGTGGGCATCGGCCCGGGCTCGATCTGCACCACCCGCATTGTCGCGGGTGTGGGCGTGCCGCAATTGACCGCGATCATGGATGCGGTGGAAGCGACCAGAAAAACCGGCACGCCGGTGATTGCCGATGGCGGCATCAAATATTCCGGCGACCTCGCCAAGGCGCTGGCCGCCGGCGCCAGCGTGGCGATGGTGGGCTCGCTGCTCGCCGGCACCGAGGAAGCGCCCGGGGAAGTGTTCCTCTATCAGGGCCGCTCCTACAAAGGCTATCGCGGCATGGGCAGCGTGGGCGCGATGGCGCGCGGCAGCGCCGACCGTTATTTCCAAGCCGAAGTGCAGGATAGCCTGAAGCTGGTGCCGGAAGGCGTGGAGGGCCAGGTGCCTTACAAAGGCGCGGTGTCGGGTGTGGTGCACCAGATCATCGGCGGGTTGCGCGCGGCGATGGGTTACACCGGCTGCCGCACCATCGACGAGTTTCACAACAATGCAAAATTCGTCCGCATCACCGGGGCGGGTCTGCGTGAAAGCCACGTCCATGACATTGTCGTGACTCGCGAAGCGCCCAACTATCCCGGCGGCCAGTAAGCGGCGCGAATTTCTCGCGCCGGTCAATGCTAAAACGATGAGGGATCAGGCGCGCCTGATCTTTCCCGGCTTTCGCTTTCGGCCTAAGCTTTCAAAAAACAACGGGAGGAAGGCTTGGCGAAGCGGCTTTTGGCTTTTGCGATTGCCGGCGTTCTGGCTGCGGGCGGAGCGGTGCTGGCGCAGGCGCCTGCGCTGGGACCTCTGGGCGTGCCGGTCGGCGCCACCGGCGGGCTGGAAGACGGGCCGCAGATGTTCACCCAGAATTGCGCTTCCTGTCACGGCAATGATCTTCAAGGCGGGCGCGGCCCCAGCCTGTTTAACGCCAGCCTGCTCCGGGAAAATTCCGACGACACGCTGCGTCAGATAATCCTCAACGGCGTGCAAGGCAGCGACATGCCGTCTTTCCGCGGCAAACTGGACGATGCACAAATCGGCCGCCTGCTCGCTTTCCTGCGCATCCGCAGCGGCCAGCTCGCCACCCAGGCGCCGGCGGTGATCGATCCCAGCGGCAAGATCCTCAGAAGCGGGACCCAGAATGTGCGCGTCGAGGTGGTGGCGTCGGGCATCGACACGCCCTGGGGCGAGACCTTTCTGCCCGACGGTCGCATCCTGGTGACGGAGCGTACCGGTCATATTCGCGTCATCGACCGCAGCGGCAAGCT
>CAZEFQ010000125.1:0-3456 GCA_964511505.1 uncultured Rhizobium sp.
ACCTTCAAGAAGCGGGACCGGACATGGTTTCGCCTCGCCATGTTCATTTCCGTCGCCGCCTGCGGCTATCTCTGCTCCGCGGGCCTGCTCTGGCTGCTGGTGACGCATTTCAGGATGGACGCGAAAATTGCCAAGCTCCTGACCCTGCCGGTTGTGGTGTTCCTGCAATACGGCCTGAACAGGCATGTCTCGTTCCGGGACTGGAAAGCCGCCCATGAGCCCTGACGTCGTCATCGTGGGGGCCGGATTCACCGGCCTCTCGGCCGCACTGCGCCTGACTGCGATGGGCAGGAAGGTGGTGGTGCTGGAAGCGGACTCCGCGCCAGGTGGTCTTGCCGGCACTGCCGCTTTCGGCAATGGCGTGGTGGTGGAGAAATTCTATCATCACTGGTTCACCAATGATGAGTTCGTGATGCCACTGATCCGTGAACTCGGTCTGGAAAGCCGGCTGGTCACGCGTCAATCGCGTACCGGCATGTATTACAACCGCCAGATCTGGCGTCTTTCGAAGCCTCGCGAGCTCTTGGCATTCTCGCCCCTGTCGCTGCCGGACCGAATCCGGCTGGGACTGATGGTGTTGCGCGTGCGCCGGGTGAAAGACTGGAAAAAGCTGGAGCACCTCTCGATTCGGGAATGGCTGGAGCCCATCAGCGGCAAGGCGGCCTTCCGGGTGGTCTGGGAGCCGCTGATAAACTCCAAATTCTCCATCCATGCAGAGCGGGTCAACGCAGTGTGGATGTGGAACAAATTGCTGCTGAGGGGCAGTTCGCGGGACAAGAAGGGGGCCGAGCAGCTGGCCTATTTCCGGGGCGGTTTCGGCGCCCTGGCCGAGGCAATTGGTGACAGAATAACGGCGCAGGGGGGCAGCATCCTCTACAACACGCCCGTCACCGGCGCGCGTGCCGACGGGGGAGAACTGCGCGCCCTCATCGCGGGCGACCGCCAATTCCACGGCCGGAATTTCCTGATTACCACGGCCTTTCCCATCGCGGCGGACATATTGGCGGAAGTGGCGCCGCCCGCATGGCTCAAGACGCTGCGCCGGATTCATTATCTGGGGAATGTCTGCCTGGTTCTGCAGTTGGACCGCAGCCTGTCAGATACCTATTGGCTCAACGTCAATGACCCCGGCTTTCCCTTCGTCGGTGTTATCGAGCATACCAATTTCGACCCCCCCACCCACTACAAGGACACGCACATCGTCTATCTGTCGCGCTATCTGGCGAAGGAAGATCCCCTATGGGGGTATTCCGATTCGGAATATTTCGATTTCGCCCTGACGCATCTCGCCCGCATGTTTCCCCAGTTTCAGCGCGAGTGGGTGATCGACTACCATGTCTGGCGCGCCGAGTATGCCCAGCCCATTCCGGAACGGAATTATTCACGGGACGTCCCCGGCTTCGACACGCCCTTGAAAAATTGCCACCTGTCGAACATGGCGCAAATCTATCCGGAAGACCGCGGCACCAATTATGCGATCCGCGAAGGCTTCAAGGCAGCCGCGCTGCTTGGCGGGGCACCAGGCAGGTCGATCACTTCGCCTCTTTCGCCGGAATAGCGCACCACGCTGTGCTCAGTTCTTCAAAAAGCGGTGCTGTCCGGGCACGTTGGTGAACCCGGCATAGATGGTGCCGTCATCGGCTACGGTGACGCCTTCGATGGTGTTGAATTCCGGCCAGGGAATATAGGCGACCACCTTTCCGTCCTTGACGCTGCCGATGCGGATGCCGGGCTTGAAGCCGGGATTGGATTTGTCGCTGGAGAGCGAATCCGCGACATAGAGCATGTCGTTCTTGTCCACAAAAACGCCGCTCGGCATGCCGAACTGGGGCCAGACCTGCATCAGGTGGCCCTCTTGGTCGAAAATCTTCACCGCCTTGTTGCTGCGGTCGGCGACATAGAGCCTTCCCTCCTTGTCCATCGCCAGCCCATGCGGCGGATTGAAATCGGTGGGGCCGGGCCCGCGCTGCCCGAACTGGAGAATGAATTTCCCGCTGCGGTCATATTTGACCACCCGGCCGTTGCTCCCCGGGTCATGGCCGTCGGCGACAAAGATGGAACCGTCGGGCGCCACCAGCACATCGCTGGCGCCGTTGAATTCATAAGGCCCATCGCCCTTGCTGCCTTCGGTGCCGATGGTGCGCAGGAGCTTGCCGTCCTTGCTGAACTCGCGCACCGTATCGCCGACAATATGGCTTTTGCTGATGCTGTCCACCACCCAGACATTGTCGTTCCCGTCCACGAAGATGCCGTGCGGATCGACGAACATGCCGGCGCCGAAGCTCTTGAGCAGATTGCCGTCCGCATCGAAATGCAGAATGGGATCGAGCGTCTTGTTGATGGCGCAGCCGTCATCGGTATTGCCGCAGCGCTCGAAGTACCACACCGTCTTGCCGTCCCGGTCCATGGCGACATCGGCGACGCCGCCGATCTTGGGGCGGCCGGCGGGCCATTTCATCCAGTCATTCTGGACATGATAGGGATTGGGCAGGCCTGCATCGCGTGACGGCGGCGGCGCGTCGTCCTGTGCAAAGACCGGCGGAATTGGGGCGCATGGAAACGAGATCGCAAGGGCCAAGGCGGTCAAGACAATCCCGCGCATTTCATCCTCCCCCGTTACCGGTCCTTCTTGAAGGCTAGCCCATCCGCCCGCGGACACAAAGCAGCCAAAGAAGGCCGTTCCTAGAAAAGATAAGGGATCAACATTTTGGTGCGGGCGCGATAGGCCGGGTAGCTTTGCGGAAATTGCGCCAGCATCAGCTTTTCTTCCTGGCGGGCGCTCAAAAGGAAATAGAAGCAGCAGAAGATCAGCGGCAGCAGCCATGCAAGGCTGGTGGCCAGGGCCGAGCCCAAAAAGGCGAGAAGAACGCCCGCGTAAATGGGATGGCGGATAACGCTGTAGGGGCCCTGCGTCACCAGCTCGGGGTCCTCCTTTTGCGACATCGGCATGCCCCAGTTGCGGCCCAGGATCGTACGCGCCCAGATCGCCAGGCCGACCCCGGTGGCGCAAAAGAGGACTCCGGCGATGCCATAGGCCGGGCTGGCATTCACAGCATGGGGATTGATGCCCCTGATCCAGCGGCGCAGCGCCGGGGACTGCAAGGCCAGGATCACCAGCAGAACAAAGCCGATGCGCGTCACGGCCCATTGCTGCCACCAACGCCTCTTGCCGACATCGCGCTTGGCGCTCCTGGCCGTGATCGTCCAATAAGCCAGGTACGCCAGCCAGCAGAGCAGGATCGGCCAAGCATAAAGAGTCATCGGTAAAAGGCCATTCCCGTTCAGCCGCCCTCAAATGCCTTCTGGAGAGTGGCAATGTCGAGCTTGACCATCTTCATCATCGCCAAAGTGGCGCGTTTGGCCGCGGCGCGGTGGCTTAGCTTTTCTTGGCGAACGAAGAGAGCCTAGAAAAGCTTGCCCTATCCGAGCGGAGCGAGGATGCGTCGGAAAGCAGAA
>CAZEFQ010000126.1:0-31214 GCA_964511505.1 uncultured Rhizobium sp.
CCTTCGACGACCTGCTTCTCCTGCAAGGAGGCGACCAGGCTGGTACGCTCTTCCGCGCGGCGCTCTTCCAGGACGGCGCGGCGCGAGACCACGATATTGCCGCGGCGGCGGTCCATTTTCAGGATCTGGAACATCTGGGGCTGGTTCATCAGCGGACCGACGTCGCGGGTGGGACGCACATCGACCTGGCTTCCCGGCAGGAAGGCCACGGCGCCGTCGAGATCGACGGTGAAGCCGCCCTTGACCCGGCCGAAGATCACGCCCTGGACCCGGGTCTGGTCGTTGAAGGCTTTCTCCAGCTTGATCCAGCTTTCCTCGCGGCGGGCCTTGTCGCGCGACAGCACGGCTTCGCCCAGCGCGTTCTCGACCCGCTCCAGATAGACCTCGACCGTGTCGCCGACCTTGATGTCGGCGGGAATGCCCGGCATGGAGAATTCCTTGAGGCTGATGCGGCCTTCGGTCTTGAGGCCGACATCCACCATGGCGAAATCATTCTCGATGGCGACGATGCTGCCCTTGATCACCTGGCCTTCCTGGGGCGACTGGGTGACGAAGCTCTGCTCCAGCATGGCGGTGAAATCCTCACGGCTGGGGGCGGCAATGGAACTGGTGGAAGCGGGGCGGCTATGGGTGGCAACGCGGGCCATAAGTTTAGTCCTAGATAAGTTCATGCCGAACAGCTTGCGCTGCTGGACTTCCCATGCGCCCCAAAGGAGCCTGCACGGGCAGGTTGGATTTTTCCGAGAAGTAAGCGGATTGCCCGAAAGCCGCCGGGCCTCCTTCAGCCCCTGGGACGGTCCTTGAGCGCGCCCTTGATTTTGAAATCGACCAGTTGAAGGGCAGCCGCGAACGCGGCGTCTATACCCAAATCGGAGGTGTCGAGCAAGGCGGCATCGGGGGCCTGGATAAGGGGTGAAATGGGCCGGGCCTTGTCGGCGGCGTCGCGGGCATTGAGTTCCTTGAGCAATTCCTGTTCGTCGCGGGAAATGCCCATGGTTTTCAGCTCCGCCCAGCGGCGGCGGGCGCGGATCTCGGGGCGGGCGTCAATATAGAGTTTGGCGGTTGCCTCCGGGCAGATCACGGTGCCGATGTCGCGCCCGTCCATCACCGCGCCGGGGCTACCTCCCGGGGGATGGGTGACGAAATCGCGCTGGAAATCGAAGAGGGCGGCGCGCACCGCGGGAATGGCGGCGACATGGGATGCGGCCTGCCCCACGAGATCGGTGCGGATGCAGGGATCGCCGGCGAGATTGAAATCGAGCGTCTGCGCCCCGCGCAAAGCATCGGCCTGGTTTTTGGGATCGCCCTTTGCGGCCAGGACGCTGTAGGCGGTGAGACGGTAAAGCGCGCCCGAATCCAGATGGGCGAAGCCGTAATGCTGGGCGAGCTTTTTGGCCAGCGTGCCCTTGCCCGAGGCGGCGGTGCCGTCAACGGCGATGACGATGCTCATGGCGGTTCCAGCGCAGCGCCGAGGCCAAGCATCAGATCCTGATATTCGGGGAAGCTGGTGGCGATCATGCTCACATCATCGACAATCACGGGCTTGTCGCTGACAAGGCCGAGGGTCAAGAAGCTCATGGCGATGCGGTGGTCCATGTGGGTTTTTATCAGGCCGCCGCCTGGCACATGAGGGTGGCCCACAACAGTCAGGTTGTTATCCCTTTCATGGGCTGGAACCGCATTTTCCAGGAGTCCGGCAAGAATGGCCGCGAGGCGGTCGCTCTCCTTCACCCTGAGTTCCTCGAGGCCCATCATCACGGTTTCACCGTCCGCAAAGGACGCCGCGATGGAGAGGATGGGATATTCGTCGATCATGGAAGGGGCGCGGGCGGCGGGCACGATGACGCCCTTGAGCTTGGAGTGGCGCACGGTGAGATCGCCAATCGCTTCGCCGCCGCTGATGCGGCGGTTCGAGATTTTGATGTCGGCGCCCATCTCCAGAAGGGTGGTGATCAGGCCGGTGCGGCGGGGATTGAGCAGGATGGCGGGAAGTTCGATCTCCGAACCCGGAACGATCAGGGCCGCCACCATGGGAAAGGCGGCGGAAGACGGATCGCGCGGGACTTCGACAGACGTTGCTTTCAGTCCGGTGCGGCCTTCGAGCGCGATCACTTCTCCATCGCCTTCCGGCGTGACGGTGATGTGGGCGCCAAAGGCGGCGAGCATTTTTTCGGTATGGTCGCGGGTCAGCGTGGTCTGGCCGATATGGCTTGTGCCCCTCGCATTGAGCGCGGCAAGGAGAAGCGCGGATTTGACCTGGGCCGAGGCCACGGTCACTTCGGTGTCGATGGCCTTTGCGTCGGCCGCGCCATGGAGGGTGACCGGCATCAGCGCCTTGGCGCCCTGCCCTTCGTACGCGATGCCGAAGGGTTTCAAGGGATCGAGCACCCGCGCCATCGGCCGGGAGCGCAAACTGGCGTCGCCGGTGAAGACGGCGGTGATGGGCTGGCCGGCCACCGCCCCCATCACCAGGCGCGAGCCGGTGCCGGAGTTGCCAAAGTCGAGCGGCGCCGCCGGGGATTTCCATCTGGCGCCCTTCACCCGCCAAAGGCCGGGGCCATCCCGTGTCACCTCCGCACCCAGGGCCCGCATGGCCTGGGCCGTATTCAGCACGTCTTCGGACTCCAGAAGCCCGGAAATGCGGGTCTCGCCTTCCGCCATGGCGCCCAGGATCAGGGCGCGCTGGGAAATGGATTTGTCCCCCGGGACCCGGGCCAAGCCTTTGAGGGGTCCGGATTTCCGGGCGCGCAGGGGGACCGGTTTTTCGGGGTGCATCGGCGGCCTTTTAATACCTTTGACAAGGCGCGGCACCCGTGGCAAACGCGCCCCTCCAACAACCCTTCATCATGGGAACCTGCTTCTTGGTCAAGGCTGATCTTGGAACAAAACGGGGCTGCCCCAGCTGCGGCACGCGCTTCTACGACCTTTCGAAGCGTCCGATCGAATGCCCCAAATGCGGCTTCAGCTTCGAGCCGGAGGCGCTCTACAAGCAGCGCCGCGGGCGCCAGCCCGAACCGGCCAGCGCCGGCACGATTGCGGCGGAGGACGCCGAAGAGGAAGAGGCCGAGGAGGAAGGCGAGGAGAGCGAGTCCGAATCCGAGGAGGAAGAGGAGGCCGAGCAGGTCGAGGAAGCGCCCCTTGTGGTGGCGGCCACCGGCGAGGACGAGGATGAAGCGGCCGAAGAGGAAGAAGCCGAGGCCGAAAGCGGCATGACCGTGGTCGAGGGCGACGAGGACGTCGCCATCGAGGACATCGAGGTGGAGGACGACGAGGAAGAAGAAGGCGATGACGACCTTCTTGCCGAAGTCGAGGACGAGGAAGACGATGTCGCCGGGATCATCGATCCGGGCATCGCCAAGGACGAAGGCTAGTTTTAACCCGCAAGGTTTGCGGCGGCCGGCCCAGACCGGTCCGATCTGGAATGGGGCCATAGCTCAGCTGGGAGAGCGCCTGCATGGCATGCAGGAGGTCAGCGGTTCGATCCCGCTTGGCTCCACCATTTTTCGTCCACTGCCAATCTTACCGATGAGCCACCCTCAGAGGGCGGGAAGTGGCGGAGCGCTTGCGCTGCGGGAATGTGCGGCTTGGCGGGCAGCGTCGTGTCGCTCTCGCTCCTCGCGCGGGCGGCCACCAGTCAACTCGCGCAAATAACAAATCATGAATGCCGTCGGGTTTTTGGCCCCGGAGCCGCCTCACTGGCGAAGCGCATCCAGAATCCATTAGGATAGGCTATGACCGCCGGTTCCAAGCTCAACGCAATAATATGCGCAACGCTGGCAGCGTTGGCGGTCACGGATGCTTCCGGCGTCAAGTCCGCCGATGCCGCTGAATCACTGAATCCCCTCACCCAACTGCCCTATGCCCAGAATGTCGGAAGCGTCTATCCGGGCTGTGAGACACCGCCCGCGCCGGGCAGCGGCGCGATTTATTATTCCGATCCGGTATCCGGCTCGGACAAGAATGACGGATCGCGCGCCCATCCCTTTGCCTCCTTGCACCAGATGGCGGTGGACGGGATGTTCGCGACCGATCCTTTTCACAGCGGCCGGGGCGTCATCACGGCGGGCGCCACGGTTTACCTGTTGCCGGGCAATCATGGCGACGTAACCCTGCAAGGCTGGCATGGCCTCTCAAACCGCCTGGATGGCCTCGATTTCGCGTCCTGGGTCACGATTGCGGGAGAGCCGGGCAACCCCTATGGCGCGGTCGTCAGCAGCCTGCATGTCTGGGGCGGAAGAATGGCGTTCCGCAAATTCACCGTGCGCAGCCTCAACACCACCGGCAGCTACACGACGGCGAAGAACGGCCTGCAGGAGCCCATGTGGCTGGTGGAAAACAACAAATATTCCCACGACACGCTTTACGACAGTTTGCATCTCTCCTCGGCGGAGGATGCGGCCGTCAATGCCTGGTCCATGCAGGACTGGCAGACCAGGCGTTCGAGCGGGATTTATGACGGGCCTTCCACCTGCACGGCCATCACCAACAACACGCTGCGCAATGTGGGTTTCGGCATCGCAACGCAGGATAGCGACAAGGTCCTGATCGCGGGCAATGCGATCAACCGCTACACGGACGACGGCATCGATTGGGGCTCCAGCAATCTCCGCATCGTCAACAACGACATGACCAACTCCATCAACGATGCGGACGGATTCCACCGCGACGTGGCGCAAGGCCAGCCGGGCAACAAGGGCGGCGGCAGCAACATCGAGATAGACCATAACACCGGCATCCGCATAACCGATCCAAGCGAAAGAACCTCATGCCGCGATGCCTTCCACCTGCATATGTGCCCCGGCACCGAGCAGGGCATCGACACGTTCGACGGGGTATGGACCAACCTGAATGTCCACGACAATGTCCTTGTGGTGAATGAAGGGCAGGCCTTGGCCTTCTATGGCGTCTCGAACCTTTCCATCACCAACAATTTCGCGGGCGGGGACGACGGGTTCGTCTTACTGTGCGGCGAGAATGACGACGAGGTCGCCCGCTGCGGCAACCCCAAGACCGGCATACCGTATAATGGAGAGCCCGGTTTGACCGTCTATCACTCCAAAACCGGAAAGGGATCGTCGAACGTCACCACGACCGGCAATTACGTGGCCAATTTCACCATCGACAACAAGATCACCGGCTGGCACAGCGCCAACAATCACAACTGGCAGACCAATAACAACCATGCCCTGCTGGCCTACCCGGCTTTTGAAGGCGCCGCGTCCGATACGTTCACCGCGACGCCCGGCGCCAATTCGGTGGCGGGCATAATCATTGAAAGCAAAGGCCCCGAAAAAATCATCCGCAAATATGACGTACCCGCCGCGTCCTACGATTTCCGCTTTTTGCCCTGACGCAAGCCCGCTGGGTTAGAGCCTCAGCAACAGAGCCGGCCGGGTTCCGCCGGACGAGCGGCAGGCGGGGCCATGGCATACGGAACGGCTTTCCCTGCGCTTGCGTTCAGCAAACGACCTGCCGCCATGGCCGGGAGCGTCAAGGGAGTCGTCAAAATGGCCACAGCGAAGAAATCCGTCAAAAAGGGCAAAGTCTCGCCCAAAAAGGCCGTGCCGAAAAAGAAGCAGGCCATTGTCGGCGAAGGCGACTATGCCGCCAGCCGAAGCTTCCTCAAGGAACAGTCCGACTTCGTCAAACGCAACAAAGACAGGATTCCCATCCTGGGAAAGGAGGCGGAAAAAGCCCTGGAGGGGCCGGAAGGGGCGAGCCTGAAGGCCGCCGAACGGAAAGCGAAGAACCGCTCCCGCGGCTGAATGCCTGGGCGGCCGCTCCGCCGCCGTTCAGGCAGGAAGCAGCCTTTGCCGGCGACGATGGCGCAACACCAAACCGAGGCCGCCAAAGCCCAGCAGCAGCAGCATCCAGGCCGCCGGCTCGGGCACACCCGCATCCACCGCGGGAATGCCGTCGATCTCGTAGATCAGCGTGTTCTGGTTCGTGATGCTGATAAAGGTGGTCACGGTTGTGGTGACGAAGGAGAGATCGAAGGTATCGATGACGGTGCGAAGCCCGCCAGCCAGGGAAACAAGCACCTCCGATCCGCCCGTGCAATCGGAAACGCCGGGATAGCCGTCCGCGCCCAAGCTGTAGTGCTGGCAGACGCCCCAATCGCCGACAAAGACCGACCCGGAGCCGCTGAACGTCTTGGTCGCCGTATAATCCGTGGTCGATACATTGGTGCCGAACGAGGTGACGGTATTCGTCGAGGTGAAACTGTTGATCAGCGTCGGCCCCAGGAACGAGCCCGCGCCCGCACCAGTCAAGATGGATTCGGCATCCGCGATCCCGGCCTGCACCAGCGGATCGGCCAAAGGAACGTTGAAGATCTGATCGTAAAGCAACCCGCCGCCCTGCATGCGCGCTTCCAATTCCAGCACGATGGTGTTGTGGGTGCTGGTCTCGGTGTTGCTGTCGTGGAAATCGATTTCCGCGGAGGAATTTGTGTTCTCGACATCCGCCTGGGCAGCCAGGCTGCCGGCAAGCAGGAACGCTGTCGCCAACAGGCTTGTGAATCGCGGCATGCCCGCCCCCTTGTTAACCCCGGTTAATTATTAGGAAGCCGATGTTACAACCGCAAGTCATCGGCCCCGGTTTTGCATGGTTAACGCGCCCGGCTTTGACGCGTCCCGTTTATTGCGAGAGGCTGACATGGCATGCCGCGCCGACTGAAAGTCTTTGAAACGCATATCGGATTTTACGAGATGGTCGTCGCCGCGCCGTCGATGAAGGCGGCAGCCGAGGCATGGGGCGCAAGCGTCATCCTGTTCAGGCAGGGATTCGCGAGACAGACCCGGGATCGAAAGGCCGTCAACGCCGCGCTTGCCCAGCCCGGCATCGTACTGAAACGGCCTTTCGGGCAAGGCGGGGATTTCAAGGCCGAGCCGGACGCTCCGTCCGCCCCCAAGCTCAATGCAAAACAGAAGAATAGCCTTGTGCAGTCCAGGCTGGCGCAGCGGCGCAAGAAGGACGCGGAACGAAGGCGGAAAGCGGACGCCGAACGCAGAGCCAAGGCCGCCGCCAGGGACGAACTGGCGGCGTTGAATCGCCAAGAGGCTGAATTGCAGGCGCGGCGGCGCAAGCTGCAAAAGCAGCTGCGGGATTAGCGGGAAGCCAGATCCCGCTTAAGCTTCCGATTCCCGGTTTGCGGCCCGCTCGGCCTGGTTCGCAAAATAGATCGCCGCGAGCCCGATCCCAATCACCGAAACAAGCAAAAACTTATAGATGACAAGAAGAATAATTCCGCAGAGCGCGGCGGCCGTTGCGGCGACAGCCCACAGCAAAGGCCGCCAGATCGCCAGAACAATCACAGCCAAGACCAGGCCGGCGGCAAATTCGAGAGCAACCATTTTCGCCCCCCAAGGACGTTGAAGGCCCTCTATAGCAGCGAAATTCGATAAAATGCGGCGTTTCGAGAACATTGGTAACCGGGTTATTGCCCGAATACACGACCGGAGCTTTTGCGGGCGGCCAGCCTGGATTTCCGGGAGGCCCGTCCCTTGCCCGGACTCACCAATAATTCAGCACGACGCCGATGGATTGCACGAACATCGCAGCCATGCGCTTCTCATCCAGGCTGAAATTCTTGGCCAGCGTGTTACGCCGCTTGCGGGCCTTGGCTTCCTCGGCGCTCCCCTTCCGCGCCATCACCACGTCCACATGGGCGGCAACGAGCTCCAAGGTCTTCGGTATCACTTCCCGCATGTCGCAGAGAGACGGTGCAAGATGCCTGGTCCGTTCCACTGCTTCACTGCTTCTTGCAAGCATGATTGCCCCTTTGATCCCCCGCCCTTCGACAGGCGCGATTCAGGTGCCCACCCAGCCAAGCTTGATTAAGCGTGATTCTTATAGCTGCGCCGCAAAGCATAGCGCAACGTGGCGCGATGGAGACACGTGTTGCGGAAACATCGCCGCCGGCATGGAACTTTTCCGCAGCTTGTTTTCGCGATGTTTTTCAGACCTATCTCGAGAGGACTTTCCATCAATCGGCGCCGTTCAAAGCCGCCCATTGCAGCAGGACAATGGTCTTCGCGTCGATGATTTCGCCCTTTGCCACCATGAGCATGGCTTCGGAGAGGGGAATTTCCAAGACTTCGATATCCTCGCCTTCATGCCTGTTGCCGCCGCCGGTCTCGAGCCGCTGGGCCGTGCTGTCGTAGTCGGCCGCGAAAAGAAACAGCCTTTCCGTGACGGCGCCCGGGCTCATGAAGCAATGCGTCACCAGGCGGGGATTTTCGATTCGGGTGCCGGCTTCTTCCAAGGCCTCGCGGACGATGCAGGTTTCGGGCGCCTCACCGTCGAGCTTCCCCGCTATGGCTTCGATCAGGAGATGCTTGTAGCCGCACTCGAATGCCGGCCAGCGAAACTGGCGGATCAGGAGCACCGTCCCCGCCTTGCGGTCAATGGGAAGAACGGCGGCGCCATGGCCTATGTCATAGGATTCGCGCGCTTGAGGTTGCCAGCTTCCATCCCGCCGGTGAAAATCATATTCGGCCCTGCGCAAGACAAAATGCCGGTCGGAAAGCAGGCTCAGGGCATGCACGCGCACGGAACCGGAAATGTCCGGGCTGGAAATTTTTTTTGGCATGAGTTTTTCATCCATTCAGGAAAGTGTTTTGGGCAAAGAATTTTAACGGCACCGTCCCTGGGGTTTCAGCGAATCGCCTGCCGGAAGAAACGCAATTTTTCTGTTCCGTGCGGTTCCCGAGGAACGGAATAAAGCTCCCGGCGTTTCCGGAAAAAAGTTCCTCATTCCGATTCGATATCCAGGATGCAGCATGCGTTATGAAAAGATCAAACAGGGGTTCCATGTCATCGCCGAGGGCAATAAATGGATTGCGGTCGGGCCCGAATTCGTGGACCTGACGGAAAGCATCGTGGGATTTGGAGACACACCGCTCGAAGCCATTACCGAGTGGATGCAGCGCTGGTCCGGCGACCCGAGGTCGTGCGGACGCTCTTCTCCGCGGCCCTGGGATTTCGAAGCGCATGACGAGGATAGCCTGAAGAACGAGCCGGAGCATCCATTGCCGGCCTTCCTGCTTTAGAGCCGTCATAAGAGGCCCCTGCCCCGGCTATTTCGTTGCCATGGGCGTCGCGACGATCACGGCGTAATGGTCATAGTTGCCGCCCGCGTCGGTACAAAGCGCCATGAAAGCGACCTGGCCTTTCCGGTTGACGGCGCGATCCTCGATCATGGCGAAATGCACGTTGCAGTCGCCGATGGTCATCCCCGGCCCGGCAATCAGCCCGTGCTCAAGATCGCCATTGAGCGCGATGCTGTAGGTCACGTTCTGCGGCGTCGGATTGCCCCAATCGGTGGTGGCGACTTCGGCCACCACCTGGCCTTTCGGCGCGATCGCGACATAACCGAAATTGCGGTAGGGGCAGGCAGTGCCGTCGGTGGGGCGCTGGGGCGGGCAGGCGCCATTGTCGATTTCCGCCAGCTCCCGGACGCTGCCCAGCGCATCCACCACGAACAGCCCGTTCACATGGGGGGTGGGATGGTTTGGGAGGTAGAAGGAAGAAAAAGCGATCTGCCGCTTGTTGTTCACCGCCGTATAGCCGATCTGGCCGTAGGGGCCATTGGCAGAGAGACGCAGCGCCAGCGCGCCGGTATGAACATTGCCAAGGTAGAGCCCGGTGGCGGGCTCATTGCAGTGGGTGCCATACGGCATCCCGGGAAAAACGAAAGTGCCGTTAAGGCTGGCGCTGCCCCCGAAAATGGCCGGGCAATAGCCGGGCGCCTCGGTCTTGGACGTCCCGTTCGCGGCGAGCAACAAACTCTTCAGCGAAAAGCCGTCGGCATATAGCGCCGTTCCGTTGGAAAGAATGCGAGGAAAGGCGTAACCCAACAACAACAAGCTCTGCGGGGAGGAAATATGCTTCACCGCGCCATTCTGCCAGCGGTCAAGCGACCCGGTCGGGAAACCGGAGACGAAAGTGACCGCGCCGACCTGGTTGATGGTGGCTTCAGCGAACTCACCGCCCGGTGAGCCGGTGACGACCGCCTGCGCTGTACCGGAAGGATAGGTGGTAAACAGGGCAGGACAATATTCTCCAGCTTGGCATTCCACAAAGTCGGTGAAAGCGACGAAGCCTTTGTCGTTGATGGAAGGGATGGCGAAAAATCCAAACGCGGATGCGACCGTCGCATAGGTGTAACCCGCGGCCCGGGCCGCTTGCGGCAGCCCCACAGCCAGAAACGCCAATAGCGCAAAACCGGCCAGCCGCGGCATCTTCCTGCCCTTCCCGATTCGGGGAAATTATCGCATGGCCCATGGTCGCTTGCTTAAAGGGCCTGCCGGCATTGCACCAAAGTTCCGGACCGGTCCGCTTTAACCATGTGAAACCGTAAGGGAAAAATCCGGATATTGAGCGACGTCCGCGGGACCTAGTTTCGCGGCCATGGAATTCTTCTTCCACATTCTCGATGCGTCCGACCGGGTCCTGGACGAGAAGGGCATGAACCTCCGCGACATCCGCGAAGCCAGGCGGGAGATGTGGTCGACCGCCATCGACGTGCTGCATCAGAGTTTCGAGGCCGGGCTGGATGTGGGCGCCATGTCGGTCGAGGTGGAAGATTTTCAGGGACAGGTCAAAGCCAGAATGTCCCTGCGCGAACTGTTCAACTAGTTAAAAGGGCGGGCTAGAGCGGGGACGGCATCATTGCCGTCCCCGCTCGTCTTTTTTTGTTCACGCCTTGGGACGGCGGCCGGGATCAAAGCCGTAAAAGGCTTCCGGATTTTCCACCAGGAGGCGATGGCGAAGGACCGGATCCGGCGCCCAGGCCGCCAGAAGATTGAGCAGAACCGCATCGTCGGGCATCGCCACCCTGCCCGAGCTTGCGTCCGGATGCGGCCAGTCCGAACCCCAGACGCAGCGCTCGGGCGCGGCAGCCAGGTAGGCGCGGGCAGCACTGCTCGCATCTGCGTAATCGGGCGGCCCCTTGTCGCCGAACAGATAGGCCCCGGACAACTTCACCCAGCCATGGCCGGTATCGAGCAGCCGGCGCACCGCCTTGTAATGGGGCGAGACCGTGTCGATGGCGCGGCCGAGATGATCGATCATCACCGGCACCGGCAGGGCGGCAATCTGGTTCTCAAGCCGTACCAGTTGATCGGGCAAAAGATTGAATTGCAGGTGCCAGCCCAAGGGGGCGATGCGCCTGGCCAGGGGCGCGATCTCGTTCTCTTCCACCGGGGCGCGGCCCACGCCGAACTGGATCCGAACCCCGCGCACGCCGGCCCGGTCGAGGCTATTCAAGGCCGCATCGCTCACCGAGGCATTGATTACGCAGACGCCGCGCGAGGTTCCTGCGCTTTGGGACAGGTAATCCAGCAGACAGCGATTGTCCGTGCCATAGGTGGATGGCTGTACCGCGATGTCGCGCGAGAGACCGAGCCTTTTCTTCAACCCACGATAGTCGGCGCCGGTGGCAAAAGGCGGCTTCAGTGCGGCATCCGGCAGATAGGCAAAGCGGGGGTCGTAAATATGGTGATGGCAATCACAGGCCCCGTCCGGGACGGGGAAATCCCTGGCCGCGGCGCGCGCGGCCTGCGCGATGGCCAGGCCCGCCATCCCGGTAAGCGCCTCCCGGCGCCGGATCGAACCCTGGGCCATGATTCTCCTTCGTTCCCCCCGGCCTTTACCTTAAGCCAAAGAGCGCGAGCGCGCATCGGCCAGCCGTTTACGAAAAAATATCCCCGTAGGTCATGAACTTGTTGCCGGAGTCTTAAGCATGCCCTCCTAGCCTGATGCCATGTCGCGCGTTCCATGCCGGGTGTCATGCTGAAGGTCATAGGCTGCATTACCGAACAACACGATCCGGCGCTGGTCCTGCTGGCCGCGCTGCTCTGTTCTGCCGCCTGCTTCACGGCGGTGAGCATGACCGCAAGGGCCAAAGCGGCACGCGGCGCGGGCACCCGCTTATGGCTGGCCGGCGCCGGCATCGTGACCGGCAGCGGCATCTGGGCCACGCACTTTGTTTCCATGCTGGCCTACAAGACGCCTTTGGCAATGGGCTTTGACGTTCCGTTGACCATCCTGTCCGCGGTTATCGCCGTAATTCTGGGCACGCTTGGCTTCTGGCTGGCTGTCAGCCGCGCCGCCCCTCTCTTGGGCGGGACATGCCTGGGCGGTGCCATCGGCGCCATGCATTATGTCGGCATGGCGGCGGTCGAAATTCGCGCCCAGCCGATATGGAACCCGCTCTTTGTCGCAGTCTCCGTCCTGATCGGGGTTGCCGTCTCGGTTTCGGCAACCCTGTGCCTGGCCCGCGCCACCTCCTGGCGCGGCACATCGCTGGCGGCCCTGCTGCTTGCCTCGGCCGTGGTCGGCATGCATTTCACCGCCATGACCGCCGTGGTTTACGTGCCGGATCCGCTGGTCCCGGTCGCCAATATCGTGATGGCACCCTCGATGCTCGCCATCGCAGTCGCTGCCGTGGCCTTTTCCATCGTGGCGCTCGGCCTGTTCGGTTCGCTGATCGATTTTCATGTCGAGCGCCTGCGCCGCTATATCGACGGGCTGGAAACCGCCAAACGCGAGCTTCTGGTCGCCAAATTCAAGGCCGAAGCCGGCAACCGCGCCAAGTCGAATTTCCTGGCCAATATGAGCCATGAATTGCGCACGCCGCTCAATGCCATTATCGGCTTTACCGAACTGATGCGCATGGAGGTGAACGGACCGATCCGGCCCGCGAAATATGGCGATTATCTCAAGGATATCTGCAAAAGCGGCGAACACCTTTTAAGCCTGATCAACGACATACTGGACCTGGCGAAGATCGAAGCGGGCCGCCGGGAGTTCGATGACCGGGAGCTGAATGTCGCCGAACTGGCGGCAAAAGCGATGAGCTTCGTCCGGCCGCAGGCTGCCAATGTCCGGATCAAATCGGCCCTCCCTGCCGGTTGTGCCTTGCGGGGCGATGAGCGCGCCCTGGTGCAGATCCTCACCAACCTGCTGTCCAACGCCGTGAAATTCTCGCCCAAGCAAGGCGAAGTACGACTGTTCGCCACAGCCACCAAGGATGGCGGGCTGGCGATCGGCGTCGAGGATCACGGCATCGGCATGACCGAAGAAGGCTTGAGGAAAGCGCTGGAGCCGTTCGGCCAGGCCTCCCCGATGGAAACGGTGGAGGGACGGGGCACCGGGCTCGGCCTTCCCATTGTGAAGGCTCTGGTGGAAGCGCATGACGGCGTCTTCCGGCTGCAAAGCAAACCCAACAAAGGCACCCGCGCCTGGGCGGAGTTCCCCTCGCGGCGCGTCATTCAGGAGCGGCGGGCCGCCTGAAGCGCTTTCACCCCGCCTGCGTGTCATGCCCTTCGGCGGGAATGAGGGGCAACTCGATCTGGAAAGCGGCCCCGCCTTTCTCATCCAGGGCCCGGATGACGCCGCCATGCGCTTCGACGATGGATTGGCAGATTTTCAGGCCGATCCCCATGCCCTGGCTCTTGGTGGTGACGAAAGGCTGAAACAGCTTGCCTTTCACTTCGGGGGCGAAACCAGGGCCGGTGTCCCGCACGGTGATGGAGACAAAACCGTTATCCCGGCGGAGGGAGGAAATGAAAAGCTCGCGCTGCCGGCTCTCCGCCATCGCCTCCATGGCGTTGCGGATCAGGTTCACCAGGACCTGCTGAATCTGCACGCGGTCCAGGATGACGGGAGGTATGCCAGTGGCGAGCTGCAGTTTCACTCCCATATCGCCATGATGCGCGCCGACCGTGCCGAGGGTCACCGCCTCCCGGATCACCTGGTTGAGATCCTCGGCGCGCTTCTCGCTCTCGCGTTTTTCCACGAACTCGCGCAGATAGCGGATGATGGTGCCGGCGCGCACGGTCTGGACCGATGCCTTTTCCACCGCCTCACGCGCGGTCGTCAACTGCTGTGGAGACGGGTAGTCTGATTCAAGCAGGCGCTGGGCCGCCTTGACGTAATTGGAGATCGCGGCAAGGGGCTGATTGAGCTCGTGCGCGATGGCGGCGCTCATCTGCCCCATCGCACTGAGCCGCCCGACATGGGCCAGCTCGCTCTGCAAGGCCGCGGTGCGCTCTTCCGCCGTTTTGCGCCCACGGATATCGCGCGCAATCTTGGAGGCTCCCACGATATTGCCGGCGCTGTCGCGAATGGGCGCAATGGAAAGCGAAATCTCGACTTCGTATCCATCCTTGTGGCGGCGGATCGTCTCATAAGGCTCGATTTCCCGGCCCGCCTTCAGCTGCCGCAATATCTCTTCCTCTTCCGGGAGCCGGTCAGGCGGAAAAATGATGGAAATATTCCGGCCGACCGCTTCGGCGGCCGAATAGCCGAAAATTCTTTCCGCGCCCCTGTTCCAGCTGGTGATGACGCCCTCCAGCGTTTTGCTGATGATTGCGTCTTCCGACGAGCGCACGATCTGCGCCAAAAGGCTGTCGGCCTCGGATTGATCGGTGGAATCCAGGTTTTTCTCCATACGAGGTGCACGCAATACGGCGATGATCTAACGAGCCAAACCGCCCAACTTATCCCGTCCATGCCGCGATACCTGCTATTAACCTTGTCCCCAGCTTTTGGGAATGCTTTAAATTTGGAAGTCCTTGATTCCTCTCGATCCATTGCGGCGGGAGCGTGTCCCTATGCGGTTTTACGTATATCGGCGCCGCCTCGGGAAAAACTAGCGTGGTCCCGCGATAGGAAGCGGAGACCAAGTGAACAAGTCCGGCCGTTTGATCCTCATCATCGAGGATGATGAAGAGGTCCGCGCTTCGACGCGCATTTTCCTGGAAGCGGAGGGATACGCGGTCAAGGCGTTCCCCGATGCCGAGGCGTTCCTGGCCGCAACCGATGGGCGGGAAGCCGATTGTATCGTGACCGATGTGCATCTGCCCGGCTGTTCCGGTGTCGACCTGATCGCGGTTTTGCGCGCGCGCGGCATCAATACGCCGGCCATCATCGTCTCGGCCGCCAGCGGTCAGATAATGCGGCGCGCTTCCGAGATCGGCGTCACCGCGGTATTGGGAAAGCCGCTGGCGGCGGAGCTGCTTGCGGAATGGTTGAACCGGCTTTTTTCCTGAACGATCTTCGGCGGCGAGGCTTCGCGCTCCCTAGGCATAATTACGGACCCGCCGATGGGGGTTTTCCCCTTACGGGAATATCCCGACTGGCGATTCGAACGCCTTTGCCGCATCGATAACCGAGCGGCGGAGCGACCGCCATATCGGATGGAAAATGGGGTTTTCACTGACGATCGCGCCGGCCGGACCGGCGGCGCCTTCCCTTGCACCGCTCCTGGCGGCCGCCGCAAATCCGCCTTGCAGCTTGGGCGATCACCTGGCGGAGCTTCCGGGCCTGCGTGAGACATTCCGGCCGGGCGAGGCTCTGTTCCGGGAAGGCGAAACAGCGGAAAAGATTTATCACATCCTTGATGGGACCGTCCGCCTTTGCCGTCATGCCCGAGACGGCCGCCGTTCAATCCTGGCCTTCCTTGCCGCTGGCGAGCTGACGGGCTTCGGCGAAAATCGCCATCACCTGGTTTCGGCGGAAGCGGTGGAAGATGTCACGGTGATGGTTTATGAGCGCGCGGCTTTCGAGCGCCTCGCCGCGGAAGACACGCTGGTGCGCGCCGCGCACCTGCGCCGCCTGTCGGACGACCTGGCGCACGCCCAACGGCACATGTTCGTGCTCGGCCATCAGAAAGCCGGGGAGCGTGTGGCCTCGTTCCTTTTGCGCCTGGCCGAAAAGACGCATCTCTCCGGGGGAGACCGTCTGAACCTTCCGATGAGCCGGCAGGACATCGCCGACCATCTCGGGCTGACCATCGAAACCATAAGTCGCACCATAACCGGCCTTCGCGGAAAAGGCGTAATTTTTATTCCCGCCTCGCATCAAATCATATTGCGCGATATGCGCGCTCTGCAAAGCATGGCGGCAGGGAGCCAAGGGTGAAACGGCACTTGCGGGACCAGAGCCTGGTCCATGGAACTTTGCCTTCCGTTCTGCCGGCGTGGTGCTAACCATAAAAGGCTATATTTTCGCCCGGTGAGCCGGGTCGGCCACGTGCCGCGCGCGGAATGCAGCGCCGCAAACATCGGAAGCGTTGTCCGAGAGCGTTAACATCCACAATACCGTGCAGGAGACTTGTCGATCCGTGCACGGAAAATAACTGGCTTTCGTCGCGCCGGCAGCGTACTTTTTCCCGTTGGGAATTGGGAGGCTCGTTCCGCCGCCACGGATAGTTTGCGTTGCGCGTCAAATATACCGGGTTAGCCGCGTGGTAGAGGAGCATCAGGTATTTGTCGTGGACGATGACGCGGGTATCCGCGATTCTATCCGGTTATTGCTGGAAACAGCCGGTTTCAAAGTAAAACCCTTCGCACTGGCGGCGCAATTCCTGGCGGACATGGAGCCCAAATTGGGCTGCCTGGTTTCCGACATCCGCATGCCCGACATGAACGGCCTGGAATTGCAGGAGGAAATCTCCCGCCGCCATCTGGGGCTGCCGGTCATCTTCATCACCGGGCATGGCGACGTGCCGCTGGCGGTGCGCGCCATGAAGGCAGGCGCGATCGACTTCCTGGAAAAGCCCTTCGACGACATGCAACTGATCGGCAGCATCAAGCGCGCCATGGAAGTGGGGGTCAGAAACCGCAGCCGCGCCGCCGAAGCGCAGGCCGCGGCCGGCATTCTCTCCTTGTTGACGCCGCGGGAACGGGGCGTCCTCGACAAGCTGGTGATGGGGCGCTCGAACAAGGTGGTGGCTTACGAACTTGGCATTTCGCCGCGCACCGTCGAAATCCATCGCGCGCGCATCATGGATAAGATGAACGCGTCCAGCCTGTCGGATCTTGTCCGGGTTGTGCTTGCGGCGGAGGGCATCCGGCAGACGCCGGGCGGCCAAGGTCATTGACCGGCGATGAAACACGGAATGGCGGAAGCCTGCCGGGAGCGGGGTTGAACCCGGCAAGCTTCCGCCATGGCCGGATGGTCTTCCTGCCATGCGGGCAACCAGGCCATTGCCCACCATTTCCTTTTCACCAGAACGCGTGACGCCTGATGACGCCATGATGCGCGGGAGTGCTGTATGGACGGTTAAACCCGGGCGGGCGGGCATATAGGGATTTGTACCTATGCTCGCCGGAATCGTCGTCCAGGAAACCGGGCTAAAGGTGATACTGAAAGATCGTGCTATAGGTGCTGCCGAAGATTTTTTTTCCGCTCACCACCAGGGATCCGGATGGGACGGAGCCGTCGGCCCCGCCAGTGAATCTGTGGATCACGGTATAGGTGCCGGATGGGGTGATCTGAAAGAGAACTCCTCCAAAACCTATGCCTCCCTGCAAAGTCGTGCCGTAAAGATTGCCGTCGGCACCCAGCACGAGAGGTGAATTGGGTAAATAGCCATCGTCTGTGCTGCCGTTCGCAGTGCCGTTGAGGACATGCAACAGACTGAAGTTACCCTGGGTGTCGATCTTCCAGATCGCGCCGGCATAGCCGCCGCCGTTCTGGGTACGACTGACGCCATAGACATTTCCCGCCTTATCGACGGTCGGTGGCATGTCAGGAAATTCGCCATCGGTCTGGTTCTTGAAGGCATAGAGCGTCGTGAACACGCCCTGAGGAGAAATCTTGAAAACCGAGCCTAGAGGATTGCCGCCGCTGCCGCCTCCCCAAGTGGTGCCGTAAACGTTGCCATGGGAATCGCGCGTGACCCCGCCATAGGGGCAGTGCCCCTCGTCCGGCGCGTTGAGAAAATTATGAAACGCGGCATAAGTGCCGTCAGCCTTCAACTGGAAGATATTTCCATCATTGTTGATCGCGGCAATCCGTCCGGCGCCGATCAGCGTGCCGTTGGAGGCGATACGGACCAGGCCCTGCCGCGGCTGGGCGCTGTCACTGCCGCTCCCGAAATTATGCAGGACGGTCAGCACATGATTGGTGTCGAGCTTGAAGATGGTGCCATTATTGGTGTTACCGCCGATCGCGGCGGTGCCGAAAAGATTTCCCGACGCGTCCACCGCAAGGCCGGGGTTCGGGCGCGAGCCTTCCAGCGACACGTTGAAATCGTGGATATCCGAAAATTGCCGCGTGACAATATTGAAGGCGAAGATGTACCCGGAACTGGAGCCGCAAGAGTTTTGGGTGCCGTAAATGACGCCGCCATGGACCGCCCCCACCGCGGGGCAGCCCGCGGGAACCGTCGCCAAAATCTTGAACTGGGGCGTGGCCAGAGCCGGAACGGCGCTCGCCGCCAGCACCAAAGCCGCACCGAACCAAACATGACGTTGCCGCATGCTGCTCCTCCACCTGCACAAAGGCCTGTTGACAGCTCGATCCCGGGGGGCGCACGCCCACACCCCTTCGAAGTTTCTTCCATCCCTGCTTTTTTGACAAGAAGGAGCGTTTACCGGGTTCGTGTCGGGATTTGGGCGGCAAACGGGAGAAAAGGCGGCTATTGCTCCGCTGCGATTAACCATGGACGCAACAGATTTGTGTCGGGCTCGGCCTGGCTTGTTGAATTGTCGCGCGATCCCGGCCTTTTGCGGATCGCGCCCTAGCCGGCCGCCCGCACCTGCCAGCGGCATTCCGAAACCACCTGAAGATAAAAGCTTCCGGCCTGCCGGTAATGCTCCGTGCCGGAATCACGGTCGCCGATTTTTTCCACGCTGGCAAGGACATCGCCGCCGGCACGCACGACCTTGACATTGAAATTGCCGCTGTCGCCCAGGCTGGCGCAATCGAATGACCATTCCAGCGTCCAGTCCGCGCCCTGGGGCGTGAAGGGCTCGCTTCTCTTGTTGCCGAAATCGCCGCTTTCCTCCACCAGGGTTTTCGGGACGATGGGCCGAGATGCCGGTGCGTGCTGCGGCCATCCGGAAAGGACCGGCATGTTTTGCGCGATGCCGATGCCGGCCAGACCAAGGAAAATGAAAGCCAGCCCCAGCCTGGGCCCGGCGCCCAGCTTCACGCGCGCCTGTCTCTCCAGGAAAGACCGGGACAGGGGACAGGCCGCGAGCGCCGAGAGAATAAGAAGTATGCCGGCAAGCGCCTGGCCGGGGCGGGAAAGCACAAAGACGGCGGCACAAGCGGCGAACACCGTCCAAAGCCAGGCCGTTATGCGCAACATCCCAACCGTGCCATGCTTGCCGTGTTTGCCCCGGCGGCACTATGGCGCGGCCCGGCGGCCGCTTTCAACCCGCGGCAAAGCCGGCGGGTCAGGCTTTTTCACCCCGGTCAGAAGCGGAGCGGAGATGCCGGCACAATTCGCGCGCCAGCGGCAAACCATGCGAATTCTTGACAATGGACAGATGCGAGCCTTCGACGCTGATCGCTCTCGCGTTGCGGAAAATGCTTGTCCATTTTTCCACCACGCGCTCCGTGGTGCGGCCGGGCTCCTTGGTGGATTCGAAGATCAGCACATCACCGGTATAGCCTTTTTCCGGGACATGCCTGCCCACCGCGTCGTGAAGCGCTTTGGCGAAGGCGCGGTGTTCGGGGGGGAAGCGGGCAAGGTCGCTGGCGATCTCTGCGGGATGAAAATCGGGATCTGCCGCGTTGTCGGTCCTGGCCTTGAAAAGCGCCCTGAGCTTTTTCCATTTGACGGGAAGGCGGGAATTTTTCAGGGCCGCCCGCAAGGCGCTCGCGAAAGACGCGCCGGCGCGCAAACTGCGTATCACCGCCGTCGCCAATTCGAGGAAATCGAGCAGCAGGTTGAAAAACCGGTAATAGTTGATCCGCATGACCTGGAACAGGCTGAGCGGCGGGACGGGAACCGAGGGAATTTCGCCGTCAATGATCACGAGAAGGCGGACTTCCCGGCCGGAATGTTGCAAGCGCCGGGCGACTGCTTCTGCAATCGGTCCGCCTGCCGACCAGCCGCCGACCGCGAGCGGGCCTGACGGCCGGAATTCGGCGATGGATTGGGCGTAATAATCGGCCAGCCTGTCGACCGAGGATCCGTTCTCAGGCGTCCGCCTTTCCGACGGCAGGTAAACCGTGAACAGCGGTTGCCGTGCATCCATCATGCCCGCCAGGGCGAGATAGTCGTTCGAGGTCTGGGGCAGCGACGCAATCAAAAAAAACGGCAGCAGCTTGTTGTCGACACCGTGTGCGGGACGCAAGGGGGCGATGGTGCCTTTGACCGGCCTCATCTTGAGAATCCACAGCACCTCCGCCCAGCTCAGCGCGTTGGCAATATCATTGCTGCTCTCCCGGGTCTCTTCGCTGTGGCCGCCATTGGCAACATCGGGGCGCGCCTTTCCCTCGAACAGCGCTGCATTCCCGGAGCCGTCAACCCCTATATCCATCACAAAACCCCAATCGCGCGCCGGCGCGCGCACCCCGGTTTTTCCAAGGTTCACCCCGCAAAAAGATTGCAGGTCGTCAATTCGGGTGCAAGCCCGAAAATTTTTTCTGAAACATCATCGGCTTGGACCCGGCGTGGATTTCCGAGGGATCGGAATTCGATCCAAAGAATATGGTAAAGCCGGCATTCAATCCGTATACGGAATAAATCCGCGGGAGAGACTCTCGTTGCCGCCCTATCCGGTTTTCGGCAAGACCGGGGGCCCGCATGTTGGCGACGGATGCTGGCGGCAATCACATGATGTCCGGCGGGGCCTGACACCAAATTGAGAGATAAGCCGACAATTCTCACGACATTTGCAAACTAGCTTGCCGCCGTCATGGTGCGGGACCGGCCGTGGGAATCCAGAATTCCATTCATGCCATTCTAAGCGAACTGGGCCTCAAGGCGGGCGGCGCCGGCTATGATCCGCAAAACGCGATCGACCGGCTGGCTTACGGCTCATTCGTCTCCCCCGCCCGCCGGTATTTTTACATGGAAACACCCAAGGCCGCCTGCACTGCATTCAAGCATTTCATCGCGGTCGTGGAAGGTGTCGCGGTTCGCGACGACGCCCTGCCCTATCAACGCGAGACCAGGACCGAGATGCTGGTGCATCAGCGCCGGCATCTGGCGGTCGCCAATCTGATCAACGCGGATACGCCTTCGCGCACGGCGGTTTTAAACGGAGAGGCCGGCTGGTTCATCTTCGCCGTGGTACGCAATCCGTTCAGCCGGGTGGTCTCTTTTTTTGAGAACAAGATCCGGCTGGGCGAACCGGGTTATCGTCACCTGGAAGCCCGTTACGGCGATCCTGCCCGGCATGGCGGCGTCAGACGCGCTTTCGGGGTTTTCGCGGAGGAGGTGGTGGCGGACCCCAGCCTCAGGCGCGGCGATTACCACTTGCAATCCCAGGCCGAACTGATCATGCCGCGCCTCATTCCTTACAGTCATATCTTCCGCCTGGAAGAGGCCGATGCCGCGATGAAGCATTTCGCCAGCCATCTGGGCATTCCGGCGCCGGCGGCGGACTGGAGCTATAACCGTTCGCCCAATTTTTCCCGCGACTGGCGCTGCCATTACGACGCCCGCTCGGCGGCGATTGTGGCGGATGCCTACCGGGAGGATTTCGCCCTCTATGACTATGACGTTTCCGGCTGGCAGGGCACGGCGGAAGCGGACGAGCCTTCTGCCGCGGACGAATATTGGCGGCGCGAACTGGTGGCCCGCAACGCCATGATCGACCGGCTCTACAGCCGCCTCGGCGTGCCGCCCGCCCTCAATCCCGCGGAACTGCGGCTGATCCAATCGCGATAAGCATGTTGCGCCTGGTTGCGTTGTCGCGTTCTTCCCGGATCGCCCCGACAAGATCGCTTTCCTGGAAGCGCGTCCTGCTCCAATTATTGAATTGCCGCGCGGAAAACCGCTTCCCACTTTTCCGGGTCGCCCTCTAGACTGCCGGCATGGCCGCTATCCTGGATGCCCGCGCCCTGCCCGCCGGAACCGTGCTCCATCCGGAGCTGGCGATCATTGGCGGCGGACCGGCCGGCATTTCGCTGGCGCTGGCACTGGCGGGCAGCGGCCATGACATCCTGTTGCTGGAATCCGGCGGCCTGGCGTTCGACGCCAAGGCCCAGTCGCTTTATGCCGGCGGCCAGACCGGAATTGCCTATACCGCGCTTGACGGCGGGCGGCTGCGCTTCCTGGGCGGCAGCACCAATCATTGGGGCGGCTGGTGCCGGCCGCTGGATGCGGTCGATTTCGAGGCGCGCGACTGGCTGCCGCATTCAGGCTGGCCGTTCGGGAAAAGCGAGCTCGCACCTTACTACCCGCGGGCCCAGGCGCTGGTGGAGGCGGGGCCCTGGATCTATGACGCCGCCGACAGCATGGTGACCGATGACGGCCCGGTGGTCTCCCTGGGCGGAGGCGGCGTCTATACCAGCTGGTTTCAATTCTCCCGGACCAGGGGCGATGTGCTCCCCACCCATTTCGGCCAGCGTTACCAGGACGACATCAGGCGCGCGCAAGGTGTCACCGCCCTGCTCCAGGCCAATGTCACAGGCATCCGGCTCGCACATGACGGAAAGAGGGTGGATCATCTGGATATCGCCACCCTCACCCCGGCAGGCACCGCCGACAAGCGCATCACCGTCAGGCCGAAATATGTGGTGCTGGCGTCGGGCGGAATGGAGAATGCGAGGCTTCTGCTGGCCTCCAACGATGTGGTCAATGCCGGGATCGGCAACCAGAACGATCTGGTGGGACGCTTCTTTGCCGACAATCCCATCCCGCGCGATACCGCGATCCTGGTGATGTTCGCCGGCCCCCTGCCCGCCTATTATGGAAATTATCTCGCCCTCCCCAATGGACCGGTGCTCCGCGCCGCCTTTGCGCCGAAAGCGGACTTCGCCCGCGAGGCGAACCTGTTGGGCTCTCTCACCACGGTGGAAAATCCGGTGGCGCTGGATGCGGCAGGCACGGCGGCGGTGGTGGCGACGGCCCAGGCCCTGGGCGTGGATGCGTCGGGCGCCAAGGCCTATTCGCTGGGCTGCGGGATGGAACTGGCGCCCGATCCGGAGCGCCGCTTGACGCTTTCCGGCGAGCGGGACGCGCTGGACATGCCGCGCCTCAGCCTCACCATGCGCATCGCCGACAGTGATTTTGAGCATTATCGCCGCACCTTGCGGGAATTGGGACGGCAATTGCTGGCGGCGCGGACCGGCATGATCCGGCTGAACTACAGCCGGCGCGAGGAATGGCTCAAGGCGCTGGACTGGGGCAATCATCATCTGGGCACCACGCGGATGAGCGACGATCCCAAAAAAGGCGTGGTGGATGCGGAGGGAAAGGTGCATGGCGTCGGCAATTTGTATGTGGCGGGCAGTTCGGTCTTCCCCACCTACGGCGCCTCCAATCCCACCCTCAATCTTGTCGCCTTGACGCTCAGGCTGGGCGACCATCTGAAAAAGGTGATGGCATGAGGTTGTCGCGGCGCGGCTTCGGTTTCGGTGCGGGCATCCTGGCGCTTATCGGCGCCGGCGGGCTTGGCTATCGTTTTTCCGGACACTGGTATCCGCCCACACCCTACGACGATCTCTTGTACCAGATCGTGGACCGTAAGCCTTCCGCCGCACTGGGCAAGCTGGTGCGGATCGAAGGCTCTGCTCCTGAAAAGCTGGCGGCCCGGTTGCGGCAGCCCGGATTCAAGCTGGCGGAGCGCTCGCGCGCCGATGCCGCCGCCGGCCGCATGACGGAAGCGGATGGCTGGCTGGTGCCGGAGACCGTGGCCCTTTATGCGGCGCTGGCCGTTCAATTCGCCTGAAGCATTTTTCGGGGGCTTGGGCGAGGCGCGGCTTAGTTTTCTCGGCGAACGAAGCGAAGATGCCAATTACGTCCGCCTGGCGGGAATCAAGCCTCGCAGCGAATTCCCGAAGAAAACTTCGCCCTCCAGGTCCGCCGGGCTGAGAAGCGCCTCCTCGCATTGGCCGCTCTCGGTCAACTCGGCGCGCAGGATGCCGGGCAGCAGACCGGACGATAAAGCCGGGGTGAGAAGCTTGCCGCCGCGCCTCACGAAAATATTGCTGCGCGCGCCTTCGGTGAGCTCGCCGCGCTCATTGCAGAAGAGGACCTCGTCCGCTCCGGCACGCGCGGCTTCGCTTTCATAAAGCTCGCGCCAACTGGTCTTGTGGCGCAGCAGCAGATCGCCGGATTGAGTGGCGAGAGCAGAAAGCGCGTAAGTCCAGAAAGCCGGATTGGGCGCCAGCGGCGCGGCCTCGGCCCGGTGCGACCCGGATTCATCCAAACTCAGACGCACACGGAGCGGACCACCCCCCTCCTTGACCGCATCTATAAGAGCGCGGCGGGCCGCCGTTGCATCGAAGGCGAAGCCAAGGAGGGAAGCCGATCCCGCCATGCGGGCCAGATGCCGGTCCAGGCGGATGAAGTCGCCCTCCCATTTCAGGGTTTCGATCAACTGAAGGGGACGGCGGGTGGATTCGAAGAACCGTGCCTTGAGCAGGCATTCGGCATATTCCGATGCTTCGATCGAATCCTGTACCACCCCGCCGCCGATCCCGAGCGTGCCGATGCCATCAGCAAGGGTAAGTGTTCGAATTGCGACATTGAAACATGCTTCAACGTTGCCCAGGCCCGCCTCCCCCGCGCGCGCAGCGCCGGCGGTGGGTGGAGGTTCGCGGCCAAGCGAACCGACCGCCGTAGCAGCGCTTGCGATGCGAAGGGCGGAGGGGGCAAAAAAGCCGATCGCGCCGCAATAGGCGCCACGCGGGGAAGATTCCAGGTCGCGCAGGATCTCCATGGCGCGGATTTTGGGCGCGCCGGTGACCGAACCGCAGGGAAACAGCGCTTTGACAATGGCGGAGATGTCCGCCTCAGGCCTCAATTTCGCCCCGACCGTGGAGACCATGGTGTGAAGCGAAGGATAGGTCTCGACCTCGAACAGCCGCTCGACCGCGACGCTGCCGGTCTCGGCGATGCGGCCGAGATCGTTGCGGATCAAATCCACGATCATCAGATTCTCCGCGCGGTCCTTGGCTGAAGCGGCAAGCCGGGCGCGTTCGGCGGCATCATCGCCTCCTATCCTCGGCGCGGTGCCTTTCATGGGACGGGCGCGAATGGCGCCATCCGCGATCTCGAAAAAAAGCTCGGGCGACAGGCTCAAAATCTGCGTGCTGCCGTCATCGAGAAAGGCGCAATGGGGCGCGCGGGCGGAGGCGCGCAGGCTTTCATAGAGAAAAAGCGGATCGCCCAAAAAAGGGAAACGTGCACGGAAACTGAGATTGGCCTGGTAAATATCGCCCGCGGCGATGGCTTGCTTCACCGCCCGAAAGCGCTCTCCATAGGCGCGTTCATCCCATTCCGGCCGTGGCGGTCCCGCATAGGCCCGGCCGCCGGGACGCGGGGCGTCCGCCGAGGGTCCGCCATAGACGCCGAAAAGCAGGAGGGGCGACACGGACGGCGGCAAGGGCGGCGGCATCAGAGGGGCAAGGCGCGGCTCCAGGGCATAGCCGAGTTCATAGGCGAAGAAGCCGGCCAGCCATTTCCCGCGGGCCCGGGCGCCTTCCAGCCGTGCCAGCGCCTCCGGCACTTCGGTGACGGAATCGGCCCGCACCACCGCCTCGGCTCTCGCAAAGCAGCGCCGGCCGTCCATTGCGTCCAAGATCACCCGCACGGACGACTTTCTGCCTGCCTTCCCGCCCCAAGGGAACATGCAATCGGTAGTTGCATGTTCCCCAGCTGGGGTCTTGAACCCCCGGGAAAGGTCACCATTTGTTTAACAGGCTTGGTGCCCAGGAGGGGCCGGGCCGGCAACCAAGGCCGCTCGAAAGGAGGGCCGGACATGACCCGCTTCTTCAACAGCCCCTTTCTATTGGGCTTTGAAAACCTGGAAAAACTGCTCGAGCGCACCGCCAAACATGCGGGCGAGGGTTATCCTCCCTACAATATCGAGACGGTGGGAGAGGATGGCATTGCCATCACGCTGGCTGTCGCCGGATTCGCAAAAGATGAGCTTGCCGTGACCATCGAGGATAACCAGCTGGTTATCCGGGGCCGCCAGCAGGAGCCGGACGGCAAATCGTTCCTTCACAGAGGTATTGCGGCGCGACAATTTTTACGGGCTTTCGTGCTGGCGGACGGCATCGAAGTCAAATCTGCGGCGTTGGAAAATGGATTGCTGAGAATCGATTTGATGCGTCCGCAAATCCAACAAAGTGTGCGGGTCATAGAGATCAATGGAGGCAAGTCATGACGGATAATTTCGAAGCCAATCGCGCGCCGCTGGCGGGCCGCATCGCCTATATCAAGCCCACAGGCAGCGAAGAGGCGCACCGTCTCGGCCTCATTCCCGCCAATATCGAGCTGCCGCGCGGCATGAAGCTCTATGTGCTGCATGCCGAGGACGGCAGCGTCCTGGGCTTCACCGACGCCTATGCCAGCGCTTATGGCGCGGCGGTGGAGAATGAGTTGACGCCCGTCAGCGTGCACTGATGCACGCTGACCATCAGACAAAGGCAGCGGCACTGATGAGGGAATTCTCCTGCTGAGCTTGTCGTAAGCATGAAAACCTTCCTCGCCACTCCTGGACAAGCTCGGAGTGGCGAGAAGAGATGGAAAAAGCCGGAGCAAAAAGCTTCCGGCTTTTTTGTTTCCTCGCTAGAGTGCGGAAGGGAGGATTTCACCATGCGCGCCATGCTGTTCGGATTTGCCGTTCTGCTCTTTGCCGGCGGCCCGGGCTTTGCGCAGGACCAGGCTCCTGCTCCCGCCGATGCCGGCGCGGCGGCGCCAGCGGCCCCCTCCGACAACCAGGCTGCCCCGGCTCCGAACCAGGCACCGGCGGACACCGCCAATGCGCCGCCGGCCGATCCCCACGCCATCGATCCTTCGATTCCCGAGATGACGGGACCGCAGATCACGATCGCGACTTCTATGGGTAATTTCACCCTGCAACTCGATTCGACGCGCGCCCCCAAAACCGTGGCCCAGATCCTGCGCTATGTCCGCGCCAAGCATTATGACGGCACCGTGGTCTACCGGGTGGTGAAGGGCGCCCTGATCCAGATGGGCAGCTTCGACGCCAAGGGGCAGGGACGGCAGCCGCTCCCCGGCAAGCTGCCGCTGGAATCCTCCAACGGGCTCAGCAATGTGCGCGGTACCGTCGGCCTGGCGCGGGCCGATGAGCCTGACAGCGGCGGCGCCGATTTCTTCGTCAATGTCGGCGACGAATCACCGCTCGATGCCGCCAAGGACATGCCGCCCAACACCACCGGCTATGTCGTGTTCGGCAAGGTGATCAGCGGCATGGATGTGGTGGACGCCATCAACAATGTCACCACCGGCGCCGACGGTCCGATGCCGGGCCAGGCGCCGACCATGCCCATTCTCATCACCAAGGTCAGCATCGTGCCGGGAACGGCGCCGGAGCCGGAGCGGCCGGCGAGAAAGCCGTCCGCAAAGGCACCAGCCAAGGCGGCGACAAAGAAGAAGTAACGACGACAGCAGCCGCGCTATGCGGCTTGGGAGGACGACCCGCGTTCGGTCAAGAGGGCGTAGATCGCTTCCGTGGTGGACGCGGCACGCAGCTTTTCGCAAAGGCCCTGGTTGCGCAGCAGGCGGGAAACCCGCGCCAGGGCCTTCAAATGATCGGCGCCGGCATTCTCCGGCGCCAGCAGCATGAACACCAGATCCACCGGCTGGCCGTCCACCGCTTCGTAGTCCAAGCCGCCCTCGAGCCGTGCGAAAACCCCGATGATCCGGGTGACGCCCGCCATGCGGCCGTGCGGGATGGCGATGCCGGCGCCGACGCCGGTGGTGCCGAGCCGCTCACGCTCGATCAGCGTCTCGAAAATGCGCTTTTCCGGCAGCTTGGTGAGCGAGGCGGCGCGCGCCGCCAGTTCCTGTAACAATTGTTTCTTGGTCTGGGCTTTCAGCGCCGGAATAACAGCATCGGGGGCGAGCAGATCGGAAATGTTCATTCCAGATGTCCATTGAGTATGGGCGAAAACACATGCGTGTTTGCCAGGTTCCCAGCCATGCGCGCCAAAGGTGGCCCCAAAAGCGGGCGGTTGAATAGGCCCGCCCTTCCCGAATGTCAACGGATTGCGGCTACGTAGGTAAACTTGACTTTTTGCGCTTAGCGGTAGGCCGCTTCCGCGCCGGCCTTGAGGCGGCGGCGTTCCACCGAGGAAGGAATCCGCATGGACTCCCGGTACTTCGCCACGGTGCGGCGCGCGATATTCACCCCGTCAGCCGTGAGCAGGGAGACGATACGGTCGTCGGACAAAATCTCCAACGCCTCCTCTTTTTCGATCATTTCCCGGATGCGGTCGCGCACCGCCTCGGCGCTGTGCGTTTCGGCACCGTTCACCGACTGGATCGAGGCGGTGAAGAAATATTTGAGCTCGAAAAGGCCGCGCGGCGTGGCGACATATTTGTTGGAGGTGACGCGGCTCACCGTCGATTCATGCATCTGGATGGCGTCGGCGACGGTGCGCAGATTGAGCGGACGCAGATGGCGCACGCCATGGGTGAGGAAGGCATCCTGCTGGCGCACGATTTCCGCGGAAACCTTAAGGATGGTACGCGCGCGCTGGTCCAGGCTTTTCACCAGCCAGTTGGCGTTGTTGAGGCAGTCGGTAAGGTAGTTGCGCGAATCCTTGTCCCGCGCATTGCGGTTGACCTTGGCATAATACTGATTGTTGACCAGGAGACGCGGCAGCGTGTCGGTATTGAGCTCCACCAGCCAGGCGCCGTCCGGTCCCACGCGCACAAAGACATCGGGGACCACAGGCGTGACCGGCTCGCTGCCGAAAGCCAGTCCGGGCTTGGGGTTGAGGTTGCGGATCTCCGCGATCATGTCGGCGATGTCCTCGGCATCGACGCCGCAAAGCTGGATCAATTGGCCCATGTCGCGGCGGGCGAGAAGATCGAGCCTGGTCAAAAGCGCGCGCATGGCGGGATCGAGCCGGTCGCGCGCCTTGAGCTGCAGCGAGAGGCATTCCGCCAGGTCGCGCGCAGCCACCCCCACCGGATCGAAGCCCTGCAGCACGCCAAGCACCGCCTCGACATCCTCGATATCGGTGCCCAGGCGATGGGCGAGTTCGTTGAGGTCGGCGCGCAGATAACCGGTCTCGTCGATCGCGTCGATCAGGGCCAGGCAGATCAGCCGGTCTTCATCGGTCAGGGCCGCGATCAGGACCTGGGCTTCCAAATGGGCCTTGAGCGTGGTCTCGCCGGCCAACGCGGATTCGAAGCCTTCGTCGTCGCCATCGAAGCTGCCGCCCGGGCCCACCCTGGTCCAGTCCGTCAGGCTTGCCTGCCCGGACGCCGGCGGCGGCGCTGCCGCCTCGCCATCATACATATTGTCGTGCGCGGCCTGGTCCAGATCGGAGACTTTGGAGAAATCCTCCTTGGCAAGCGAGTCATCGGCGCGCTCGGCCGCCCCTTCGCGCTCGACCGTTTCGCGCTCGACCTCGCGCGGGGCGCTGTCGTCGCGTTCCAGCAGCGGATTCTTCTCCAGCTCGGCTTCGCAATATTCGCTGAGTTCGATATTGGACAATTGCAGGAGCTTGATCGCCTGCTGCAATTGCGGCGTCATCACCAGGGACTGGCCCTGCCTGATTTCCAGTCTCTGCCCGACGCCCGCCATCATGTCACCTACAGCGAGAATTTCTCGCCCAGATAGACGCGGCGCACATCGCGGTCGCTGACGATTTCCGACGGCGTGCCTTCCTTGAGCACGCGGCCGTCATGCAGGATATAGGCGCGGTCGATGATCTCGAGCGCATCGCGCACATTGTGGTCGGTGATGAGGACGCCGATGCCCCGGTCCTTCAGGTGCCGGACCAGGTCGCGGATTTCGCCCACCGCGATGGGATCGATGCCCGCGAGCGGCTCGTCGAGCAGGATATAGGAAGGATGGGTGGCGAGCGCGCGGGCGATTTCCACCCGGCGCCGTTCGCCGCCCGAGAGCGCGATGGCCGGCGTGTTGCGGATATGGGTGATGCCGAACTCGGCGAGCAGGGCCTCGACCACCGCCTCCAGCCGCATGGGATCAGGCTCGATCAGTTCGGCGGTGGCGCGGATATTCTGTTCGGCGGTCAGGCCGCGGAAGATCGAGGCTTCCTGCGGCAGATAACCGATGCCCATGCGGGCGCGGCGGTACATGGGAAGGCTGGTGACGTCATGGCCGTCCACCTCAATGCTGCCGCTGTCAGCATGGATCAGGCCGGAGATGATATAAAAGCAGGTGGTCTTGCCCGCGCCATTGGGTCCCAGGAGCCCGATCACCTCGCCGCGCTTCACCTGCAGGCTGACCGAGCGGACCACGGGGCGCTGCTTGAAACTCTTGCCGATGCGGGTGACGACAAGGCCGCGGCCGCCTTCGACCACGCGGGGCCGCATTGGGCTTTCCGCGTTGTTTTCCAGACTGTTCTGGCCACCCTCGGGACTGACATCAAAACTCATGCGAAAATCATGCCTGTTCGTACTTAAGGAACCCCTAATTGCCGCCGCCGGGCGTAAACGTGCCTTGAACCCGGCCATTTCCGCCCTGGGCCTTGTCACTCACAAAGGTGGCCACATTGGTGGCGAGATTGACGGTGAGCTTCGTGCCGCTGGAGACGTCTTTGTTATGCACCAGGACCACCTTGCGGCCGGTGAGCGTGATCAAATGATTGGGCACGTCATAAGTGCCGGCGTCACCGGTAGCGGTACCCGAGCCTGGGGAATCCACCACCACCCCGCCTGTGGCAACGATTGTGGTCGGGGCTTTGCCGTCTGCGGTGTTCACCTTGATGTCGGCAGCGTGCATGCGGATATCACCCTGAGTGACGATCACATTCCCGCTATAGGTGAATGTCTTGGCGTTGAGGTCAGCGGAGAACTTGTCGGCATGGACATCGATTGGTTGGTTTGAGTTGCGATTAGCCAACAGGCCATTGCTTTTTGGCGCGTCGGCAGCCTGGGCAGAACCGCAAAGTAGAAGCAAAAGAAATAGGACATGTTTCATGATCTGGCCCTCACAAGCGTCATATGGACATGGCCATCGAGAAAAAGAATCCGTCTGTTGCGGTCGAACTGGAACTGGTCGGCACGCAGCGAACCCAGAGGCCCCTGCCCCGTCACTTCCTCATGCCCATGCACAAGGCCTTTGTTGAGGTCCACGGACGCGCTGGCGGTGTGAAGCTCATAGCCTTCGTCCGAAAAAGCGTTGATGCCGCCGCTGAGCTCGAGCGTGCCCGCCTGCATATCCACCACTCCCGCCGCGGCATCCGCGTTGAGCCAGCCTTGCCTGTCGAGCGCGAGATCCGCCTCGACTTTGCGGAGAAGGGCGCGCTTGGGATTTTTCGCATCCTGGACGGCCGCCTCGGCG
>CAZEFQ010000127.1:0-46372 GCA_964511505.1 uncultured Rhizobium sp.
TGTAGGAGAGCGCGTTCCAGTCCATGCCCCCGGCTGTGCCCGGCGATTGCACCATCGGAAAATCCAGATGCGGCGTGAAGAGGCAGCCGAACTGATAATTCGGCGGCACGCGCGAGGCGTCTGATTTGCTTGGACATTGCGGGGCCAAGGCATCGCCGACAGGAATGGGCTGCGTAGGCCAGGTTTTCTGCAGCGGCTGTTGGGGCACCGGCGTTTCGATAATGGGCGTGATGGGTTCGCCGTTGGTGCGGTCAAGGACGTAGAACATGCCGACCTTGCTGCCATAAACGATGATCTTGCGCATTTTTCCCGCCACCGGCACATCGGCCAGCACGGGGGCCATCACATTGTCCATGTCCCAAATGTCGTGATGCACGGACTGGAAGTGCCAAGCCCGCTTTCCCGTTTTCGCATCCAGCGCCACCAGGGAATTGGCGAAGAGATTCTGCCCGGCCCGTTGCGAGCCGTCGGTCGGCGCTCCGGCGCGGGCGTTGCCGAATGTGAAATAGACCAGCCCCAGCTCGGGATCGATCGCCGGATGCATCCAGGGGGAGGCCCCGCCGGTTTTCCAGCTATCGCCTTCCCAGGTCTCGTTGCCGAATTCGCCGTTGCCGGGAGCGCCAAAGAATTTCCATACGACGGCGCCGGTGCCGGCATTTACGGCCCAAGCAGCGCCGCGGCTGGAGTCGGCGGTGCCGAAATAGAGCAGCCCGTCATAATAAACGATCGCGGTCTTGAGGGACCCGTTCACAAAGCCGGGTGTGACGTCGTCCTTAAGGACCTGATTTTGCCAAATAAGGGCACCGGTCTTCTGGTCCAGCGCAGCAATGTGAAAGCCGCCGAAGGCGGCATAGACCTTCCCGTCACCGACGGCCAGACCGCGGCGGAATTGAGTGCCGAACCCACCCTTGTATGACCACTTGATCTGGCCGGTCTTGCCATCGACAGCGTAGACATTCCCTTGCGAGGTTTCCGCGAAAATAACGCCATCAACCACCACGACACTGGCCTGCTGATAGGTGCTTTTCGAGCCGCCCTCCAAATTGTCGTGCCAAACAGCACCAAGGCGGCTGATCGTGGCTTTGTTGATCTGCGACAGCGCTGTGTAATTCTGGTTGCCATAATTACCGCCGACTTTGGGAAAGTCTTTACCTGGTGCATTGCAGCAACTCACATCGTTTGCCTGCACCGGAGCGAGGGCTCCCATGGCCAGAAAAGACAGCAGACCAAGGGATTTTTTCATAAGATACCTCGAGATTTTCATGCGGCATGCACTTGCGAGATGATGGACGCGATAACCATTTTCGCACTTGCGAGATAGCTGATGGATGGCCGAAGCGACAGCGTGCGTCTCGCCGACCAACCGGGTGATAGACGTTTTAACTGCTGAAAAACCTCACAAAAAGACGCAAAATTCAGCAGGGGACATTCGCTAATCCTACATTTAACGTCCGTGAATCATGGACGGGGAAACGGGGTCTTTATGGCGGCATTTCCAGCTGACAAGGGCGCTTGGACGAAGCTTCTGAGAAAAATCGCGCGCAAAACGAATAACAGTTGCGACGCTGAGGATTTTCTCCAATCTGCCTATCTTCGCTTGAACCAATATCGCGCAGAACATGAAGTTAAGGATCCTTCGGCGTTTCTGGTCAGCGTTGCCACAAATATAGGCATCGATAATTTCCGCCATCAGCGCCTTGCCATCGGCGGGGCGGAAAGGATGGAAATCGGAGATGACGCCCCCCTCCAAGATGAAGTAATTGCCGCCCGCGTACGTCTTGAGAGGGTGAAGGACGGCTTGTCTCGCTTACCTCCCCGAACCCGGGAGGTTCTCTTGATGCGTAGATTGGACGGACGCGGATACGATGAAATCGCAGCACACCTGGGCATCAGCCGGAGCACGGTCGAAAGAACGATCGCAAGAGCAACTACGTTTTTGATGGAATGGACAAAAGGTTGGTAAGGGTGATGACCCCCAGTTTTTATACAGACAAAATCAACATGGAAGCGGGGGCATGGCTGGCCCGCTGCCAGGCAGGCGATCTTTCCCCCGAAGACCAGGCGGCCTTCCAATTGTGGCTTGCCTCGGATCATGCGCATGCCGCGGCATTCGAACACGCGACGAATGTTTGGGACAGGCTGGGGGCCATTCCCCGGGAGGCATATGTTCCGAAAAAGAAAGGGACGGCAAGCCTTATGAGCCGGCGCGCCTTAATTGCGGGCGCTTCGGCCACGGCCGTTTTTGGCTCCGGCCTTTTTTTGCGCAAAGCACAAGCGCGAAATTACGAAACCGCGGTTGGAGAACAAAGGCGGATTCATTTGGACGATGGAACTCAGTTGATTCTCGACACGAATACAAGTCTCAGCGTGGACATGAGCGAGGATCGCCGCCTTGTGGACCTGCGATATGGCCGGGTCAATTGCCGTATTGCCCAGAACAACCGTCTGTTCGATGTGAAGGCGGGAGAGCGTCTCATTGTCGGGAACGGTTCTGTATTTGATGTGCTGAACTCCGGAGAATATTTTTCCGTGGTTCTTATCGACGGCAATGCAGAGGTGACGAGTTCTGCCGCTGTTCCAGTCGTATTGCGCCAGGGTGAACGGGCGACCGCGGCGCATGGAAAGCCGCTCTGGTGCGACAAACCTAATCTTTCGTCTTTGACGGCCTGGCAGACAGGCCGCCTGGTTTTCAAGGACGAAACAGTCCGGGACGCCATCGGCGAGATGAACCGCTACAGCACGGTAAAGATAGAAGTTGATGATTCCTATGTCGCGGCCCTGCGCATAAGCGGCGGTTACACCGTCGGCGATCCTTCCGGTTTCGCCGCGTCATTGTCTCAGTTGCTGCCGGTTGAGGTGCGTCATCTGCCAGACGGCAAGATCAAGCTGGTCCGGAAATCGGACATTTCTCCCATTTGACGGAAAGGAAGGGGGGTATCCGTCAACAAGTAGAGAATTTGTCAAAAAAACAGATTTGTTAAAGGGGAGGTTGGGGGAATGCGTATAATTAGTTTGAGTAAGCTGCGCGCGCATCTTGTGTCGGGCGTGGCGATGGCGGGAATTAGCGCGTCCGCTGCATTTGCGCAGGCTGCCGATATCGCTCTTCCCGCGCAGCCCCTTGCCGATTCGCTCACGGATCTTTCGCAGCGTACCGGTCAGAACATCCTGTTTCGACGCGAAACGGTGGTGGGAATTCGCGCGCCTGCACTGACTGGGCGCATGACCCCTCAAGAGGCTGTCGGGAAATTAATCCAGGGCACAGGGTTGCGCGCCGGCTCCGACGGGAGAGGGGGCGTGGTCATCCAGAGGGAAAGCTTCCAGGAAGCAGTTTCCCCCGATTCCGGGGCTGATGTTCGTTCCGATAACCGGTATGTGCAGGTTGCCCAGGCAGGCCCGCAGCAGGCAGCTGCATCCCAGGATCAAGACTTGGTCGAGCAGGTTGTCGTGTCCGCCTCGCGCATCACGATCGCGGGCTATACGCAACCAACCCCGGTAACGGTGGTTGGCGCCGCCCAGCTCGAGAACGACGCCTATGCCAATATTCAAGATGCGGTTCGTGAACTTCCCCAAGTCAATTCCCCGCCTGCTTCTTTCGGTCAGATGCAAGGTGGTGTCGGCACAGGGTATGCGGGCATCAATCTGCTCAATCTCCGCAACCTCGGTGTCACCAGAACGTTGGTGCTCTTCGACAGCCAGCGCGTTGTGGTCTCCAACCTCACTGGCGGCGTGGACGTCGCGACCCTTCCTTCCGCGGTCATCCAGCGCGTGGACATCGTGACCGGGGGTGCCTCCGCGGCCTGGGGTTCGGATGCGGTGGCCGGCGTGGTCAATTTTGTGCTCAACAAGAATTTTGACGGTTTCAAGGGCAATATCGAAGCCGGCGATACCTATAACGACCTCAACCGCAGCGTGACGGTAAGCGCCGCCTGGGGCGGAGACACATTCGGTGGTCGTGGCCATTTGATATTGGCGGGCACGGTCAATTACCGTCCCGACACCACGCTGATGTGGAACGAGAACTGGTATCGCGGCGCCTACTGGGTCTCCAATCCTGCTTATGCGGCGGGCAACGGCAAGCCCCAGCTGATCGTCGCCAATGATGTCGGTCTGGCCGGCGGTAACACCGGCGGTATCATCCAGACCAGCCCGGCGGTGACGGCCGCCAACAGCCCCACAGGTGCAGCGGTTGCCGCCAACGTCCTGCGCGGCATCGAATTTGTCGGCAACGGCATTCCCCAGCTGGTCAACTTCGGCAACGTCACGCTGGGGGTTTTGTCCAACGGCGGCTCGCTGACCGCGGCGGATGGCGCCGCGCCTTATCAGGTAATCTCCGGGTCCAGCAGCACTTACACCTTCTTCGGTTACGGCCGCTACAAGCTGACGGACTCGATCCAGGCCTCGTTGCAGCTCAACTATGGTTATTTCACCGGCAAAGGGACGGGGCAGTCCTTCCTGCAACTTGGCACCAGCGGCCTGACCATCAAGAGCGACAATGCCTTTATCCCCGCCTCGGTGAAGGCCACCATGGTTGCGACGGGCATCCCCTCGTTCCAGTTGGGCATCCTCAACTCAAATCTTTACGACAACTATAATTCTTATGGCTCCACCTTTAACGCTCAGGCCGAAGCGGGCATCTCGCCGCCGGTAACCTTCAACCACCGCCAACTTGAACGCGGTGTCTTTACGTTAGAGGGCGCCCTGGGCAGCGACTGGTCGTGGAATGCCTATTACGAACACTCGGAAGTCCGCTTTACCGCCCATGTGGTCGGTAACCTCCTCATATCCAACGCCCTCGCCGCATATGACGCGGTCACCGTCACCACCGCCAACCGCGGCACCTCCAGCCTTCCGCTGGGCAGCATCGTTTGCCGGTCCTCGCTGCCCGGCCAGGCCGCGGTGGTCAATGCCGGCGTGACCGCACAATCGGGCTGCATCCCTGCCGATGTATTCGGTCAAAGCACCGTCAGCCCCGCCGCAGCACGCTACATCTCCGGCGGCCCCAACGCGGACTTCGAGCACCAGCATATGCAACAGGATGTGGCCGAAGCCTCGATGCAGGGCATCCTCCCCTGGCAATTGCCCGCCGGTCCCATCGCGCTGGCCTTCGGTGCTGGCTACCGCAAGGAAGCCGGCGTCGTGGACGCGGTGCAGCTCGGCGCCCAGGCGGCCTTCGCCACCGGCAACTACTCCAACTTTCCGTCTTCGTCCTACAATGTGATGGAGGGTTTCGCGGAACTGGATGTGCCGATTCTCAAGAACGACATCGTCAACTCCCTGGATGTCAGTCTGGCAGGCCGCATGACCAGCTATTCGACATCGGGCCTGGTCGAGACCTGGAAGCTGGGCGCCACCAGCCAGATCAATGACGACATCAAGCTGCGCACCACCTGGTCGGTGGACATTCGTGCTCCGCAATTGAGCGACCTGTTCACGCCCGGCTCGGTCAACTCGTCCGGAACCAAGGACCCGAAGACCCAGGCCACCGTCCAAGTGGTCACTCTCCTGACCGGTAACCCCAACTTGAACCCGGAAGTCGCCCGCACCATTTCAGGCGGCGTGGTGCTGACCCCGACTTTCATCGAAGGACTCAGCCTTTCAGCCGATTGGTACTCGATCAACGTCACGGGCGAGCTTGGCACGGTTCCCGCCAACACCATTCTCACCCAGTGCAGTCCGAGCCAGCCGAGCCCGATTTATCCGGGCCAGCTGGGCAATCCCAACGATCCGCTCTGCACCCATCTGGTGTTCAATGGAGTGAACGGCGCGCTTTCCCAGATCAATCAGTTCACGATTAACCTGGCCAGCCAGACCGTCTCTGGTCTCGACCTCCAGGCCAACTACACCATGGATTTCTGGGATGGATCGATCGCCTGGAGCACCGTCGCCAATCTCAACGATGAAAACACGCTCACCCAGCCTGGCGCGGGAATCAACGACAGCGCCGGCACCAATGGTAATCCCAAGTGGAAAGGGGTTGTGTCTGCCCAGTATACCGGCGGCCCCTTCTCTCTCACCGCGCAAGGGCGTTGGTTCGGCACCAGCAAATACTCAAACACCGCCAATACGGGTAACAAGGCGACAGCGGCGACCGCCAACCTCTATGACCCGGCGCACTTCGAAGTGCCGTTTGTGGCCTATCTGGACCTGCGTGCCTCCTATAAGTGGAACGACAATATCCAGCTCTATGGCGCCATCGACAATGTCACCAATGTGCCGCCGGCGCTGATCCCGCCCTTCACCAGTGGAATCCAGTCCAACGGCGGGGTCATACCGACCAATGTCGCAACTTACGATCTTTTGGGGCGCGCCTTCCGCGTCGGTGTACGCGTGTCCTATTAAGAGGGCTCTATCACCAAATCGGAAATGAGCCGGAAACAATTCAGCATCTCCCAGGAGAGAAAGCATATGACCAATCGTCGTGAATTCGTGGGCTCAATGCTCGCATCGGTATCAATGGCAGCGGTCGGTGCGCCAAAGATGGCATGGGCCGCCATTCCCGAGGCGCGCGACCTTTCAAGCCAGACGCCCAAGGTGGCGCTGTATGAGGGTGCAAGGCTGATTGGGGCGGACCCGCAAAATATCGGCGCCCCCGACCTCGTTATCGAAAACTCAGCCTTCCTGGTCGAAAACGGCAAGATCACCCAAGTCGGCACGAGAGGTGCGGTTCAGCTTCCGGCCGGGGGAACGCGCATAAACCTGGCGGGAAAAACGGTCACCCCCGCGCTGATCGATCTGCATTGCCATATGGGCTTCGTGGACAACACCACCGGCACCGATAACAAGGGCAACTATACCCGCGCCAACCTGATCGATCAGATGCAACGCGCCGCTTATGTCGGTTTCGGCTGTATCCAGAGCCTGGGCGCCGATCTGGCCGGAAATTTACCCTATCAGGTCCGGGACGAGACGAATCCGCCCAATGCGGCGCTGATGCGCACCGCCGGCCGCGGCTTCGCCTGGCCGGGATCGGGCGGCGGCGGCGGCGGCGGGGCCGGCACGGGAGAAGGCGAGAAAGACCGCACAAAGCAGGTATATGACGTCACCTCGGTCGCCGACGCGAAAAACCATATGCGGGAACTGGCACCGAGCCATCCCAATTTCGTCAAGGTGTGGGTGGACGACCGGGGCCAGAAGGTCAAGAAACTCACGCCGGAGCTGTATGGCGCGGTCATCGATGAGGCTCACAGATACGGCTTGCGTGTCATCGCCCATGTCTTCGACCTCGAAGACGCCAAGGGCTTGATCCGCGCCGGTGTCGAAGGTTTCTCGCATCTGGTGCGGGACAAGGACGTCGACGACGAATTCATGAAACTGATGCAGGATCATCCCTATGTCTTCTTCGATCCGAACATCGGTCTCGGCGGCCGCTACCTTTATGCCAACAAGCCGGCCTGGTTCAACGAACCCCTGCTGCACGAGTTGGTTCCCCCAAGCCAGATTGCCTTCATGGAGCGGGGTTGGGAAAACACGGCCAAGCGCATGGCGGCCGGTCAAAATGGAGGCAAGAAGAGCTGGGACATGCAGGTGCGCACCCTGGCCAAATTGCGGTCGATCAACGCAAAGATCATCTTCGGAACCGACTCCGGCGGCGATAATTCGCGTCCGATCGGCTGGCAGACCCAGTATGAGTTGGAGGGTATGCAGAACGCCGGTATTCCAGCCAAGGAAATCATCGCCTCGGCAACCCGGATAAACGCTCAGACGATGCTGCTCGACCATATGGGATTCGTCGGGCCGGGCAAGAGCGCCGATTTCGTGGTTCTGAATGCCAATCCGCTGGACGACATCAAGAACTTCCGCAAGATCGACAGAGTTGTCCTGCGCGGGACGCAGGTCGACCGCGCCGGCCTGGCGGCGAAATGGAAAGCCGAGTGGGAAGCCGCCAAGACATAAGGCTCAATTGTTGATGCGGTTTCCGGTCGCTCTGGCCGCCAGAGTTTCCGGAAAACGCAAAATCGAATTAGGGAGAGATCATGTCAAAACATTTGAAGGGCCTGTCGGTGTCCGCTGCGGCGGTCGCGCTTCTGGCGCTTTGCACTGGCGCCACGGCGGAAACCGCGACCACGCCGATGCTGTATGTCGATAACAGCACGGACAGCACCATATCGGTCATCGACCTGATGACTCGCAAGAATGTCGCCACGATCCAGGTTGGCGACCGGCCGCACGCGGTTTGTCCGCAAGAGGATGGGCGCAAGGTCTATACCACCTTGGAGCGGGACTATGCGCTCGTGGCGATCGACACCGCGACCAATACCGTTTCCGCCAACGTCAAGCTCCCCGCCGATCCCAACGAATGCGCGGTCACCAAGGACGGCCATTATGTGGTTGTGCCCCTTCGCGGCAACAACACGGCGGTGATTTACGACACCACCACCGGCCAGATCGTGAAGGCCTTGCCGGTCAAGGGACCGCACAATTGCGTCACCCCGATGGGCGGCAGCAATGAGTTTGTCTATTGCGAAGAGCAGCGCGGCTTTACCGTCGTGAAAATCGACATGAAGACGATGGAAATTGCCCAGACGATAAAGGTCAACGGCGAAGGCCGTCCCTTCCTGGTCACGCCCGACCAAAAGACGATATTTATCGCGCTGAGCGCCCTGAGCGGCTTTGCCATGGTCGACGTCGCCACGGACCTGATCACCGAAGTCGTGTTGCCGCCGACGCATGGCAATCCATGCACCATCGAGCCGGGCAACACGCCTACCCACGGCATTGCCTTGACGCCGGATCTCAAGAAGCTCTGGATCACGGACATTCCGGGCTCCGGTGTGTATGTGTATGACGTGGCGACAAAAAAGCTTTCGGAAAAGATCACTGTGGGCAAATGCCCGAATTGGTTTGCGATCAGCAATGACGGCAAATACGTCTCGGTCACCAATTCGGAAAGCAACAGCGTCTCGATCATCGATGCCAAGGCGCAAAAAGTGATCGCCGAGGTTCCGGTGGGCAAGGGGCCGAAGCGCATGGATATCGTGTACGTTCCCGCGCCCGCAACATAGGTCGATCTGGTTCGAGCTGGCGTTTGGAAGAGACAAGCGTTCGCGGCTGCAGTGATTGCGTCGGAGCAGGGTCGTGTTCTGAGTTTTGTGAATCCATGAGGCCTCCCCGCCTCGTTGACACCTGCACCGCCGGTTGACGCACCGGCGGTGTTTTTTTTCCGCAAAATGTCAGCCAAATGAATCGCGCGAGGAGAAATTGCATCTTCGCAGAAATCCGAACTAAGCTCGGTCTTGCGTTTGCGAGGTTCACGGCAATGGCCGGCGCGCATGGCTCTGGCAGATCAAGGGGAGAAAGCTGCTCTTTCATCCCTTTTGTCGCTGCCGCGACGGTCCAGTTCGCATCCGTTTTACTGGCGTCCGTTTCACCGGCCTCTGCCCAATATGTTTTTGATCCCAACAATGCGGATGAGCAGAGCGGAGGAATAAAATATTTTGGCTCCGCCAAGGACGATCAGGGCGCTCTGCTGTCCGGTATTACTGTTCGCATAGGGCTCGAACTCGTGCTGGTAACAGATGAGCAAGGACGATACCGAGGTTCTGTGGACCCGATGTACGGCCCTGATGAAACGGCCACCGGCTGTTCCAAGCCCGGATATCAATTTGTTCGTATAACCGAGCGGCCCGGCCCGCCTGGAGCTGCCAGACAGACGGTGGAGGCCAATTGCGTGCTTCGTAAGCTTCAATAACAACGAACGGGATGGAGGCGCAGAATGTTCAATCCAATTCGGGCTTGTGGCCGGCTTGCAGCCGGCGCGATGGCCGTTGCGGCGTTCGCGGCGACGGCTTTGGCGCAGGATGCCACGTTGAAACCATCCGACTGGACCAGCCTTCCCAATCCCTACAAGCTGGTGCCGGGCTGGGCCAAGCTCCCCGCCTCGATGAATGGCGGCCATTGGGGCGAGGTGATCCGGGTGGGCATGGCGCCCGATGGCAATGTCTGGGTATTCCACCGCTGCTTCAATATTGTTCCGGCCGGCAACGCATCCTGCGCCGGACGCGGACCGGCTAATCCCCCTCTGCTGGAGTTCGATGCCAATGGGAACCTGATCAAGAGCTTCGGTGCGGGGGTGTTTGTGAAGCCGCATGGTTTCACGGTCGATCGGGACGGAAATCTATGGGCGAGCGACATGAACAATCAGGCCACGGTGCTGGGCGTGTCGGCGAAGAATGCCGATGGTGTGATCGAAGGGCAGGAGGTCCTCAAGATCAGCCCTGAGGGCAAAATCCTGATGACCCTCGGCACGGAGGGCGAAGCCGGCACTGGACCGGACCATTTTGATCAGCCGACCGGTGTTGCAGTAGCTCCGAACGGCGACATCTTCGTGTCGGATGGCCATGGCGGCAAAGGTCACAATTCCCGGATCGTGAAATTTTCCAAGAGCGGCAAATTCATCAAAACCTGGGGGGAGTATGGCTCGGCACCCGGCCAGTTCAGTACACCCCATGACATCTTCGTTGGCGGTTCCAAGGGTTGGGTGTATGTCGCTGACCGCTCCAACAACCGCATGCAGGTCTTCGACCAGGACGGAAAACTGATTGCGGTCTGGAAGCAATTCGGCCAGCCCAGTTCCGTTTATGTTGACAAGCACGACAATATTTATATCGGCGCGCAAATGCCCGATCCGGCCAATCCAGACAAGGTGGATCTCGTCGGCAGGGAAGGTCAGGTCCGGGGCATCCTTGTCGCAGATGCGATTTCCGGCAAGCTCAAATACTTCATTCCCGAGCCGTCTGACCTGACCAAGATGGTGGATACCGGCACTTCGGCCTCCGGGATCGCCGTGGACGACAAGGGCGACCTCTTTGCCGCCGATGTCGGTACCACCAATTTGCGCAAGTACATCAGGGCCCCTTGAGGCGGGCATACGGAAGCATACGGCGTACAGCCCGGATCCGGATCAGGTGTTTTGCACTTGCGAGCGGCAGACAGCGGCATTTTTGCATAGGCGAGATAGAATAACCGGCGGCAGTTGTTGCCGGCTGATCGGATGACAGACGTTTTAACTGCAAAAATACCTCACAAAGAGAAGCAAAATTCAGCTGCGGACATTCGCTGTCTCTCCATCTAACGTTCGTGCGTCGTAGACGGGGATTGGGCGACAGGGCGGCATTTCCGGCCGGCAAGGCGCTTGAAGGCGTCGCCGCGTTCCATCTCGGAGTCCGCCGACACGTGACAACAAAAAGCGCCTCAGGCGCGCGAGGGGGATTTCATGCATAGTTTAATGCAAAGATTCATGCTTGGTGGTTCTACCGCGGCACTTGTGGCCGCAATGCCTGTCGCCGCCTATGCTCAGGGGGGTGATGACATTGAACAGGTGGTGGTCTCGGCCTCGCGCGTGTCGATCGCCGGCTATACCCAGCCGACGCCGGTTACGGTGGTGGGGGCGGCAGAGCTTGAGAAAGACGCCTACGCCAACATCCAGGACGCGGTTCGTGAACTTCCCCAGGTCCAGTCGCCGCCCTCCACGGCCAGCGCGACGACCGGCGGCGGCACACCAGGCACGGCCGGCGAAAACCTGCTCAACCTGCGCGGTCTTGGCGTTTCCAGAACCCTGGTCCTGCTGGACAGCCAGCGCGTGGTGGCCTCCAACATCAGCGGCGGCGTGGACGTCAGCACCCTGCCATCGGCCCTTGTTCAGCGCGTTGACGTGGTGACCGGCGGCGCCTCGGCGTCCTGGGGGTCGGACGCGGTGTCCGGCGTGGTCAAGTTCGTGCTCAACAAGAATTTCGACGGCTTCAAGGCCAGCATTCAGGCCGGCGACACCTATAACGGCCTGGATCGCTCGCTGACGACACAGGTGGATTGGGGCCATGACGTCTTCGGCGGCCGCGGTCATTTCATCCTGGCCGCCAACATGAATATGCTTCCCGATACGGTGCCGATGGTCAATGAGAATTGGTTTAAAGGCAGCTATTGGGTCTCGAACCCCGCTTATGCGGCGGGCAACGGCCAGCCCCAACTGATCGTGGCGAACGATGTCGGCATGCTGGTGACTTCGGGCGGCCTGATCGTTTCAAGCCCTGCCGTCAGCGCCGCCAATAGTCCGACGGGCGTGGCCACCCCCGCCAATGTGTTGCGCGGCATCGAGTTCGTCGGCAACGGCATTCCCCAACGCGTCGATTTCGGCAACGTCACCCTGGGTGCTCTTTCCAATGGCGGTACGCTGACCGCGCGTGATGGCGACCAGGTTCAGGAGCTCGCCGCGATTCCGACCAAGCAATACACCGGGTTTATGTATGGGCGCATCAAGCTGACCGACACGGTGCAGGCTTCGGTGCAATTGAATCTCGGCTACGCCACGACCAAGAGCCGGAGCACGGGGGCTTTCCAAACCGCGGTCGTGATCAAAAGCGACAACGCCTACATCCCGGCTTCGGTGAAAGCCACCATGCAGGCCACCGGGATGACCTCTTTCACCATGGGTCAATTCGCGGCGGACAATTTCGACCAATATAACATCCGCGGCGACACCTATTTCCCGTCGGCGGAGGGCCAACTCGGTCCCGTGGTCATCCTCAATCAGCGCATGCTGATGCGCGGTGTCTTCACCCTGGAAGGCGCGCTTGGCTCGGACTGGTCGTGGAACGCCTATTACCAGCACTCAAACTCCAATGTCGCCATTCATACCTGGGCAAACGGCATCCTGGCGAACCTTGCCGCCGCGCAGGATGCGGTCAGCGTGACCACGGCCAACCGCGGCACCTCCGGGCTGCCCCTGGGTTCCATCGTTTGCCGTTCCTCGCTGCCGGGCCAAGCTCCGGTGGTTTTGTCCGGCGTGACCGCGCAATCCGGCTGTATTCCGCTGAATTCCTTCGGCCTCGGCGTCGCCAGCGCGGGAGCAATCAAATACATCACCGGCAATAACCTCGACTTCCAGGACATGCATCTTGAGCAGGATGTGGCGGAAGGTTCGATGCAGGGCACGCTGCCATGGGATTTGCCGGCGGGCAAAGTTGCGGTCGCATTCGGCGCCGGCTATCGCAAGGAATCGGCGCATGTCCGTTCCACGGAAGTCGGCGGCCAGGGTGGTTTTGGCGTCGCCAACTATGCCAACTTCCCGGCGTCCAGCTACAACGTCCTGGAAGGCTTTGCCGAGGTGGACGCGCCCATCCTGAAAGACAGTTTTGTCAATTCGCTGGATGTCAGCATGGCCGGCCGCATCACAAGCTACTCCACATCCGGCATGGTTGAGACCTGGAAGTTGGGCGCCACCAGCCAGGTCACCGACGACTTCAAGCTGCGCACCACCTGGTCGGTGGATATTCGCGCGCCGGGGTTGAACGAGCTTTTCACGCCGGATCAGTTTACCGGCGGCAGCTTCCAGGATCCCAAGACAAACCAGACCGTCGCGATATTCACCCAAACGCTGGGGAACGCCAACCTGAAACCGGAAGTGGCGCGCACCATTTCCGGCGGCGTGGTGTTCACCCCGACCTTTATCGAGGGCCTCACCTTCTCGGCGGACTGGTTTTCGATCAACTTGACCGGCCAGATCGCCAGCATATCGGCCGCCACGATCCTGAACCAATGCAATCCCACCAAGCAGAGCACGATCTATCCCGGCACGCTGGGCAATCCGAACGACCCGCTCTGCACCTTGCTGGAATTCAAAGGTCCGCCGGGCATCGCGGGTCCTGCCCTGTCAAGTATCTTCCTGGTCCCTATCAATTTCGCCAGCCAGACCACTTCGGGTTTGGACTTGGCGGCCAATTACAGCATGGACTTCTGGGACGGCAATCTCGCCTGGACGGGTGTCGCCAGCCTGAAGGACGAGGCCACCACCACCCAGCCCGGCGTCGGAACCAATGACAGTGCCGGTACCGCCGGCAACCCGAAATGGAAGGGCGTGCTCTCGGCCACCTACACCTCCGGGCCTTTTTCTTTCACCACGCAGGGTCGCTGGTATGGTACCAACAAAGTCACAAATACAGCCAATACCGGCAATCTGGCGACGCCTTCTACGGCCAACCTTTACGACCCGGCGCACTTTCACTTGCCCTTCGTCGCCTATCTCGACTTCCGTGCGTCGTACAAATGGAACGACAATATCCAGATCTATGGCGCGATAGACAATTTCACCAATGTGCCGCCGCCGCTGCTTCCGCCGCTTTCCTCGCAGATCAAGGCGAACTCGTCGACCATTCCGGTGGCGCTGGGCACCTATGACGTGTTGGGCCGCGCTTTCCGTATCGGCCTGCGTTTGAGTTACTAAGGCATATTCCGGCGAGTACCGGTTCTACCGGTGCTCGCCGCATGCTCTCGCCGGTAAGCGGAAAACGCCGCGATCGAACAGCTGCAGCCAGCGATCGTTCGGAGCATCCATGCGCAAACTGTATCTGGCAGTAACAGTCACGGGAGCGGCCTGTTCTCTCCTGGGAATTTTAGGTTGGGAATTCTTTCCCGCCGAAATGGCCCGGCCGAAACAAAGTTCGAGTCCCGAGGCGGGAACACAGCGCCTTGACATTGGCCGCCCCGTCTATGTTCGAGAAGGGGCCGTAGCTTGCGAAGACCCAAAAGACTTCGATGCGCTGGAGCTAAACGCCGAAGCATTTACCTCCCTCGATCAGGGAGATTTTTTCCAAAGCTGCTTGGAGTGGAGCAAGCAGCGCGTGCGGATTTTGCGCTATCGCGGAAATCTCGTTGAGGTTGTGAAAGCCGATGCCGCTGACCCTGCGGGTCGGGACGCGTGGGTTCTGAACAGCTCTCTTCAAAATTGAAACCGGCTTATGCGTTCTCTTCTGCGCTTTCAGCGGTCATGGCGCCGTGTCATGCTACCGACGCCTTCACCAGTTCGGTCGCGTCTGCCAGGTCGCCCGCCCGCCAATAGAGTTCCAGCGCCCGCGCCGCCCGGTCTTTGGCCAGCACGCCCTCGCACAAGCCCATGAACTTGGCTTCCAGATCGGCGTTGCTCATCGGGCGCTCCAGGCTCCCCAGGGCGTGAAGCACATGGCGCTCCAGCTTGCGGCCGTCCTTCAGCACGACGGTGAGGTAGGCTTCGTCGTCGCGGATGGTTCTATCGGTTTTGGCGTCGACTTTGTCGCGCAGACCGGTGACCTGGGGATCGGCGACGCAAGCGTCCGAATATTCGCGCTCACCCGCCGCGCCACGAATGATCGCCACGGCCACCGAATGGAACACGCTGAATTTTCCTTCCAGACCGGTTCGCGGCGTGCGTTTGCCGGTCAGTTCCAGCACCAGCGGGGCCACGCGCAATTCGACGCGCTCTATCTGATCTGCCCTGAGGCCAAATTCATTGCGCAGCTGGATGGCGCCGTCGATCGAGGGGTGAATGACGATTCCGCAGGCGAAGGGCTTGTAGGTGTTGAGCGAGATCTCGAAATGCTCGCCCAGCCCCCCGGTGATTTCACTAAAGGCGCGCGCGGTGGACATTACATGAGTGAAGCCGCGCGGCGCCTCCAGTACCCGGTCGGAACTGGTGAAGTTCTGCTGGGCCAGGAACGCCGACAACAGGCCGTTCTGTGCCGCGCGTCCGGGATGGAAGCTCTTGCACATGGTGCCGAACATCTCGCGGAAGCCCGAGGATTGTGTTCCGGCGATCCCCAGCGCCCAGGTCATCTGTTGTTGGTTCAACCCCAGCACCTTGCCGGCGGCGGCGGCGGCGCCGAACACCCCGGCCGTGCCGGTGATATGCCAGCCGATATCGTAATGGGCCGGATAAACCGAATTGCCGATCCGGCATTCGACCTCGACGCCCAGAATGAAGGCGTGAAGCAGTTCCGCCCCCGTCATCGGGCGAATCTCTGCCAGGGCCATCAGGGCCGAGGCGACCGGACCGGCCGGATGGATGATGGTCTTGAGATGCGTGTCGTCGAAATCGAACACATGGCTGGAGATCCCGTTCAACAGGGCGGCATTCAACACATCGGTCTTTTCCTTGCGGCCAAGCAGGCTGGCTTCCGGACGGCCGGCAAACCGTTTCACTGCGGCCAGGGCGCGGTCGACAGTCTCATGACCGCTGCCGCCGATGGCGCAGCCTGCCCAGTTCAGCAGAGAACGCACCGCCTCCTGATTTACAGTGTCCGGCACATTGGAGGCCTGCGCCTCGACGATGTATCCGGCCAGAATGCTGGTTACGTTTAGCCCTTCCGTCATAAGCGTTCCTTTTGGGTTCCGGCGGGATTGAGAAGGCGGATGGGTCTACCGGCCAGGTAAGCCTCGATGTTCTCGACCATGTCCGGGAAAAAAACCGCGAAGGTTTCCCGCGTCACATAGCCGATATGCGGCGTGGCCACCACATTGTCCAGGGTGCGGAACAGATGGTCCGCGGGCAGGGGTTCGTTGTCAAAGACGTCGAGCGCGGCGGCCCCGATCTTGCGGCGGATCAGGATATCAAGGAGGGCAGCTTCGTCGACCAAAGGTCCGCGCGAGGTGTTAACCAGCACGGCGTCTTGGCGCATCAGGGCCAGCTCCTCAGCGCCGATAAGGCCACGGGTGCGCTCGCTCAGCACCATATGCAGCGTGACGACGTCACTCCGGGCGAACAGCTCCGCCTTGGTCGCCAGCCTCGCTCCGCCTGCCTGCGCCCGCTCGGGCGTAAGATTGGGACTCCAGGCGATAACCTCCATGCCGAACGCCCTGCCGATGCCGGCAACGGCGCATCCCAATCGTCCCAGGCCGACGATGCCCAGCGTGCGCCCATGAAGGGTGGCGCCGACCGTTTTCTGCCAACCGCCTTCACGCAGGATGCGATTCTCGAAAACCACCTGGCGAGACGCCGCCAGGATCAGAGCCCAGGTCAGTTCACTGGTCGGATGTTCCGTGCCGGCGCTTCGTGTGTGGCTGACGGTGATGCCGTGGGCCGCGGCGGCGGCCAAGTCGAGTGTGCGATTGTGCGCCCCCGTGATCACGATCAGCTTCAGTTTCGGCAAACGCCCGATAAGGGGGGCCGGCACCGCCATGCGCTCACGCATCAGGCATAAGATTTCGAAGTCAGCCAAGGCCGCGGCGGCCTCGTCGACGCTGGCCAGATGCCGGTTGAAGACCTGCACCTGGCAGGCCGCCTGCACCTTGCTCCAGTCGGCGAAGGTGAGGGCGACATTCTGGTAATCGTCCAGGACAGCGATCTTCATGCGGCTTCGACTATACCTCGAGCTTGGCGAGTGAAAGCTTTTTCGGCGGATCGTATTCGCCGGAGACCTTGGCGATGACCATGGTGGCGATGGCATTGCTGACCGCGTTGCAGGTCGAGTTCGCGGGCGCCATCAGCCGATAGACGCCGAACATCAGCGGCAGGCCTTCCAGCGGCAGGATACCGGTTGCCGTGGCCGTGGCGGCAAAGGTGACGAAACTGCCGCCCGCGACTGTGGCCACGCCCTTGGAGGTCAAGAGCATCAGCCCCAGGATCGAGGCCAGCTGCGCCCAGCTCAGATGCACGTTGTAGGCGTTGGACAGAAAGATCGCGCTCATCGACAGGTAGATGGCCGCCCCGCCCAAATTGAAGACATAACCTGTCGGCAACACCAGGCCGGCGGTCTGGCGCGACACGCCCAGCGCCGGCAGTTTTTCCAGGAGGCGTGGCAAGACGCTTTCCGATGAAGCCGTCCCCAGCACGATGAAAATCTCGTCCTTGATGAAGCCCAGGACCTGGAACAGCTTCACCCCGAACAGCGCACAGATCAGTCCATGCAGCACGAGGATGAAGGCGACCTGGCTGACATAATAAACCAGCACCCACCAGCTCAATACGATCAGCACCGACATGCCGTTGGACCCGATGGTATAGGCCATGGCGCCGAACGCGCCGATCGGGGCCAAGCGCATCACCACATGGGTCAATTGGTACATGGCCGCAGTGAGCGTGTTCAGTCCCTTTTCCAGCGATTCGCGCTTGGATTTCGCCAGCATCTGTACGGCCGCTCCGAACAAGAGCGCCAGCACCAATACCTGCAGAATCTCCCCCTTGGTAAAGGCGCCGAGCAGATTGTCCGGAAAGATATTGAGCAGAAAATCGCTCAGGGTAGCGTGCGGTGCGGCGGCGGTGGCCTCAGCCGAGGCAGCGCCCTTGTGGGCAGCAGCGTCGACGGCAATATTGCCGATACCCTTGCCCACGCCGGCTGCGATGCCGAACGCCATGCCCCAGACCAGGGCGATGCTGGACACGATCTCGAAATAGATGATCGAGATCAGGCCGACCTTGCCCATATTCTTAAAGTCACCCGCAGAGACGATGCCGCCGGCGACGCTGAGAAACACCAGGGGCGCCACCACCGTCTTGACCAGGCGCAGGAAGATGTCGCCCAAGAGCTTGAGCGGCGTGGCGATCTCCGGCCACAGATAACCGACCAACCCGCCCAGCATCGTGCCCACCAGTACCTGGAATCCCAGCCCCTGCCAGAAAGGCCTGGTTGCCTTGGGCGTTTCTTCTGCAACTGCAGCGGTAGCCATGTGATCGTTTCCCCATCCCAACGCAGGCCAAAATCGCTTCGACAAATTCTCTAAAGGCGACCGCGCTCCTTCGCGGTCCAGCCGCGCAATGCCGCTGGACCAGCCGGTTTCTCCGAGCAATGCCTGCGGTCTGTCCCGGCGCGGCCGCAGATCTTCATGGTCAGTATGCCGGCCTTCCACGCAGATCGTCGAAAGCGACCATCACATGATTCCGATAGGCTGCCCGCTCCGTCAGCATGGCGTACCAGGCGCCGATATTTTTCAGCACCGGGCGATCAATATCCAACTCAAAATAGCGATAGAGCAAAGTGCCCAGCGGTATTTCTGCTAAAGAGAATCGTCCTCCCGCCAGGAATGCACGGTCCTTCATGACCGAATCGATTAGCTGAAGAAGTTCGCCGCATCGGGCTATATTTTTCTTGATGGTCGGCCAATCCCTTTGTGCCTCCGGCGTGCGATAGTAAGTCCAAAAAACGCCATTGAGGAAAGCGGGTTGAAAGCTTGTCTGCGCCCAATCCATCCATTCCTCCACCTGTGACCTCTCGGCCGGAGTATAGGGGAACAGACCTCCATCGCCATATTGGGCGGCCAGATATCTGAGTATGGAATGCGATTCCCAGATTGTCAGCTCGCCATCCTGAAGCACCGGCACGCGGCCGTGAGGGTTCATTGTCAGAAAAGACGGTTCCGTCGTCCTGCCGAAACTGCCGCCCGCCGGAACATGGTCATATTCCAAACCCAGCTCTTCGGCCAGCCAAAGCACTTTCTGAACATTTGCCGAATTTCTGCGGCCCCAGATCCTGAGCATCTCCCGGTTCCTATCTTGAGACACGCTTTGCAATGGTCGATGAAGATCGATTTTACGTCAACGTCAGGGTGCCTTAAGCCCGATTTGGCGCGCGACATGGCCGCAATACCGGCGCTCCACCTTTCGGGCAGAGCCATCACAAAATACGGTGATACCAGAACAGGGAAAGCAGTGCAGAGAGAACGCAAAGAACAGCGGCAGCGGCCACAAAGACGAAGGTGATTTCGGTCTCCTCGGGCCCCCTCCTGACCGAGGTGAGCAGCTGCTTGTAGATTTTGGCCAGCTCATCCGAGCTTTGGGCGAAAAAATACTGCCCTTTGGTCATATCGGCCATTTTCTTCAGGGTTGGCTCGTCCAGGATTGTATTGTTGTCCGTACCCGCCCGATCTCGTATCTCGCGGACCGGCGTGCCGAAACCGATGGTAAAGATGCGAATGCCGAGATTGCTGGCGATGCGGGCCGCTTCGACCGGATCAGGGCCGGTGGTATTCCTGCCGTCCGTCATCAGGACGATGACCGCCGACCGGTAGGAACCGGGTTGAACCGGCGGCGGGGGCGCGGCGGGCTTGGCCCGGGCCTTGTCGCTGGCCGATTCGATGGCGGTGAACTGCTCCCCGACAAGGTCATGCAGCAACGGGTCCATTTTTACCGGCGGAAAAATCGACTTGAGGGAGGTGACAACCGCAGAGCCGATCGCGGTGGTGAGTTGGGGTTGGAGACTGCCGATCGCTTCGTCCAGCATATGCGTGTCGGTCGTCGGCGCCTGCACCACATAGGCTGCATCCGAAAACGCCACGATTCCGACACGCGTCACGGGATCGCGTTCATCCACGAACGTCTTGGCGGCGGTCTTCGCGGCGGAAATCCGGTCGGGCGCGACATCGCCTTCCCGCATGCTGCCCGAGACATCCATCGCCATGATGATGGTGCCGCCCTGGGAGGACGTCAGCGTCACGAGGGCGGAAGGACGCGCCATGGCCACGACCAGCAGGCAGAAGGCCGCCAGCAACATGGCAGGTGGGATGTGACGCTTGATGCGGGATTTTCCGTCCATGCTCTGGCGGATGGGCGCCAGATGCGGAAAGCGCAGCGCGATTTTCTTCCGCCGGCGCAGCAGTATGAAATAGGCGCGGATCAGGAACGGCGTGGCCAGCAAGAACCACAACATGTCGATCCAAAGAAATTTCATGGCACCAGGCCCGTTTTCGCCTGATGCTGTAAACGGCACATCTTAAATGCTCGCAATTGCCTAAGTGAAAAACGCCCTGGCCTTGCCCAAAGCCTTCCCTATAACCCGTTGACTTTTATCAATTTTCCGGCCGGAAGCCAATTGGCGACCCGTGCTTGTCGATGCCTTTTAATAAGCGGGCGGCAGGTCCGCATGACCGCCTTTGGCGCGGCGGGCGGCCGGTCTTATCAAGCCCTTATGGATACACGACATTTTGCCGGCCGGGGCCCCTGCGGGCCATCATTCGCCGTTACGGCTACAGCCGTGAAGCGCGGCGCAGGCCGACGACAAGGCCGGCAACCGGCACATCATGCTGGTCGTGTTCGTGAATTTCCCGGTCCAGAGCCTCCACGGTAAATCCATGGGCCAGGGCCAGCCGGACCAGATAGCCGGACCGGTGAACATAGCAGCCGCCTTTCGCCAGATCGGGATTGCCGGCGACACGAAAATCCTCATCGCCATCGTTCGAAAAGAGCGTGAAGACGAACAGCCCTGTGTCCCGCAAAGCCAATGCGGCAGCCTGAAACACTTGGGTGAGGTCGCCGGTATGGATGATGGTAGCTGCGCTGGCCACGATGTCATAGTGACCTGCCTTGCCGGTCATGAATGAGACCAGATCGTCCTTGTACAGATTATCGTATATATTTTTTCTGGCGCTCGACTTCAGCATGGGTTCCGACAGATCAACACCGTCAAGCCTGCTCGCAAGATCGCGCAACAATTCCCCGACAAGCCCAGTGCCGCAACCGGCGTCGAGAATCTCGGATTTGGAAGGCGCGGCCAATTTGCGGACCTGGCGGGCCACCAGCTCGTGCCCGCGATATTTCTTTTCCCGGTCCCAAAACCGCGACCGTCGGCCGTAGAGATTCTCAAGATGGGCCTGGGACGCCCGTTTCGGGGTAGCGGCAAAGCCCATGTGGGCGAGCAGCAGCCGTACTCCATGAGCATCGTCGGGATCAATCTCCAGGCAGGAATGGAAGTGCTTCATCGCCAGCTCGTTTTTTCCCTGTTCGAAAAACAGGCTCCCCAAATTGTAATGCGTCACGGCAAGGCCTGGCTTGAGTCCAAGCGCGCGCTGAAAGCAGGCTATGGCCTCCTCATCCCTCCCGCGTGCTTTGAGAATATTGCCGAGATTGTTGTGCGCCTCCGCATAATCCGGATTGAGACTCAGCGCGCGGTTCAAAGACGTGGCCGCGTCTTCAGGCTTGCCCTGCGCATTCAGCACAATGGCAAGGTTATAGTGAAAGTCGGGCATTTGCCCATTCAGGCTGATGGCTCGACCGATGAGGTCCGCCGCGATGTCGTTACGGCCCTCCTGGTACGCCCTGACTCCCAGGGCGTGTAAAGCGAAGGGGTCGCCGTACCTATCCTGTAAAACCTGCCGATAGAACTGTTCTATCTTGTTTTCAGGCGCCACAGTTGGATTCACAGGCATGATCTCCAACGATGCACCCTCAACCTACACCAGTTTTTCCCGTTCTGGCGGATTTTCCGGTGCGTCTGTTTCGAATGTGCCCACCCTGGCCGGCTGGCCGGCCGGAATTTTTGCCGGTCGCACCGGATAGATTTGCGCGGTTCGTGTTAGACTGCCGGGATGCAAAATCTGGCTTTATCCGAAGTCTACCGCGTGATTGAGCCCGGGCCCGTCGTGCTGGTCTCGACGATGCGCAACGGCCGGCCCAACCTTATGACCATGAGCTGGCACATGATGGTGGACTTTGAACCGCCACTGATAGCTTGCGTCGTCAGCGATGGAAACTACAGCTTCAAGGCACTCGCCAAAAACCGTGCCTGCGTGATCGCGGTGCCGCCGGCTTCGCTCGCGCGTAAAGTGATTGGTATCGGCAATTGCCACGGCGACCAGACAGACAAATTCGCCCGTTTCTCCCTGACCCCTGTCCCATCGTCCCGTGTGAAAGCCCCGCTGGTAAAAGAATGTTTCGTCAATCTCGAATGCCGGGTGACCAACGACGACCTGGTCGGAAGATATGGCCTGTTCATCCTCAGGGTCGTGAAGGCATGGCACGATCCAAGAAAGAAGCGGTCAAAGACCCTGCACCATCACGGATTCGGCGAATTCCGCATCGATGGCCGCGTCATCAGGCTACCGTCCAAAATGCGCTGATGCCCTGAAAAGTCGTTTCGCGTTTCCCGCGTCATTCGAAGCGTAACGCCTCGATCGGATCGAAATGAGCGGCTTTGCGAGCGGGATAAAATCCGAAGAACACGCCCACCGCGGCGGAAAATGCAAAACCACCAACTATCGCCGACCAGGCTATCGGCGTGGGCCAGCCGGCGGCAAGCGAAATACCCGCCGACACCGCCAACCCGCCGAGTATCCCGGCAATACCTCCCGCGATGCTGAGCAAGGTGGCCTCGGCCAGGAACTGCAGCAGCACATGAATGCGCCTGGCGCCGATCGCCATCCGCAGGCCGATTTCCCGCGTCCGTTCCGTAACGGAAACCAGGAGTATATTCATGATGCCGATGCCCCCCACAAGCAGCGAAATGGAGGCGACAGCCGCCAGCAGATAGGCCATGGTGGCACTGCTGCCTTCTGCGGCGCTGGCGATCTGGCTGAGGTTGCGCACCGAAAAGTCTTCCGCCTTGCCGGGCCCGATCTGATGGCGCAGATCGAGCGTGCGCGTCACTTCGCGGATGGCCTCTTGCACCAGACTGGGATCCGCAGCCTGGACATAGATTTGGTTGACAAGACCGGTCAGGCGCGGCTGCAAGCCATAAGGATTTGCTTGCGTGCCGTAAATATTGGCGGCGGCACTATTCTGCTGGCTCGGGGCCGCGGCGCCAAGCACCTTTCGCTCGGCCGTGGTGAACGGAATCATCACAAGATCGTCCTGATCGGTGCCGAAAGAGGATTGTCCTTTCGAGGCCAGGATGCCGATCACCTTTACCGGCGTGTTCTTGATGATAATGGTGGCGCCGATGGGGTTGCTGGATGCGCCGAAAAGCTGACGCCATACCGTCTGGCCCAGGATCGCGACCAGCGCTGCATCATTATCATCCGCCTGGCTGATGCCGCGCCCATAAGCGATGCGCCAGTTGGTGATTCCGGGATAATTGGGTGAGACGCCCTGGATCGCCGTGGACCAGTTCTGGTTGCCATACTGCGCTTGTCCCGATTGCCGTATGAGATAGCCCACCTGTCCCACCGCCCGGTCGTCGCGGGCAATGGCCTTGGCATCGGCCACCCGCAAGGTCGATGCGCTGCCCAATCCCGCGCGCGCGCCGCCGCTGGTTGTGGCGCCGGGCACGACGACAAGAAGGTTTGTGCCCAGGCTTTCGATCTGCTTGCGCACGGCGTCATTGGCGCCTTGTCCCACCGCCACCATGGCGATAAGGGCCGCGACCCCGATGAAAACGCCCAGCGCCGTTAAGGCCGACCGCATCTTGTTGCGGAGAATGGCCTCCACCGCCGCAGCCAGGATCATCATCCCGAAGGCTGCATTTCCCCCTGACGATGCGACAGGAGAAGGAGGACGCTCTTGGGTGAGCAGGGGCAGGCTTGCCGGTCCCTCGAAGTTGCGCCTATCGGAAACGATCAGCCCGTCCCGCATGGTCACGATGCGACCGGCGTAAGCCGCGATGTCCTGCTCATGGGTCACCAGTACGATGGTAAGTCCGCGTTCCCGATTCAGCTTGACCAGGATTTCCATGATTTCGTGGGATGTCTTGGTGTCGAGATTGCCGGTGGGCTCATCGGCGAGAAGCACTGTCGGCGCATTGATCAGTGCGCGGGCAATGGCGACGCGCTGTTGCTGGCCTCCGGAAAGCTGGCCGGGCGTGTTGTGCTCCCTCTGGGAAAGTCCCAGCAAGGCCAGCGAAGCTTGCGCCTTTTTTTCACGCTCCTCACCCGTGCTGGCGGCGGCGGCATAGATAAGCGGCAACTCGACATTCTGGATCGCACTGGTGCGGGGCAGGAGATTGAAGCTCTGGAATACAAAGCCCAGCTTGCTGCTGCGAATCTCCGCCAGCGCCGGTTCGGACAGGTCGGCGACATTGCGGTCTTCAAAAAAATATTCGCCGCTCGTCGGCTTATCGAGACAGCCGAGAATCGCCATCAAGGTTGACTTGCCTGAGCCGGAGGACCCCATGATGGCGACGAATTCCCCGCGCCGGATTGTCAGCTCCACCCCGCCCAGCGCCTGAACCTCCATGTCGCCCGTCCGGTAGGTGCGGCAGAGGCCGCGAACCGCGATGACAATATCGCTCACGGGAAGCGCAGCGCTGCCCGCTGCTGCGTGCCGGTCGCTGAGGGGGCGCTCTCGGCCATAATCACCTGATCGCCTTCCTGCACGCCGCTGACGACCTCGGTGAAATTATCATCGTCCAGTCCGGTTTTTACCGGCACGGCAAGGGGTTCCCCGTCGCGCAGCACCCACACTTTCGAGCCCCCGCCGGCAATGTCGGCGGCCGCGATGCCGCCTTTTGTGTAGCGAAGCGCCTGATTGGGGACGCGAAGCACATTGTCCCGTTCGGCGGTGATGATACGCATGGTTGCCGTCATCCCCGGCTTGAGCAATTCGCCCGGATTATCGACCGTCACCACCACGTCATACGTGACGACGTTCTGCACCGTCTGGGGAGCCTGCCTCACCTGGGTCACGGAGCCCTCGAAATAGCGGTTGGGGAAGGCTTCCACGCTAAAGCGGGCCTTGTTGCCGACCTTCACGCCACCGATATCGCTTTCGCTGACACTGGTATCGACCTGCATCTTGGAAAGATCGGCCGCGATCAGGAACAGTGTCGGTGTCTGGAAGCTGGCAGCCACTGTCTGGCCGGTCGTGATATTGCGCGACACCACCACGCCGTCGACCGGCGAGACAATGTCCGTATAGCCGAGATTGACCTTGGCCGCGTCCAACTCCGCCTGGCGCTGATCGATGCTGGCTTGGTCGAGCGTTACCTGGGCTCGCGCCTGGTTCAAGGCATTGCGGGCCACGTCATAACTATCCTGTGAGGTCGCCTCCTTGGCCAGCAGGTTTTTCTGACGCTGCTCGTTGATCTCGGCATATTCGAGATTGGCCCGGTCTTTTGCGAGCTGGGCCTTGGCGGTCTCGACCATTGCCGTGTCCTGTTGCACCACAACCTGGTACGGCCTGGGATCAATGCGGGCACATAACTGGCCTTTCTTGACCACCGTGTTGAAGTCGCAGGTTACTTCGGTGATGACCCCGGAGACATAAGTGCCGACGGTAATGGTGAGAACCGGGTTGACCGCTCCGGTCGCCGTGACGGAACGTGAGACCGGGCCTCGGGAAACGGCTTGGGTCCTGTAGGACGGTGCCGAGGAAGCGGCAAAAAGCCAATATCCGGCGCCTGCCAAGGCCATAATCAGGCCGGTTCCGAGGACTGCCCAACCCCATCCCGGCAGCCTGAAATGGGGCAGCCGCCACAGGGGCAGGGGAGAGCTGGCGATTTGGCTTTCCATCCCTCTTTATATGCGTGTGGGCGGGCCTTTCCGCTTTGCGCCAAATCAAGCCCCGCGAATCGTTGGGCGGAAAGGTAAAGCTGTGTTTTCCTCCCCAGAAAACTGGCAGGGATTTCCCCCCATACGTTCCGGAATTGACTGAATCGCCGACCCCGCTTTTGAAAAGCATTGATCCTGATCAAGTACCCGGCCGCCAGTCTATTATATTCAAAAATCACGCATGCGGTTCACATCGGAAGCTCTTCTCGCGGCCTGCCAGGCCGCGCTGAAAGCGGGAACGGACTTTCCCGCAATCTGGAACGATATATTGAAGCGCAACCCACTGGTGTTGGGGATGCCGGAGCAAGTGATCCGGGAGGGTGTGCCGGCACTGCGTATTGCCTTGATTGCCGGCCAAGCCCTCATCTTTCACGGAAAGGCCGTCGAACTGGTCTGAAGGAGTTCCGCTCAGGTAGCTGTCTATCGCTCCTGGACCCGCGAGAACTTTCCCAATTGGCAGACCTGTCCGGAGCGAATGACACGAAGAGACTGTTCGTCCTCGCAAACGGTTTGATCGGGGTTTCGCAATATCCAGACGAAACCGTTGAATGTCAGGTCGCCGCAGCGCCCATGCAAATCGTTACGCCAAACGGTGCCGTCTCGCATTGTGAAAACGATGGAAGAGCCGCCATCTTGGGGTTCACTGCGGACGATATCCCGTGTGGAAATGCAAATTTTATTACGCTGCTCCTGCGCCTCCGCCCCACCGGCCAAGAGACAGAAGGTCAGGATAAGGAAGCTGGAGAAACCGGATTTAACGACCATTGAACCCTCCATCGTCTCTCGTCAATCTGGCGGATGCCTTATTCCTCTTCCTTTTCCTCGGCCTCTTCGATGGCGGAAAGTCCATCCTCCAGATAGTCGCCCAGTTTGGGAAGGGAGATGAGGTATTCCGCTGTCCGTCGATTATGAGCCCTGCGCGCTTCCGCCCGGGCCTCCGGCCACTCGGACAGGTCATAAGTTCCCCGTCCAAGCCAGGCCAACGCGACCAAATCCACCTGCTCGTCTTCGTCCAGGCTGCGGATGAATTCCATCAATTCATCCTGGATCGCGTCGTCTGCGGACTCTTCCAAGATATCCGCCATTCCATCGTCGGATGCGTTGGAACCTGAGTCGGGGTCGCTCAGCCCTTCTTTCGCGTCGAACATGCGCGCCTCGTCGATAACCTGACGGACCTTGTCCGGATTTATTTCCAACATCGGTGTCTCCCGCAAAACCCGGAAACAGGATGCCTCAGTCTCCGATGATGGCGTTGATCCAGATCAAGGGCGAGAGCCGGCACCAACATGCTTGCGGCGTCCTTTTCATTGCCGGCAAAGGACTATTGACCCCGCGCGGTCGGGGTTACGGTCTATTGCGATGCTGGGCCCCCGGCCGGTGCTGGTTTTTCTGAAACAGCTGGGCGGAACCGATAGCCCTCGCGCCCGCCTTTCCGCCCAATATGTTAGCGCGGTGCACAAAATTTAATCGTCCAGGCTTCTGTTGCGCTGATAAGCCCCGATAAAGCGCCGATTTTTTGTGGTTTTCCCCCGCCCTATTCAAGTTTTGCGCTTGCGAACTTACCGGCTCTGCTTTGCCATGTGGGGGCGCCATCCGAGTCCGGTCACGCTTGGATTCATAAGTCGTCTTCCCCACGAGGCGGGCACGTCCACCGGACAATGACTGTCGGCATGCGCGCGGCGAGTCACTGGAGCGACGTCATGAAAAGTGTCTTCCTCAGGTCCGGTCATCTTCCCACCCTGGTTTCCTGCTTCCTCTATTTCGATTTGAGCTTCGCGGTTTGGGTGCTTCTGGGCCCATTGGCGGTGCTGATCGCGCCGGATCTGCATCTTGATGCCGGCGAAAAGGGCCTGATGGTCGCGGTGCCGGTGCTGGCGGGCGCAGGCTTGCGTCTCCTCAACGGCATTCTGGTCGGCCAATGGGGGCCGCGCGCCGTGGGCATAGCGATGCAATTGGTGGTGATCGCAGGGCTTCTAATCGCCTGGGCTGCCGGCGTCCACAGCTTCTCGCAGGTTCTGCTGTTGGGCGTGGTATTGGGCGTGGCAGGCGCAAGCTTCGCCATCGCGCTGCCGATGGTGTCTTACTGGTACCCGGCCGAACATCAGGGCATGGCGCTCGGGCTGGCAGGTGCGGGCAATTCCGGCACCGTTTTCGCCTCGCTGTTCGCGCCGGCGCTCGCCGTCGCGCTGGGCTGGCGCAATGTCTTGGGCCTCGCGGCGTTGCCGTTGATCGCGGTGCTGGTGCTGTTCCTGCTTGGCGCGAAAAACAGCCCCAACTGCCCGCCCAGGAAGAGCCTGGCGGACTATGGCCGGCTGCTGCGCCGGCGCGACAGCTGGTGGCTGATGTTGTTCTATGGCGTGAGTTTCGGCGGCTTTGTCGGCCTCTCGTCTTTCCTCCCGATCTACTTCCATGATCAGTACAGGCTTTCTCCGGTCACCGCCGGCTATTTCACCGCGGCCTGCGTCTTTGCCGGTTCCTTCGCCCGGCCGTTCGGCGGCTATATCGCCGACCGCATCGGCGGCACGCGCGCGCTCTCGGCGGTATATGCCGTCGCCGCACTGATCCTGCTGACCGCGAGTCAGGGGGTGCTGCCTTCCCTGGCCGCGCTTGCGACTTTCATCATCGGCATGGCGGCGTTGGGCATGGGCAACGGCGCCGTGTTCCAGCTGGTACCGCAGCGTTTCGGCCATGATGTGGGCCTGGTGACCGGCCTTGTCGGCATGACCGGCGGCATCGGAGGATTCTATCTCGCCGCCAGCCTGGGCTATGCCAAACAGTTCACCGGCAGCTACGCCTTCGGTTTCCTGGTGTTCGCGGCGCTCGCCATCCTGGCCTGGACCGGCATCGGCTTGGTGCGGCCGCGCTGGCGGCGCGAAGCGTCGGGCCTGGCCCTGGTGCGAATCTGAGGAGCGGGTGATGAACATGATCGCCGATCCGCGCGAACATCTGATCGTCATCGGCAACGGCATGGCCGGCATGCGCACGGTCGAAGAGCTGCTGAAGCGCGAAGCCGGTAAGCGCTTCCGCATCACGGTGTTCGGCGCCGAGCCCCATGTCAATTACAACCGCATCATGCTCTCCAGCGTGCTGGCTGGCGACAAGAGCATGGACGAGATCGTGATCAACAGTCGTGAATGGTATCACGACAACGGCATCACCTTGTTCACCGGCGATGCCGTCACGAGCATTGACCGCGGCGGCAGGATTATCACCGCGGCAAGCGGAATGACCGTGCGTTATGACCGGCTTTTGATCGCCACCGGCTCGCGCCCGCTGGCGCCGCCGATCCCCGGCCTCGGGCTTCCCGGTGTCTGCGCCTTCCGCGACATCGCCGATGTGGACAAGATGCTGGCGGCGGCGAAATCCCATAAGCGTGCGGTGGTCATCGGCGGCGGTCTGCTGGGTCTGGAAGCGGCCTGGGGCCTGAAGCAGCGCGGCATGAGCGTGGCGCTTGTCCATCTGATGCCGACTCTGATGGAACGCCAACTGGATGCGGCGGCGGGGCAGATGTTGCAACGCGACCTCGACCGGCGCGGTATCGCCTTTTTCACCGACGGCCAGACCGAGGAGATCACCGGCAGCCAGCGCGCCGAGGGCGTGCAATTGGCCGATGGGCGCTTTGTTCCCGCCGACCTGGTGGTGCTCGCCATCGGTATCCGTCCCAACATCGACCTGGCCAGGAAGGCGGAACTGGAAGTCAACCGCGGCATCGTCGTCACCGATGATATGCGCACCTCCGATCCCGACATCTTCGCGGTGGGCGAATGTGTCGAGCATCGTGGCGAGGTCTTTGGCCTGGTGGCGCCGATCTGGGACCAGGCAAGGGTCTGCGCCGCCCGGCTGGCGGGTGACGAAGAGGCGCTGTTCGCCTCCAAGGCGCTTGGCACCAGCCTCAAGATCACCGGCGTGGACGTGTTCTCGGCAGGCGCGCTGATGGCGGCGGACGAAAGCGATGACGAGATCACCCTGCATGACGACAAAAGCGGCCTCTACAAGAAGGTTGTGCTGCGAGACGGCAAACTGGTGGGGGCGGTGCTCTATGGCGATGTCGCCGACGGCCCCTGGTATCTCAAATTGATGCGCAACAGGGAGGATATCGGCGCGATTCGCGACCGGTTGGTCTTCGGCCGCGCCTTTGCCGAAGCCGTCACCGGCGGCGGCCCGGATTTGGCCGCCATGGCGGATGACACCCAGATTTGCGGCTGCAATGGCGTGTCCAAAGGCACGATCTGCGGCACCATCCGGGCGAAGAGCCTCACTTCGCTTTCAGAAGTGCGTGCCCATACCAAGGCCAGCGCCTCCTGCGGCCAATGCACCACCCAGGTGGAAGCGCTGCTGGCTGCAATCGCCGGCGATGCGGCCAAGCCGGCCAAGAAGACCGTGTGCGACTGCACCGAGGCCGGCCATGACGAAGTGCGGCAGGGCATCCTGGCCCGGAACCTCAAGACCATGGAGGCAGTGCGCGCGAGCTTCGGATGGAGAAAGCCCGAAGGCTGCTCCAAATGCCGCCCGGCCTTGAACTATTATCTGCTCTGCGCCTGGCCGGGCGACTATCGGGACGATTCCCGCTCCCGCTTCGTCAATGAACGGGTGCATGCCAACATCCAGAAGGACGGCACTTACAGCGTGGTGCCGCGCATGTGGGGCGGCCTGACCACGCCCGCCGAATTGCGCGCCATCGCCGATGTGGCGGAAAAATTCAATATTCCGACCGTGAAAGTGACGGGCGGCCAGCGTATCGACCTTCTGGGCGTGAAGAAGGGCGACCTGCCGGCGGTGTGGAGCGATTTGGGCAAGGCCGGGATGGTAAGCGGCCATGCCTATGCCAAAGGCCTGCGCACCGTGAAGACCTGTGTGGGCAGCGAATGGTGCCGCTTCGGCACCCAGGATTCCACTGGGCTGGGCGTGAAGCTGGAGAAAATGTGCTGGGGCAGTTGGACACCGCACAAGGTCAAGCTGGCGGTTTCGGGCTGCCCGCGCAACTGCGCCGAGGCTACCATCAAGGATCTGGGCGTCATCTGCGTCGAGGCCGGCTACGACATATTGGTGGGCGGCAATGGCGGGGTGGATGTGCGTGTCACCGATCCCCTGGTGCGCGTCGCCACCGAGGCGGAGGCGTTGGAGTATACCGGAGCCTTCTTGCAGCTCTATCGCGAGGAAGCCCATTATCTGGAACGCACCGCCCCATGGGTGGCGCGCGTAGGGATGAATTATGTGAAGCAGCGGCTGGTGGAGGACGCCGAGGGCCGCGCCGCGCTCCACGCCCGCTTTCTTCATTCCCAGACCTTCGCTCAGCACGATCCATGGGCGGAACGCGCCAACGGCGCCGACGCGCATGAATTCGCCGCCCTTCCTGAACTGGCGGGTGTGTGAGATGCCCGGTGACGCCGGCTGGAAGAATATCGGTTCCCTGGACAATATCCCGGCGCGGGGGGCGCGGCGGCTTTGTCTGAAATCGGCAGGGCGTCCGGTGGCGGTGTTCCGCACCGGCGACGACGCGGTCTTCGCGTTGATCGATGAATGCCCGCACAGGAAAGGCCCGCTGTCGGAAGGCATCGTGGCGGGCCATACCGTGGCCTGCCCGCTGCACAATTGGGTGATCGCCCTGGAAGATGGCGCCGCAGCGGCGCCCGATGAAGGGCGCGCCCATTCCTTGCCGGTCAAGGTGATCGACGGGCAGGTCTTTGTGCAAATTCCCGAGCCGCCCGCCCCTGAGATGGTGTCCTGCGTGTGACCCGCACCACTTGTCCTTATTGTGGGGTGGGATGCGGCCTCAGGGTGCAGGGCGGCGTGCCGGGCGGCGACGACGACCATCCCGCCAATTTCGGGCGGCTATGCGTGAAAGGCGCGGCGCTCAAGGACACGCTCGACCTGCCGGATCGGTTGACCGTGCCGGCCTTGAACGGCGAGGCAGTAAGCTGGGACCGGGCGCTGGATCACATCGCCCACGCTTTCCGCCGTATACGCGCGCAACGCGGGCCGGAGGCGATCGCCTTCTACGTCTCGGGACAGTTCCTCACCGAAGATTATTATGTCGCCAACAAGCTGATGAAAGGCTTTATCGGCGCGGGCAATATCGACACCAATTCGCGTCTTTGCATGGCGTCCTCCGTGGCGGGCCATATCCGGGCCTTCGGCGAGGATGTGGTGCCCGGCTGTTATGAGGATCTGGAGGAAGCCGACCTGGTGGTGCAGGTGGGCAGCAACATGGCCTGGTGCCATCCGATACTGTACCAGCGGCTGATGGGAGCCCGCGACAAGCGCGGCACCCGCATCGTCACCCTCGATCCCCGACGCACCGCCACCGCCGAGACCGCCGACCTGCACCTGGCCCTGGCGCCGGGATCGGACGTAATCATCTGGAACGGTCTCCTGGCCTGGCTCGACGAACATCAGGCGCTGGACCGCGATTTTATTGCCCATCATGTCCTCGGTTTTGAGGAGGCGCTGACAGCGGCACGGGTCATGGCGCCTTCGCCGGAGCATGTCGCGGCGGCGGCGGAGCTGCATGTCGCGGACCTGCGCGCCTTCTATCAATTGTTCGCGGGCACCGAGCGCGTGGTGACGCTCTATTCCCAAGGTGTGAACCAATCGGCCAGCGGCACCGACAAAGTCAACGCCATCATCAATTGCCACCTCGCCACCGGGCGCATCGGCCGCGCCGGCATGGGGCCCTTCTCGCTTACCGGTCAGCCCAATGCCATGGGCGGCCGCGAAGTGGGTGGATTGGCCAACCAGCTCGCCGCCCATATGGGCTTCGGCGAAAGCGAGGTCGAACGGGTTGGCCGCTTCTGGAACGCGTCCAACATCGCACGCCGCCCCGGCCTCAAGGCGGTGGAGCTGTTCGATGCGGTGGCGGATGGCCGCGTTGAGGCGATCTGGATCGCGGCGACCAATCCCGCCGATTCCATGCCCCGCGCCGGCAAGGTACGCGAGGCGCTGGCGAAATGCCCGCTGGTGATCGTGGCCGATGCCTGGCCCACCGAAACCACAAGACTGGCGCATCTGGTGCTGCCGGCGGCAAGCTGGGCGGAGAAGGACGGCACCGTCACCAATTCCGAGCGCCGCATCTCGCGCCAGCGCGCCTTCCGCGCCGCGCCGGGCGAGGCTCGTCCCGATTGGTGGATGTTTGCGGAAGTGGCGCGTCGCATGGGTTTTGAAGAGGCCTTCGCCTTTTCCGGCCCGGCCGATATTTTCCGCGAACATGCCGCACTCTCGGCTTTCGAGAATGACGGCAGGCGCGTTTTCAATATCGGCGCCCTCGCCGGTCTGGACGATGCCGCCTATGACGCGCTTTCGCCGCTGCAGTGGCCACTGCCGCAGCCGGGCCGCGGCGTCAGCGGTCCGCGCCTGTTCGCACGGGGCGGCTTTTCCACGCCTGACGGGCGCGCGCGCATGGTGCCGCTGGGACCGCGCGCCGCGAAAAAGCCGGCCGATTTCCCCTTCATCCTCAATACCGGGCGGGTGCGCGACCAGTGGCACACCATGACGCGGACCGGCCGCGTGCCGCGCCTGCTGGCCAACGTCGCCGCGCCCAGCCTGTCGCTCAATCCGCGTGACGCGGCTCTGCGCGGAATTTCCGATGGCGGTCTGGTGTGCGTGGAAACCGCCCATGCGGCCGTGGTGATGCGCGTGTTGGTGGATGAAAGCGTTGGGGTTGGCAATATCTTCGTTCCGATGCATTGGACCGACCAGTTCGCGTCGTCGGGCCCGGTGGGCAAGCTGGTGCATGCCGTCACCGATCCCCTGTCCGGCCAGCCGGACCTCAAAGGCACGCCGGCCAGGATTGCCGCCGTCGCCGAAACCTGGCGGGGACGGCTGGTGCGCCTCAGTGATGGAGAACCCGAACTCGGCCCTTCCACCTGGTGGTCAAAAGTGCCGACCTCCGCCGGGTTTGCCTTCGAACTGGCCGGCTGGTCGCCGCTGGAGAAGGAAATCCATGCCGAAAGCGTCCTGCGCGGCCTGTTGCACATTCCCGCGCATGCCGAACTCGTCAGCTATTCCGACCGGCGCAGGGCGGTATTTCGCTATGCCGGAATAGTCCGGGGCCGCCTGGCCGCCTGCCTTTTCTTTGCGCCCCCCGGCGGCGACATCAGTGGGATTGAGCGGGCTCGGGAGCTGCTCGGAAAAAACGTCTCCGGCGCCGAACGCCTGGCCCTGCTGGCCGGCGCCGCCGCGGCCGGCACCCAGCCGGCAGGTCGCGTCATTTGCACCTGCTTCTCAGTAAGCGAGGAAAGGATTGCGGCGGCCATTCGCGACCATGGCCTCATGACCCCGGCCCAGATCGGCGCTATGCTGGGGGCCGGAACCAATTGCGGCTCATGCATTCCCGATCTCAGGAAGATCATCAACGCGCAGAGCCGGGCCGCGGCGTGATGCGGGCGCTGGACGGCCTCAACATCCTGGTCCCTGAAAGCCGCGAGTTGGACCTGTTCGCCGCCATGCTGGAAGCGGAGGGCGCGGCCGCCACACGCTGCCCGCTGGTGCGCATAGCCGACCTGGACGACACAACCGAGGCGCATGCCTGGATCGCCCGCATGATCGCCACACCCTTCGACGATACGGTGCTTTTGACCGGAGAGGGATTGCGCAAGTTGCTGGCGCTCAGCGGCGATGAGCGGCCGGCCCTGATTGCGGCGCTGGAAAGGACGCGGCTGGTTGTGCGCGGGCCCAAGCCGGTCCGGGCGCTGCGCGAGGTGGGGCTGGCGCCGGAACTGACCGCCGCCTCGCCGACATCGGAGGGGGTGCTGGAGACCCTGGAAAAGGAAAATCTCAAGGGCCGGCGCCTCAAAGGCCGACATATTGGTATCCAGCTCTATCCCGGCGACGGCGCCAAGAAGCTGGTGCAGGCGCTGCGTACGCGCGGCGCCGAGGTGTTTGTCGTCACGCCTTATCGCTACATGAACGAGACCGAATCCGCCGCCGTGGCCGACATCATCCGCGGTCTCGCCGGGGGCCGCTTCGGACTGATCGCTTTTACTTCCTCCGCCCAGATCGAGCGGCTGTTCGAGGTGGCGCGCGAATTCGGCCTCACGCCCGATTTGCAGGCCGGCCTCAACCGCACGCCCATCGCCGCCGTGGGGCCTATCATGGAAGCCGCGCTCCAAGCGCACGGCCTTGCCAGCGTGGTGCATCCTGAAACCAGCTTCCACCTCAAGCCCATGGTGCGCGCCATCGTGACCTGGAGGACGGGATGAAACCGCCCTGCATTGTACTGGCCGGCGGACGTTCCACCCGCATGGGCGGCGGAGACAAATGTCTGCTGCCGCTGATGGGACGGCCGATGCTGGCGCATGTGCTGGATCGGGTCGCCCCGCAGAGCGGCGCCATCCTGATCAACAGCAATTCCGAACCGGAGCTTTTCAAGCGTTTCGGGCTGCCCGTCCTCGCCGACGGAACCGCCGGTTTCCAGGGACCGCTGAGCGGCCTGCTGACCGGCTTAACCTGGGCACGCCGCCATCATCCCGGCGCAACCCATCTGTTGAGCGTTGCCTGTGATACGCCTTTTCTGCCGCACGATCTGGTGTTGCGCCTTGCCGCCGCGCTCCCCGGCGCCGGCATCGCTATCGCCGCGGACGCGGAACGCAGCCATCCGGTGATCGGATTGTGGCCGCTGGCGCTGGCCGAACGGCTGGACGACGATCTGCGCAAGGGCGCGCGTGCGGTTTGCCGCTGGCTGGAGAATTTTCCGGTGAGGGAAGCGCATTGCGGCGCCAGCCAGCTCCAAAACGTCAATACGCCCGCCGATCTGCAAGCGGCGGAGATGGCCGTCTGCGCGCAGAGAGCAACAGAGCTGCCCGGCAAAGCGCGTTTACATGGTCGCACCAATATCGCGCGCGAAGTTCGGTTCTTCCAAAATTTCCACTAGGGTTCTCAACACCATTATCGCGTGGTCGCGACGCTGGCATGGGAAATGCGAGGGGAGGGACGGGGGGCCAAACTCGTACGGAGGCCTGTGCCATGGTGGCATTCATGAAACTAATCAGCCGAGCCTTGCATGGCAGCTCCATGCCATTGAGCGGTCCGGAAAACGAAGATTACATAAGGAGTACTGCTCCTGACGCGCGTATGAATTTATTGCTCCGCTTTGAGACGGCGAACGGCCCGCGTACCATTGTGGCACCGGGGGTTTCATTGGCCACGGCTTCCGAAATCGCCCTGGTGATGTCGCAGGGCGGCCATTTCGCGGAATTTGTCGACTACATGCCTTCCATCTCGATCGAAGAGCGCATCAAGCAGCGCAAAGCGCAGGCCCGGAAGAGCGAGGTCATCAGCCTCAAATGGGCGAAACAAACGGGGCGGTATCAACAGGCGCCGGGCTGCGAGCTTCATTGAGCGCGGCGCAGCTGCCGCCTCATGTGGCTGGCCAGGATCGCCTTCCTTGAATCGCGATCCTGTCTCGGCCCCGGATCGCGCGGCGGCCGCCGGCTAGTGCATCATGAAAACAGGTATGGCGGCGCCTTCCAGCAAAGCCTCGGTGACGCCACCAAAGATGTATTCCTCCAGGCGGCTGTGGCCATAGGCGCCCATCACCAAAAGGTCCGCTTCGGAGCCATAGGCCATATTCAGCAAGGCGCGGGCTTCAGGACCCGACGCATATTCCGCTTTGGCTTCTGCCTTGATGCCCCGCCAATTCAAGCTCCTTGCCAGCCGCTCGGCACCCGCCCGCTGGGCCTCGCCATCCTTGTTTCCCATGACGGCGAGCACGGATACTTTTTCAGCGCGCGCCAGCAAGGAGGATGCCGCCGTCACCGCCCTCGCGGCTTCCGCGCCAGGTTTCCAGGCAATCGCCACGTTCCGGCCGATGACGGCAGCAGGCTTTGCCGGAGCAAGGATCAAGGGACGGCCAGCCTGCACCAGTACCGATTTGATCTGCTGCGAAGACAGCTCGTCATCCTTCGCCATCACGACCATGTCGTGATAGCGCGCCTCGCCGGACAGTTCGGAATCCAGTTCCTCCCAGGAGGCGGAGACGGGGACATCTTTGTCCGGAGGATTTTGCACCGCAATGCCGTGGCGGCGGACAAAATCGTCGAAGGCTGTCCTGGCATGCGCGAGGCGCGCCGATTGTTCCTTGTTGATGCGCTCGATCGTCACCGACATGGTTTCGTGAAGCTTGGGGAAGCCCAGCTTCATGGTTGCCGCCGATTCCAGATCGTCGATCCGCCGGTACACGCAGGCAATATGGCCGCCTTCGACCCGCGCCGCCGCCGCCGCCGTCTCCAGGATGGCACGATCGGTGGAAAATCCGGTGAGGGGGGCAAGGATCGATTTGGGCACGGAATTGTCTTTCCTCAATGGGACAGGAAAACGGGCAATGACGGTGCGCGCAGCACGCTCTGCGTCGCCCCGCCCAATACAAATTCGCGAAGGCGGTTATGGCCATAGGCGCCCATCACAACCATATCCGCGTCGATTTCCGCCGCGTGGCGCATCAGGCATTCGCCGATATTTTTCCCGTCAAGCTCGATCCGATTTCGCTTGAATTTCACCCCGTGCGCCCCGAGATAGGTTTCGAGGTCGGTGGGAGCGGAGGTCGTCGCGATCTCTCTTTCGCCCAAAACCGTCACGACGTGAACCTCCGGCGCGCGGGCGAGAATTGGCAGAGAATCCGAAAGGGCGCGCGCGGCTTCCCGGCTGTAATCCCACGCCAGCAGAATGCGGTTGAGCGATGTCAATGGCCTGCCGGTAGACGGTATGAGGACCACAGGCCGGCCGGAGTCGAATATCGCCGCTTCCACATATTCGCGGTCGAAGCCCTCCGGCAACGGCAGAATGACAAGATCGTGAAGGCGGGCGAGATCGACAAAGAGCGCTGGCGGGGCGTAGAGAGTGGAGAGAACGCGCCGCAAATCGAAGCTGATGCCATGGCCCGCGCAGAGGCGGGTCAGGTTTTCGCATGCCTCGGCGGCGTTGGCCTCGCTTCTGAGGACTGTTTCCGTCATCAGCTGCGGAAAATCCAGCGGGAATGCGCCCATGACCGCGGGCCAGGTGGACTCGCTGCGGTCGAGTTGCGGCACCTGGACCGTCAGCTTTGAGCCCAAGAGCCGGACGAGGGCGCATGCGCTCTCAAGCGTCCGGCCCGAAATCGCATCGGGAAAGGTTGGGACATGGAGCAGGACCTTGCGGATCGGGCTCATTGCTCGAATTTTACCGGCACCATGCCAGTCTCCGTCAATGTTTTACCAAGCGATAGGCCGGAAGCCGCAGGACGGCCTTGATTTCCATCAAACCACCGTTCCCACCAGTCTTCCGATGCCCGCCGTGACCGCCATAGCGAAAGCGCCCCAAAAAGTGACCCGGATGGCGGCATGCATGGGTGGCGATCCCCCGACCTTGGCGCCGGCCACGCCCAGCACCGCGAGGAAGAGCAGGGAAAGCGCGCTGACCGCCGGGATGATGGTTGCGGGATTGCTCATCAGAACAGCGGCCAGCGGCATCGCGGCGCCTGCCGAAAAGGAGGCTGCGGATGCCATCGCGGCCTGAACGGGTTTCGCCGCGGTGTCTTGGGAAATATTGAGCTCGTCGCGGGCATGCGCCGCCAGCGGGTCCTTCGCCATCAGCTGCCGCGCCACGGCACGTGCCAGGTCCGGCTCAAGGCCGCGCTGGACATAGATCATGGCCAATTCCTTTTCCTCGCCGGCGGGATTGCTGCGCAACTCCTGCCGCTCCCGCGCCAGGTCGGCATTTTCGGTGTCGGCTTGCGAACTCACCGAGACATATTCTCCCGCCGCCATGGACATCGCGCCGGACACAAGGCCCGCCACGCCCGCGAGAAGGATGTCGCTCTTGGAGGACGAGGCCGCCGCGACACCCAGGATAAGACTTGCGGTGGAGACGATGCCGTCATTCGCTCCCAGCACGGCTGCCCGCAGCCAGCCGATGCGGTGAATCAAATGCCTTTCCGGTTTGGGATTGGAGAACATGGCCGACCTTCCCGCTGGCAACGCGACGCTATGATCAACCTGCTTCCGGAACGAATGGCAAGACTATTGTTGCGCCGGACTTGATCTCACGCAATGCGAACCGCGCCGAAATAACCCAAAATCAACGGCTCGGATGTTCGCCGTGCTCACACACCACGCGAATGTGTACCGAAGGGAGCCGGTGGCAGCTGTCACCGGCTCTTTCGGTTCTGAAATGAAATTGGCAGGCAGCAGATGGCCGCCTCAAGGACCTTAGTCTTCGTCATCCATCAGGATCCGGGCGGCGTCGCCATCCGGGTCGTCATATTGGCCGCTGCCCAGCGTCCATAGCAGCAGGCCAAGGGCGCCGAGCCCCATCGCAAAAGCCGATGCGATGATGAGAGCCAGCCCGTTCATGGCGTTCGTCTCAGGGCCAGGCGGAGCGCATTTGCCGTCACCAGCAGCGAGGACCCCGCCATGGTGGCCGCGGCAATCACCGGCGTTACCATGCCAAGAGCCGCCATCGGGATGGCGGTGAGGTTGTAGGCCGCGGCGAGCAGGAAATTCTCCAGGACCAGTATCCGCGCCTTGCGCGCGACGGCAATCGCCTCGGCGATCGGTGCCAGGCTGCTGCCCCGCAACACCATGTCAGAGGCGCGCTGGCTGATGTCGGTGGCGGTGCCGGGCGCGATGGAGACATGCGCCAGCGCCATGGCCGCGGCATCGTTGAGCCCGTCGCCCACCATCAGCACATGATGGCCTTTCGCCTGGAGAGCCCGGAGGTGCCCGGCCTTCTCCGCAGGGCCGACGCAAGCCTTCCAGTCTTTTATTCCCGCCTCCTCCGCGATCCGGCCGGCGATTTCCGCCCGGTCGCCGGTCAGCATCTCGACCTCCACTCCGGCACGCAGCAATTCGGCGATGAGGCCGCGGGACTCGGGCCGGATGTCGTCCTGGAAACGCAAACCGATGGGAGCTTCTTGGCCCCGCCGGTACCAAAGCTGAAAATCGCCCGCATCGCCCACGCCGCACCAGGCAGCATTGCCCAGCCTTTCCCGGTCCGCTCCTTCACCGCGCTCCAGGCCCGCGCCGGGGGTTTCGCGGATATCCGTCGCCACAGGCCCGGGTCCCGCTGCATGCGCCAATGCCTTGGCGAATGGATGCCGGCTGGCGCGCGCGATGCGCGCTGCCCGCTCCAGCGTGTCGCGCGGGATCTGCGCGCCGTTGGAGAGCATGGGAGAGCCAAGCGTCAAAGTGCCGGTCTTGTCGAAAATGGCGGTGTCGATTTCCGCCAGCCGTTCCAGCGCATCGCCTGATTTGACGAACACGCCTTGGCGGAACAGCCTGCCCGTCGCAACGATCTGTACCGCGGGTACGGCCAATCCCAAGGCACAGGGACAGGTGATGATCAGCACCGTAATGGCGTTGGTCACCGCCTCCGACACCGCCGCGCCGGCGGCCAGCCATCCTCCCAGCACCAGCACGGCAAGCGACAGCACCACCGGCACATAGGTCCTCGCCGCCCGGTCGGCGAGACGGACATAAAGTCCCCGCGATTGCTGTCCCGCCTCCAAAAGCCGGGCCAGATCGGCGACCAGCGAATCTTCCACGCGCGCGGTGGCACGCAACACCGCCGCCGTGCCTGTCACGATGGCCCCGGCCTGCGCCGGCGCGCCCGCATCAAAGCGTTGCGGCATCACTTCACCGGTCACCAGGGAAACATCCAGTTCCGTGCCGCGATCCTCCAATATGCCGTTAACCGGCAGGCGATCGCCGCAGGCCAGCAACACGCGGTCGCCCGGCTTCAACTCACGTGCCGCCACGGTTTCCAGGGTGTCGTCGGGTTTAATCCGCCGGGCAAGCACAGACTGCATGGCGAGAAGGTGGCGCGCGGCATCCCTGGCCCGGTCGCGCAGGCGGAAATCCAGGTAGCGGCCGATCAAGAGCAGAAATGTCAGCATGATCGCCGCGTCGAAATAGGTATGCGGCCCGTTATGCGCGGTCTGCCACACGCTCAGCCCCAGTGAAAGAATGAGCGCCAGGCTGATCGGCACATCCATGTTGGTGCCGCGCGCCCGCCATGCGGCACGGAAGAAGGGGAGGCCTGCGTAAAGCGAGGCGGGGATCGCCACCGCTCCCGCCAGCCAGAAGAAAAGCTGCCGCGTGGCGGCCGGCAGGTCGCCCCCATACCAGACGGCATCGGTCAGCCCCATCACGAAGACGGTCGCAAAACCCGACACTGCAAGACAGCGAAGCAGGAAGCGCCCTTCTTCCTCGTCGGCATCCACGCTGCGCCCCGAGTCGAAAGGCTGCGCCTCATATCCCAGGTCCCGGATGCGTTGCAGCACCAGGGCCGGCGGTATGTTCGTCCCCGCGACCGTGAGTTTGCCGGTGGAAAGATTGAGCCGCACCGATGATATGCCGGCAAGGCCGCCGACGCCGCGTTCGATCTTCGCCATGCAGCCGGCGCAATGCGCGCCTTTGACCGCGACCTCGAAACTTTGCCCTCCGTCCGAGCCGCGGCGCAGATGGCGGGCCAGATTGTCCGCGATTTCCGGTCGCGGCGGAGAAAGGCTCAGGGCGCCCATATGCGGCGGCTCGCTTCAAAGGGAAGCGTCCCGGCATTGTTCACCAGGACTTCCCAGCTGCCCGGCGTCACGTCGCCGATAACGGCGACATAGGTTCCCGGCCGGCTCTGGCGGAAAATCAACGGCCGGTCACGGCCCGCATCGGCGAGATGACGCAGCTCCCCCTTGAGCGACACGTCCTTTTGCGGCCTCCCCCCGGCCTCAAGAATCCGCGCCGTTATCTGAAGTTGTCCCGAAGGAAGGCGGTTGGCCGAGATTTCCGCGTGCCAGCCAAGCCGCGCCTGTTCGGCCCGTCTGGCCAGCGTCTCATTATATTCGACGCCCTGCAGGTACGGATCGGCTTCGTCCTCGCCGCTGAAGGTTTTGACGGACAGGGTGACGAAATAGACATTCATGGCGATGATGACGGCAAAGAAAGCAGAGAGCCAGATCAACACGCCGCGCCCGGAAAGCCTGCCGGAAAGGGTCATGGCCCGGCTCCCGGAACGAACACGGCATCCACCTGCCGCCGCTCCTTTCCCGCCGGATCGGAAAGGATGAAACGGAGGCCATGGCTGGCGGCAAGGTCCTTGCGATCCACGGTCACCAGCACCCGCAAAGTACGCACCTTGTCGGCTTCGACCGGCAGCAGCACACTCTCCTTGATCGTGCCGTCGCCGATCACCTTGATCTCGCGCGCATTGATGCCGGAAACGCCGAGCCTCAGGCTGCGCGCTTCGGCACTCCGGTTCATCAGCTTCAGCGTATAACCGTTGCGCACCGCCCCGTCCGCCAGCGTGACATAATCCGGGTTGCGGTCGCGCAGCACGTCCAGGTCGAGGGTGTGGCGGAAGGACAGGTTGAGCAGCATGATGACTCCCACGGCCGCAATGACGCCGGCATAAAGAACGGTACGGCCGCGGATAAAGCGGAAGCGCGGCACCTTGCCTTGCAGGCGGCGCAGAATGTTGGCCTCGGTGTCATAGGCGATCAGCCCTTCCGGCTGGCCGATCTTGACCATCACCTCGTCACAGGCATCGATGCAAAGTCCGCAATTGATGCATTCCAGCTGGGCTCCGTCGCGTATGTCGATGCCCATCGGACAGGCCGCCACACATTGATTGCAGTCGATGCAGGAGCCGCGCCCTTCCCAGCTCTGGCCCTTTTTATGCGCTCCGCGCGGCTCGCCGCGGTCGCGGCGATAGGTGACCGACAAAGCTTCATTGTCTGTCATGGCCGCCTGGATGCGCGGCCAGGGGCACATATACGTGCAAACCTGCTCGCGCATCAACCCGCCCAGGGCATAGGTGGTAAATGTAAGGCCGGCGATGGCCCCATAGTTGCTGAGGCTGGCCGTGCCGCTCAGCAATTGATGCAGCAGGGTCGGCGCATCATTGTAATAGAAGACCCAGGCTCCGCCGGTGGCCACCGCGAACAGCAGCCAGACGGAATGTTTGGCCACACGCTTGGCGATCTTGCCGGCGGTCCAGGGCGCTTTGGCAAGCCGGATGCGGGCGGCGCGGTCGCCTTCGATGCGGGTCTCGATCCAGATGAAAAGGTCGGTCCACACCGTCTGGGGACAGGAATAACCGCACCACAGCCTTCCGAACAAGGCACTGACCAGGAACAGCGAAACGGCCGCCATGATCAGGAGCCCGGTGATGTAATAGACCTCCTGCGGCCAGATCTCGATGAAGAAGAAATAGAACCGCTCATGGGCCAGATCGACCAGCACCGCCTGGTTGGGGGCGGTGGGACCCCGGTTCCAGCGCAGCCAGGGCGTCAGGTAATAGATGGAAAGCGTAAGCGCCATCATCGCCCATTTGACGTCGCGATAGCGGCCGCCCACTTCCTTGGGATAGATGGGCACGCGCGACTTGTAGAGCTTGCGCCGAGATGCGCTGTTGGATGCCTCGGCATCGGAGCGCATCACCCCTTCCGCCGCCAGAGGCGGCGCAGCTTCCGCGGAGGAGATGGAGTGCATATCCACCGTCACTTAATCTCCGCCGCCCAGGCTGTGGACATAAACCGCCAGCGCCTTGATCTCTTCCGGCGTCAGGCGTCCGCCCCAGGTCGGCATCACGCCGCCGCGGCCGTTCCAGATCTGGTCGCGAATATCCGCCCTGGTGGAACCGTAAAGCCATTCATTGTCCGTGAGATTGGGTGTCCCGAACTCGCGATGGCCCCGGCCTTCCTTGCCATGGCAGGCGGCGCAATTGTCGGCGAACAATTTGGCGGCCCGGGTCACGGCCTTCTCGTCGGCCGGCCGGCCCGACAGGTGAACGACGTATTCGGTAAGATCGTCGATCTGCTCGGGCTTCAGCATGGCCTCGCGGCCGAAATCCGGCATCTGCAACCGGTGCGTATCGGGTGAGGTGGAACGCACCCCGACCGTTATGGTGTGCTCGATATCGCGCAGCGAGCCGCCCCACAGCCAGACATCGTCATTCAGATTGGGATAGCCATGCGCGCCCTGGCCGCCCGCCCCGTGGCAGCCGGCGCAATTGTCCCCGAACAGCGCCCTGCCTTCCGCCATGGCGAATTGCTGCAAGTCCGGATTGGCCTGGATCTGGTTGAGGCTGGCATGGCGCAGCCCCGTCTCCTTGGCCGTGCGCGCCGCCTTGAGCGCCGCGACGTTGGCCGTGACTTCATCGCGCTGGGAATGGTTGAGGAAGCCATGGGTATAGCTGCTGATCCCCGGCCAGGCGGGATAGACGATCCAATAGCCGACCGACCAGACGATGCAGGCATAGAAGATTCCCAGCCACCAGCGCGGCATGGGCGTATCCAACTCCTTGATGCCGTCCCATTCATGGCCGGTGGTCTCAGTGCCCGAGACCTTGTCGATTTCCCGCCTGCTCATGGCGTCTCTTCATCATGAAGCGGAATGGACGCGGCTTTTTCGAACCGCTTCCTGTTCCTGGGCCAATAGGCATAGGCCAGCGCCACCAGGAACATCAGGGTGAAATAGACCGCGCCCCAGCTTTGGGCGAAGGCCAGCACATCTTCATAAGCCCAGCGTTCCATTCTTATCTCCGGTTCTCCGGCGCATCCGCCTGATAGCTCTTGAAGTCGATCAAGGTACCCAGCATCTGCAGATAGGCGATCAAGGCATCGCCTTCGGTGATCCGGTCCCGGTCGCCGTCGAAGTCGCGGACGGCGGTGGATTTGCCATAGCGTTTCTGGAAAGCCCTCAGGCCGTCGCCGTCCGGGTCCAGCTGGGCTTCCAGGTCATCCTTGGCATGCGCGATCTCGTCGTCGGTGTAAGGCACGCCCAGCTCGCGATTGGTGACAAGAAGCTGCTTTACATCGCGGTAGTCGAGCGGCGTCTCGAACAGGAATTTGTAAGGCGGCATGATCGATTCCGGCACCACCGAGCGCGGATCGGCCATATGCTCCTGGTGCCATTGGTCGGAATATTTGCCGCCCACCCGCGCCAGATCCGGTCCGGTGCGCTCCGATCCCCATTGGAAGGGATGATCGTACATGCTTTCCGCCGCCAGGCTGTAATGGCCGTAGCGTTCCACCTCGTCGCGCAAGGTGCGGATCTGCTGGCTGTGGCAGAGATAGCAGCCCTCGCGCACATAGATGTTGCGGCCTTCCAATTCCAGCGGGGTGTAGGGGCGCATGCCGGCGACCTTTTCCACCGTGCCGTTGACCCAGAACAGGGGTGCTATCTCCACCGCGCCGCCGATGGCGATCACGAGGATGATGCCGATCAGAAGCAGCATCGAGTTCTTTTCAAGCCATTCGTGCTTCATCACGCCGCCTCCGCAACTGCCATCGCGGGCGCCGCTGCATGAGCCGGCTCGCCACTCTGCGCCGTCTTCCAGAGGTTGAAGGCCATGATGAGCGTCCCGGCCAGATAGAGCCCGCCGCCGATGGCGCGGATGATGTAATAGGGATGCATCGCCTGCACGACCTCCGAGAAGGAATATTCCAGGAAGCCGTAGTCGTTATAGGCGCGCCACATCAGGCCTTGCATGATGCCGGCCACCCACATGGAAGTGATGTAAAGCACGATGCCGATGGTCGAGATCCAGAAATGCCATTCGACCAGCCGGGTTGAATAAAGCCTTTTCTTCCACAGCCAGGGCACCAGGCAGTAAAGCGCGCCGAAGCTGACATAACCGACCCAGCCCAAAGCGCCGGAATGAACATGCCCGATGGTCCAGTTGGTGTAGTGCGACAGCGCATTCACCGTCTTGACCGACATTACCGGGCCTTCGAACGTCGCCATGCCGTAAAAGGCGACCGAGACCACCATCATGCGCAGCACGGGGTCGGTCCTGAGCTTGTCCCAGGCGCCGGACAGCGTCATCAGGCCGTTGATCATGCCGCCCCAGCTCGGCATCCACAGCATGATGGAGAAGGTCATGCCCAGGGTCTGGGCCCATTCGGGCAGCGCGGTATAGAGCAGGTGATGCGGTCCCGCCCAGATATAAATGAAGATCAGGCTCCAGAAATGGATGATGGAGAGGCGATAGGAATAGACTGGCCGTTCCGCCTGCTTGGGGATGAAGTAATACATGATCCCCAGGAAGCCGGCGGTCAGGAAGAAGCCCACCGCATTGTGGCCGTACCACCACTGGGTCAGTGCACGCTGCACGCCCGACGACCAGGAATAGCTCTCGCTTTCCAGCAGCGACACCGGCAGGGACAGGTTGTTGACGATGTGCAGCATCGCGATGGTGGCGATGAAGGACAGATAGAACCAGTTGGCCACATAGATATGCGGCTCCTTGCGCTTGATGATGGTTCCCAGGAAGGTCAGCAAATAGCAGACCCAGTCGATGGTCAGCCAGATATCGGCATACCATTCCGGCTCCGCATATTCCTTGCTCTGGGTAATGCCCAGCAGATAGCCGGTGCCGGCCAGCAGGATGAAGGCATTATAGCCCCAGAAGACGAACCAGGGCAGCGACCCGCCCCACAGCCGCGCCTTGCAGGTCCGCTGAACGACATAAAATG
>CAZEFQ010000128.1:0-10600 GCA_964511505.1 uncultured Rhizobium sp.
GCATCGCTATAGAAAGCGGCTGGCCTGTCATCAATGCGGCTATGAAATCCAGGCGCCCAATGCCTGTCCGGAATGCAAGGCGGAAGGCACGCTGGTCGCCTGCGGCCCCGGGGTGGAACGGGTGGCGGAGGAATTCGCGCATTTCTTTCCAAAGGCGCGCTATGCCATCGCGTCTTCCGACACGCTGCACGGCCCGGCCGAAACCCAAAGCGCCATCCGCGCCATGATGAAGCGCGAGATCGATGTGGTGATCGGCACCCAGATCATGGCCAAGGGCCATCATTTTCCGCAATTGACGCTGGTCGGCGTGGTGGATGCCGACCCGGGCGGCAGCGACGGCGATCTGCGCGCCCGCGAGCGCACTTTTCAGTTGCTGCACCAGGTCGCGGGGCGAGCGGGCCGGGCGGAGAAACCGGGCCTGGTCTTGTTGCAGACCCGCAATCCATCTGATGCGGTGATGCAGGCTTTGGCCTCAGGCGATCGCGACTCGTTCTATACCCAGGAGGCGGAATTCCGTTCCCGCGCCGGCGCGCCGCCTTATGGACGGCTCGCGGCTGTGATCGTCTCCGGTTATGACGCCGCCGCCACGCGCGAGATCGCCAAGGCCCTGGGCAAAGCCGCACCTGTTGCCAAGGACGTCACCGTGTGGGGGCCGACACCCGCTTTCTATCATCTCTTGCGCGGCCAGACACGCGAGCGGCTGTTGCTGCAGGCGGCCAAGAATGTCGATGTGCAGGCCTACATGCACGCCTGGCTGGCACGGGTGAAGGTCCCGGCCTCGGTGCGGGTGACCGTGGATGTCGACCCGGTGAGCTTCTTCTAAAGCCCGCTTTCATCCGGGAGCACAGCCAATGGAAGCCGGGCCAGATGGTCCGGGTCGGCAATGGCTTTGATCTCCGATATCCGCCCTTCGCGAATGGTGACCTGCATCACCAACAGCAAGCGGCCCTGTGGCGCGACCATGATCCCCAACGCGTTGTCGATAAGGGCGGGGCGCGCGGCCTGGGCGCGGCCGTGAAATATCTTGGCCACGGCGGCGGAGCCGCGCATCTGGCGCGGGCCGCCCAGCTTCACGGCGGCAGCATCGCCGCTGAACTGTACCTCGGGATCGAGGGCGGTGAGCAGCGCCTCGAAATCGCCATTGCGCGCCGCCGCGAGGAAGGCATCGACGATTTTGCGGTCTGCGGCGGCGCCATCCTTGGGCGCGCCCTTGACCCGCCGGCGGGCGCGGCTGGCCAATTGGCGCGCAGCATCGGTGGAGCGGCCGACAATCGGCGCGATCTCATCGAACGGCAGATCGAACATGTCGTGCAGGACAAAGGCAATGCGTTCCGCCGGCTCCAGCGCCTCCAGCACCACCAGCATGGCGACCCCGACCGAATCCGCCAACTCGCGCTCACGAGCCGGATCGGCGGTGGAATCGGCCATGGTTTCCACGGCCTGGATGTCGGCGGGCTGTTCATGCCGTCCCTTGCGGGCGCGCAGCATATCCAAGGCGATGCGGGCGACGACGGTGGTGAGCCAGCCGGTAAGATTGCCGATCTCACCCGCACCGGTACGGGAAAGCCTCAGCCAGCTTTCCTGGACCGCGTCATCGGCCTCAGCCAGGGAGCCCAGCATCCGGTAGGCGACCCGGCGCAGATGCGGCCTTTGGGCCTCAAACCGCTGGGCCAGGGAATCCGCCGAAAAATTTTTCTCGCCCATCGGTCACACCCGGACAGCAGCTTTCGTCATCCCTATGACGCGGCCGAGCCGGCCGATGTGACCGGCGGCCTTCAAATTCTAGGAGAATTGCCATGCAAGCACGAATGACAAATCCGGTCTTCATCCTGCCCGAGGCTATGCAGGCCATGTTTGCCCTGAACAAGCCCACCGAAGACAAGCTGCCGCTCCGGCTGCGCAAGCTGGTGCATCTGCGCGCCAGCCAGATCAATGGCTGCAGTGTCTGTGTGGACATGCACGCCAAGGAACTTCAGAAGGACGGCACGCCGCTGGAGCATATCTTCGCCGTCTCCGCCTGGCGGGAGACGCCCTATTTCAGCGACGCGGAACGGGCTGCGTTGGAACTGACGGAAAGCCTGACCCGGATTGCCGACCAGCCCGATCCGGTACCCGATGCCTTGTGGGAGAAAGTCGCGCGCCATTTCAGCCAGCCGGAGATCGCGGCCCTGCTGGTCTCCATCGCCCTGATCAACAGCTGGAACCGCTTCAATGTCGCGGTCCGGCAGATGGCGGGCGAAAAATGGGAGAAGGCGGCTTAGCTGCTCATGGATGGCCGGCCTTAGCGCCGGCCATACCACATTGCATTAAAGCGTCCGCACGTCCGTGAGGTGCCCGGTCACTGCCGCGGCGGCTGCCATCGCCGGAGAAACCAGATGGGTGCGCCCGCCGCGGCCCTGGCGGCCTTCGAAATTGCGGTTGGAGGTGGAGGCGCAACGCTCGCCTTCCTTGAGCTTGTCGGCATTCATGGCGAGGCACATGGAACAGCCGGGATCGCGCCATTCAAAGCCCGCCTCCACGAAGATTTGATCCAGGCCCTCTTCCTCGGCCTGGGCTTTCACCAGGCCGGAGCCCGGCACCACAATCGCGTTGACGCCGGGCGAGACTTGTCTGCCCCTGGCGATGTCGGCAGCGGCGCGCAAATCTTCGATCCGGCCATTGGTACAGGAGCCGATAAAGACATGGTCCACCTTGATGTCGGTGAGATTCATGTTGGGCGAGAGCCCCATATAATGAAGCGCCCGCTCCGCCGCCTCGCGCTTGTGGGCATCGGCCATGCTCGCGGGATCGGGCACCTTTCCCGAAATGGGCAATGCCTGCTCCGGCGAGGTGCCCCAGGTCACCATCGGCACAATGTCGCGCGCATCCAGCGTCACTTCCGCGTCGAATTTGGCATCCGGATCGGACTTGAGATTGCGCCAGTGATGGGAGGCGACTTCGAAGGCCGCACCCTTGGGGGCGCGGGGCTTGCCCTTCACATAATGGATGGTGGTCTCGTCCACCGCGATCAGGCCGGCGCGGGCGCCGCCTTCGATGGTCAGGTTGCACAGCGTCATGCGCCCTTCCATGGAAAGGCCCTTCACCGCTTCGCCGGCATATTCGATGACATAGCCGGTGCCGCCGGCGGTGCCGATCTTGGCGATCACGGCCAGCGCGATATCTTTCGCGGTGACGCCTTCGGGCAATTTGCCGTTGACCGTTACCCGCATGTTCTTCGACTTGGGCATCAGCAGGGTCTGGGTGGCCAGCACATGCTCGACATCGGACGTGCCGATGCCGAAGGCCAGCGCACCGAAAGCGCCATGGGTGGAAGTGTGGCTGTCGCCGCAGACAATGGTGGTGCCGGGCAGCGTCCAGCCCTGTTCCGGGCCGATGATATGGACGATGCCCTGGCGCACATCGTCCATGGCGAAATATTCGATGCCGAAATCCCGGGCGTTCTTTTCCAGGGTGGCGACCTGTTCGCGGGATTCCGGATCGGTGATGCCCTGGTCGCGGTCCTTGGTGGGCACATTGTGATCGGCCACCGCCAGCGCGAGTTCCGGACGCCGCACCTTGCGGCCATTGTTGCGCAGGCCCTCGAAGGCCTGGGGACTGGTCACTTCATGGACAAGATGGCGGTCGATATAGATCAGCGGGATTTCGCCGGGCCGTTCCTCCACCAGATGGGCGTCCCAGATCTTGTCATACAGTGTCTTGGCCATTGTTTTTCCAGACTATTCCCGGCGCCGGCTTTGTTTGCTTGCGCGCTTCCGCGGGCGGGGGCGCGAGGGGCTTTACATATAAGGAGCGGCAGGATTCTTCAACGCCGGCCGGCGCATACCCCGCCTGTCAGTGGTTTTGGCCGAAATACAGCACCAAGAGGATGATCACGATGGCGATGGCCTGGGCCAGCACACGAATGCGCATCAATTTGTTGGACCAACTGGCCGCCACCGCGCCGCCGCGCCAAAGGGTGTAAAGCCCCAGGCAAAGGACCACGGCAACCACACCCACGGCGACGGCGACCAGCATTTTGCCCATAGGGCATTTTAACCGCTCTGGGGGTGATCCTTGCAACTGCGGGCGCGAGGGATTTTTGGGCCTGAGCAGGAGCGAGGAGCGATGTGGGCAACGCGCCCATGAGCGACGAGCGACGAACTCAGGACCGAAAAGACCCGCGCCCTTAGGCCAGCGCGTCGATCTGGTCGTCCGTGAAGGTGCCCGGCACAATGGTCACCGGTATACCCTGGACCGCGGTGGCGAACATGGACACCAGCGGCCCAGGCCCTTCCTTGCCCGCGGCCGAGGCCAGCACCAGGATGGAAATATCGCGGTCATCCTTGATCAGCCTGGTCAGGCATTCGGTGACAGTGCCGAAAGGGATCACCAGTTCGGGGATGATGCCGGCCAGGTCATTCACCGTCTTGGCGGCGGCATAGATCAAGGCTTCGGCTTCGGCATAAGCCTCGTCCTGCATGATCTCCTGTACCCCGCGCCATTGCTGGAACTCGCCCGGCGTGGCGGCGGACATCAGGGTGACCCGGCCGCCCGTATGCTGGGCGCGCCTGGTGGCAAAGCGCAACGCCACCTTGCATTCGGGGGTCTCGTCAATCACCACCAGGAATTTGCGGGTGCGATGCGGGGCAATGGCGACCATGTGCGAAGTCTATCATGGTCGCGCGGTCTACGGGAGTTGCCTAGCGGCAGCGTAGCGGCAACGCTTCACACTTTTCCTGACCGCGCTCCTAGGACAATTTCCGCTTCAAGTCATAAAGCATTTCCAGCGCCTCGCGGGGGGTGAGCGTGTCGGGCTCGACCGCTTTCAGCGCCTCTTCCACCGCATTGGTTTTGGGCTTGGGCGAAGCGACGCCGAATAAAGGCAGATCGTCGATCCGGGCGAGCGGGGGGTGGCCTTCGCGACCCTCTTCCAGGGCGCGCAATACCTCTTCGGCGCGCGCGATCACGGCTTCCGGCAAACCAGCGAGCTTGGCGACATGGATGCCATAGGACCGGTCGGCGGCGCCCGGCATCACTTCGTGTAAAAAGACAATGGTGTCGTTCCATTCCCGCACCTTCATGGTGACACAGGTCATGGCGGCGAGCCTTTCGCAGAGCGCCACCATCTCGTGATAATGGGTGGCGAAGAGAGCGCGGCTTTTGTTTTTCTCATGCAGATGTTCCGCCGCCGCCCACGCAATCGCCAGTCCGTCATAAGTGGCGGTGCCGCGCCCAATCTCATCCAGGATCACCAGGCTCTTTTCCGTCGCCTGGTTGAGGATGGCGGCCGTCTCCACCATCTCGACCATGAAAGTGGAGCGGCCCGCCGCCAGATCGTCGCCCGCGCCGACGCGGGAGAACAGGCGATCGACAATGCCGATATGGGCGGCTTCGGCCGGCACGAAGCTTCCCATCTGCGCCAGGATGGCGATCAGCGCGTTCTGGCGCAGGAAGGTGGATTTGCCCGCCATGTTGGGGCCGGTGACCAGCCAGAGCCTTCCCTTGCTGCCGGGCGAAAGATCGCAGTCATTGGGGACAAAGCCGCGGGCCTGACCGGCGGCCAGCGCCGCCTCCACCACCGGATGGCGGCCCCGGGCGATTTTGAAGGAAAGCCCATTGTCCATCGCCGGCCGCACATAACGCGCCGCCACCCCCAGCTCCGCCAGGGACACCGAGACATCGAGCACCGCCAGGGCGTGGGCGATTGCCGCCAGCGCTTCGGCATTTTCGATGGCGACCGCCGCCATCTCATCAAACAGGGATTTTTCCAGCGCCAGCGCCTGTTCACCGGCTTCCATGATCCGGCTGGCCAGAGAAGCCAGCTCGTCGGTGGAAAAACGCACTGCCCCCGCCATGGTCTGGCGATGGCGGAAAAGTTCGCGCCCGTCTTCGCCTTTGCAGGTGACCAGCTTGTCGGCATGAAGCTGGGTGACTTCGATGAAATAGCCAAGAACGCCGTTATGCTTGATCTTGAGAGAGGCGACATTGGCGGCGGCGCGATAGCGCGCTTCCAGCGACGCGATCACCCGGCGGGATTCATCGCGCAGGGTGCGCACTTCGTCCAAGGGCGGATGCGCGCCGGCGCGGACAAACCCGCCATCGCGGGTAAAATAGGGCGGCTCCTCCACCAGCAAATGCTGCAGCCTGTCGATCAGGAACGACACCGAGGCCAATCCCGCGGTGATGGCTTGGGCTGCTTCCGCCGCTTCGCCCGCCGGGGATTGCCCGGTGAGATGGTCGCGCAAGGTGCGCGCCGCCCTGATGGCGTCGCGGATATTGGCGAGATCGCGTGGACCGCCGCGCTGGACGGAAAGCCGCGCCAGGGCACGCGACAAATCGGGAGCAGCGCGCAAACTTTCGCGCAGCTTCCGGCGCAGCTCGGAATGGGCGGCAAAAAATTCGACCGCATCATGGCGGTTGGCGATCGCTTTCACGTCGGTCAAGGGCGCGGCCAGCCGCGATGCCAACTCCCGCGCGCCGGCTGCAGTGATGCTGCGGTCGATGGTGGCGAGCAGGCTGCCTGTTCGTTGGCCCGAAAGAGTCTCGGTCAATTCCAGGTTGCGGCGGGTGGCGTGATCGATGGCCATGAAATGCTTCGGGCTGACGCGCTGAAGCCGCGCCAGCGCCACCCGCTTTCCTTTCTGGGTAAGGTCGAGATAGGCGATCAACGCGCCCGCCGCGGAAAGCTCGGCGCGCGAAAAGCTGCCTAAGCCCTCCAGCGCCATCAGATTGAAATGCGCGAGCAGCGCCCGTTCGCCGTGCGCGGAATCGAAGCGCGAAGCCGGCAAAGGCGTCAGGGCCGGGCCCAGCGCCTTCAACAGCGGCGCCAATCCTTCATGCGCCAGCAGATTGTCGGGCACCAGAATTTCGCGCGGCCCGACACGGGCGAGCTCGGCGGCGATCTCGTTTTCGCGCAGCGCAGCGACTTCAAAGGCGCCGGTGGACATGTCGGCGGCGGCCAGGGCGAAATCATTGCCGGCGCGCCCGAGCGCGGCCAGCATGTTGGCGGCGCGCGCCTCCAAAAGGGATTCTTCCGTCAGCGTGCCGGGCGTGACCAGGCGCACCACCTCCCGCCGCACCACCGCCTTGGCGCCGCGCTTCTTGGCCTCGGCCGGGTCTTCGATCTGCTCGCAGACCGCGACCCGGTAGCCCTTGCGGATCAGCTTCTCCAGATAGGCTTCGGCGGCATGCACCGGCACGCCGCACATGGGAATGTCATCGCCCTGGTGCTTGCCGCGCCTGGTCAGCGCGATATCCAGCGCCTCGGAGGCGCGTGCGGCATCGTCGAAGAACAGCTCGTAGAAATCGCCCATGCGATAGAACAGCAGATAATCGGCATGGGCCTGCTTGATGGCCAGATACTGGGCCATCATGGGCGTGGCGCCAAAGGAGTCAGACGGCGACGCACCCAGGTTGAAGTCGGGCTGTTCATTCATGGGCCGAGCCTAGCAGAGCGCCCCCATTGCGGGCGACTCCTGGAGATTTGCCGCGCTGTGGATGGACACGATGCCACCTGCTATCAATCCCGGATGGACAACCAGAAATCCGCCCGCTTTATCGAAAAGCTCTGGGATGACGAGATCGTCCCGGCCCTGACCGATTACATCCGCATTCCTTGCAAAAGCCCTGTCTTCGACCCCGATTGGGAGAAGCGTGGCGAGATGGAAAAGGCGGTGGCGCTGTTTGAAGGTTGGGCCCGGAAGAAAATTTCCTCTCTGCCTGGCGCAACCTTGGAGGTGCAACGCCCTTCCGGGCGCACGCCGCTGATCCTGATCGAGGTTCCAGGTCAGGCAGGAGCGTCGGCGAAAGCCGGAGCGACCAACAAAGAATCCACGATCCTGATGTATGGCCATCTGGACAAGCAGCCGGAAATGAAAGGCTGGGCGGACGGCGCCGGCCCCTGGCAGCCGGTCTTGAAAGACGGAAAACTCTATGGCCGCGGCGGCGCCGATGACGGTTATGCCATGTTCGCCGCGCTTTCGGCGCTGCTGGCGCTTCAGGAACAGACGGCTGCGCATGCCCGCGCCGTGATCCTGATCGAAGCCTCGGAAGAATCGGGTTCGCCCGACCTGCCCTTCTATATCCAGCATCTGGAAAGCCGCATCGGCACGCCGGACCTGGTGGTGTGCCTGGATTCCGGCGCCGGCGATTATGAGCGGCTCTGGCTCACCACCTCCTTGCGCGGCAATCTGATCGGCAATCTTAGCGTGCGGGTATTGACCGAAGGCGTGCATTCGGGATCGGCCAGCGGCATCGTGCCCTCGTCTTTCCGCATCGCCCGCCAACTGCTTTCCCGCATCGAGGATGAAAATAGCGGGCAGATGAAGCTGGACGCGCTGTTCGCGCAGATTCCGCCGGAGCGGCTGGAGCAGGCGAAAGCGGCGGCGAAAATCCTGGGCGACACGGTTTGGAGCGAAATGCCGTTTGCCGGAAGAACCAAGCCGATGGCAAGCGACAATGTGGAAAGCATCTTGAATCGCACCTGGCGGCCTCAGCTGGCGGTGACCGGCATGGACGGTTATCCGACACCGGAAAATGGCGGCAATGTGCTTTTGCCTTATTCGACCTTGAAATTGTCGCTGCGCCTGCCGCCGACATGTAACGCCGAGAGCGCGACTGACGCCGTGAAAGAGGCCCTTACCGGCAATCCGCCTTACAGCGCAGAGGTGACATTCGAGAGTCCGGCTGCCGACAATGGCTGGAATGCACCCGCGACCGCGCCATGGCTCGCCGCAGCATTGGACAAGGCCAGCAATGCCGCTTTCGGCAAGCCCACCGCCTTTATCGGCGAAGGCGGCTCTATTCCCTTCATGGCCATGCTGGGCCGGAAATTTCCCAAAACCCAATTTGTGGTGACCGGCGTATTGGGGCCGCATTCTAACGCCCATGGTCCCAACGAATTCCTTCACATCCCCTTCGCCAAGAAAATTTCCGCCTGCATCGCCTCGATCCTGGCGGATCACGCTTCTGCGCGATGAGCTTCTTTTATTCCCCCAGCGACGATGAGGATCCCAGGCGGGCGGCGCGGCGGCCGATGCTGGCCTTCATCCTGGTCACGCTGGCGGTGGGAGCAGGCGCCAGCGTCTTCACCGAGCCATCCATTCCCACCTGGTATGCCGGCCTGAATCATCCTGCCATCACGCCGCCTAACTGGATTTTCCCCTGGGTCTGGACCACGCTTTTCATCGTCATGGCAGTGGCGGCTTGGCGGGTGTGGCGAGTCGTGGGCCTTCGCAGTATTGAAATGGCGGTTTACGCCCTGCAGCTCGCGCTCAATTTCGGTTGGAGCTTGATTTTCTTCAGCCTGCACCAGATCGCCGCCGCCTTTGCCGAGATCGCGGTTCTGGATGCGGCGATCCTCACCACTACACTGCTGTTTTTCCGCCGCGATAGGCTGGCCGGGCTGTTGTTTCTGCCCTATCTGGGATGGACGCTTTTCGCCTCCCTGCTTACCCACGACTTCCTGATCGGGAACCCCTGAAAAACAGGGATTTTCAGGACTTGGCAAGGAACTGGGGTCTGCCTATATACCCCGTAGCTTCAGCATGGACTTTTGCTCCATGTACTGAATTCATCAAGAGTTTCAAAGGGATGGACCGGAGGACGCCCATCGGGGTCAGGACTCCATGCCCGCGAGAGAGGAACTATAAATGGCTAAAGTAATCGGCATCGACCTTGGCACCACCAACAGCTGCGTGGCGGTGATGGAAGGTTCCGCCCCCAAGGTGATCGAGAATGCGGAAGGCGCGCGCACCACGCCCTCCATTGTCGCGTTCGCGCCGGACGGCGAGCGCCTGGTGGGCCAGCCCGCCAAGCGCCAAGGCGTCACCAATCCCGAATTCACTTTCTTTGCCATCAAGCGGCTGATCGGCCGCCGCTTCGACGACCCGATGACCCAGAAGGACATCGGCATGGTCCCCTACAAGATCGTCAAGGCCGACAATGGCGATGCCTGGGTGGCGGGCCGCGACGCCAAGAAATTCTCTCCTTCCGAAATCTCCGCCTTCATCCTGCAGAAGATGAAGGAGACCGCCGAAGCCCATTTGGGTGAGAAAGTCAGCCAGGCGGTGATCACGGTTCCCGCCTATTTCAACGACGCCCAGCGCCAGGCGACCAAGGACGCCGGCAAGATTGCGGGGCTTGAAGTGCTTCGCATCATCAACGAGCCCACTGCCGCGGCGCTGGCCTATGGCCTGGACAAGAAACAGTCCGGCACCATCGCGGTCTATGATTTGGGCGGCGGCACGTTCGACGTGTCCGTGCTGGAAATCGGCGACGGCGTCTTCGAGGTCAAATCCACCAATGGCGACACCTTTCTGGGCGGCGAGGATTTCGACACCCGCGTGGTCAATTACCTGGCCGACGAGTTCAAGAAGGAAAACGGCATCGATCTCAGGAACGACCGGCTGGCGCTTCAGCGCCTGAAGGACGCGGCGGAAAAGGCCAAGATCGAACTCTCCTCCGCACAGCAGACCGAAGTGAACCTGCCCTTCATCACCGCCGACGCTTCGGGGCCCAAGCATCTCACCATCAAGATCACCCGCGCCAAGCTGGAAGCCCTGGTCGATGACCTGATCCAGAAGACCGTGGGCCCGGTGAAGCAGGCGCTGAAGGATGCCGG
>CAZEFQ010000129.1:0-2781 GCA_964511505.1 uncultured Rhizobium sp.
ATAGGTCATGGCCGGGGCCACCAGCGCCGGCACCAGCGCGCTGAGAACGCCGGTGACCAGAAAACCCGCGATGCCATACAGGGTCCAAAAGCGGATTCGGGGAAAGGCCCGGCCGGTGCCGATGATGCGCTCCAGTGCCAGGAAGGCAAGAAAGATGGCCGGAAAAGACAGAAGAATGGCGGTGTCGAAATTCATCGCAGTCTCTCCCCTTGAACCATAGGCCTCCGGCGGAAGCTCGGCCAAGCCGGAGCTTTAAAGGTGCCGTTTCCTGACATGTTGTCAGTGAGAAGCTGTGGTGCCGCCCCGCAATAATCAGAAAAAATGAAGCAAATTCAGGCTGTTATTGTTGCATCTGAGCAACGGTTCCGTGGCAAGGTTACGTCTTTGTGACAGCGAGGGGAGTTGCTTAAGTTTTTCCGGGGCTGCGCGGGTTTTGGGTACACCAGGACACGATCAGGTCCCATCCGGCGGCAACGCCGGCAAGCAACAACCGTGAAGACGGACCTGGGGTAGATGTTGGGATTGAAGAAGGGGATATGGGCTGCCGCCATGGCCGCGGCCATGCTGGCGCAACCCGCGCACGCTTCCGTTCGCGATACCGTCAGCGATATTTGGGACACGGTTGTTGGCATCGCCAAACCGCTCACGGGGCCGAAACAGCCGGCCGAATCCGGCATCCGCCGGGAGCCCTTGCCAGTTAAGGCTGCGGAAGAAGCCGCCCTCCATGCCGCAACGCCGCCGGAATTCACCATGCCGGTTCTTCCCGCAGCGGCGGTGGCAGAGTTGCCGCAGCCGTCGGTGGAAACGCCGCTCAAGAAGTTCTTCTGCGCCGAATATGCCCGGGCGCGCTCGGGCCTCGCCCTGTTCGGCGACGCCAAATATTGGTGGTCCCGCGCCAAGAGCATGTACACCCGCGCCCGGAAGCCGGTGGAGAATGCGGTGATGGTGTTCAAGGTGACCAGCCGGCTGAAGCTCGGACATGTCGCGGTGGTGACTCACATCGTCTCGAGCCGGGAAATCCGCGTGGACCAGGCCAACTGGCAGAACCACGGCGAGATCGATCATTCCACCCCGATCCTGGATGTCAGCAAGAAGAATGACTGGAGCCAGGTCAGGGTATGGGACATCAAGTCCCAGCAGTATGGCCGGATCTATCCGGTTTCCGGCTTCATCCTGCAGCAGGAGATACCGCTGGTCCGCCAGGCGTCTGCGGCGACTTCGGCAGCGGAGTTCTAGCTCCAGTCCTTGCCCTTGTGCGGTTTGCGGACCAGCTGGGCTTCCTGGAAACCAGGCTTGGGCGCGGCGGTGACCGGCGCGGCTTTCTTGTCGGCCTTGGGCTTTTTCTTTTCCCGATTGCTCTTCTGCTCGCGATTGGCCATGGCTGTCTCCTGTTGCCGGTTCAAATTTCCTATGGATGTGCAGCGATATATTTCTGCCAAGCCTGCCGGGCTTCGGTGGGATCGGAAAACCCGATATGGGCATCCGGATACAGGCGGTTGAGCGCTGCCTGTGAAGCCAAACCGAGATTGCGCACCGTCGCGTCCAATGTTTGCGTCAAATTGCGCGCCGCCGGTGCGTAACCGCAATTTCCGAAAATCTTCGCCAGCGACGCGCGCTCCATGGAGGAGATCCGGTATCCGCCATAGTTGCGGTTGAGAATAGCGAGGGCATTTCGATCGCACTTGGCGCCAAAAATCCAGACGGCGAAATAATTCCGGTCATCCAACTTCGCATTTACAAAGGCGCGCAATTTGGCCGCCGATGCCGGATCATCCATCCGGCCGATGACATGCGCGATCCAGGCTCGCTGTGCCCGGTCGTCCGTTCGGACATAAGCCGTCATCAGTTGGTCTGAACCGTGGCGCCTCACCAATTCGCGCACCACGCCATCGGTAAAATCCAGGGCGTGCGGGTCCAAGCTTTCCGTGACATAAAGCGGATCATTGAGGTTCAGGGGCTGTGTCGCGTCAGCTTCCATCTCCGGGGGCAGGACGCTGTAGGTGCCTTTGGGCTTAGCGTTCTTTTCAAGCGAGGGCCCGGAGAAAAAATCGATAAGTTCGCTTGTGGAATAACTGGCAAGCCGGCCGGGATCGTATGTCATGGCGGCAGGCTGAGCCCAGCTTGCCGGACCGGCCATCACGGAAAACGCCAGCACAAAACCCTTTTTGACGGATCGCGGCATACCAGCCCCACTCGACAACCGCAGTTTGCCCGAGAAAAACGCGACAAAAAAGCCCCGCCGGGATTTCTCCGACGGGGCTCTCTGTTTGTGATGGCGGATTATTGTCTTCTTTCTGCCCTTGGCAGACCTGGCAGCGTCCTACTCTCCCGCGGCTTGGGCCGCAGTACCATGGGCGCAGAAGGCTTTGACGGCCGAGTTCGGAATGGGATCGGGTAGAATTCCTTCGCTATGACCACCAGGTCGGCAAAGGGCAGAAAGCATCGCCCCTTAAGAGGCGAAGCGCACAAGAAATTCATACGACACGGCGACCGTAATTTTACTTTGGGTATTGGAATGCCTGGCCTTATTTCCAGGCATGAAACGAGTGCTGGCGATCAAGCCAATCGAGCGATTAGTACCAGTAAGCTCAACACATTGCTGTGCTTACACATCTGGCCTATCGACGGGGTAGTCTTCCCCGGCTCTCAAGCGAAACCTGGTTTTGAGGTGAGTTTCCCGCTTAGATGCTTTCAGCGGTTATCTCGACCGTATTTAGCTACTCGGCTGTGCCACTGGCGTGACAACCGATCCACCAGAGATACGTTCGTTCCGGTCCTCTC
>CAZEFQ010000130.1:0-53911 GCA_964511505.1 uncultured Rhizobium sp.
TCGCTCAGCGGCATGGTGGAGACCTGGAAGCTGGGCATGACCAGCCAGATCAATGACGATATCAAGCTGCGTGCCACCTGGTCATACGACATCCGGGCCCCCAATCTGGGCGAACTGTTCAATACAATCCCCGCCTCGGGCGGCCAGGTCGACTACAAGAACGGCGTGAATGTGCCTTCGGCGCTCTCCGAAGCCGCCGGCAACACCAATCTGCAGCCGGAAAAATCCGTGACTGTCTCGGGCGGCGTGGTGCTGACACCGCACTGGGTCGAGGGACTTTCCATGTCGTTCGACTGGTATTCGATTGTCGTGAAGGGCATCATCAGCGCCCCTTCGACCGCGTTGGAACGCAATTTCTGTCTGGCCGGCACGAAGACGCCCAGCGGCGGCAGTTATTGCGACGACTGGGTTTACAACAGCAGCCTCATCGTTGCCGGCACCAATCCCAACGGTCTGCAGTTCGTTTATACCTTCCCGTACAATAACGGCTTCCTGCAGACCTCAGGCCTGGACTTCGTGGCCGACTATGCCATGGACCTGTTCAGCGGCAATCTGGCCTGGCATCTGCTGGGCAACTACACCGACGAGCAAACCCAGACCATCTTCGGTTCCACGAATCCCGACGGCTCGCCCCTCACCTATGACTATGCGGGCTCGATGGGACCCGGGCCGTTCCAGGGCGTGCCCAAACTTCACGTGACCCTTTCGGCCACCTACACCGAAGGGCCATGGACCGGCACGATCCAGAGCCGCTATTACGGCCATGCCAACCTGGTCAATGGCTGGAAATCGGGCGTTCAGGTGGACAACAATGACGTCAGCCAGGTTGCCTATTTGGACCTTCGCGGCACCTACAAGTGGAACGACAATATCCAACTGTATCTGTCGGTGGACAATGCGCTCGATGTGCCGCCTCCGCTCACCGTGGGTTACAGCCCCAGCACCAACGGCCTTTCGAGAACCAACCCGTCGCAGTACGACGTTCTGGGCCGCATGTACCACGGGGGTATCCGGTTCAGTTTTGACTGAGCATTCCAAGGGGCCTGCCCTCACGGAGCGGACCCGGGATTGAAAAGAGTTCCTTGGGGAATATGATCCTGCACCGATCATGTTCCCCAAGGCCGTTTTGCTCTCTCTTGGCAGATCTCCACTGGTAAACCGGTGACGCAGGCGCCGGACGTCCGGAGCATATTTGCCGACGGGATGGCGCACCATCAGGCGGGACGCCTGATGGAAGCGATCGCCCGTTACCGCCAGGCGCTTTCACTGAAACCTGACCTGGCCGCGGCGCACAACAACCTTGCGATCGCGCTTTACGATCTGGGACGGTTGGAAGAAGCCGAAGTGAGCTATCGCCAGGCCCTGGCCCTTCAACCAAATCGCGCCGAGGCACACAACAATCTCGGCACCTTGCTTTACGACCGGGACAGGCTGGAGGAGGCAGTGGTCTGCTATCGGGCGGCCCTCGCTTTGGAGCCGGATTATCCCGAAGCGCTCTCAAATCTGGGCACCGCGCTTTACCGGCAGGGAAAGCTGGACGCGGCCGCGGCCGACATCCGCCATGCACTTGCCCTCAAGCCGGACTTTGCCAGCGCGCATGACATTCTCGCCACCGTACTGTGGGAGCAAGGCAGGCCGAAGGATGCCGAAGCAAGCGTCCGGCGGGCGTTGGCCCTGGCACCGGATTTCACCCGGGCGCTGGGGAATCTCGGCGCCATGCTCACGGACCTGGGACGTTTGGACGAAGCCGCCGCCGTTTACCGGCAGCTGTTGCAGACCGCGCCCCAGGACTGCGATGCGTTGAGCGGCCTGGCCGGAGCGCTGGCCGCTCGAGGCGATGCCCAGACGGCGCTGGAGACAATCCTTAAGGCCCTGCGGATCGGGGAAACCCAGAAAGCCCGGCGGATTTTCGCCGATATTGTCAAGAGCCTGCGCTGGACCCAGGACAATCGGGAAGTTCGCATGGTCCTGGCGCGCGCCCTGAATGAGGCGTGGGCCCGTCCGGCCGAACTTGCCCGCAGTGCCGCCAGTCTTGTCAAGCAAGGTGCCGAGACCGGTTCCGCCGTGGCGCGGGCCGCGCGCGCCTGGCCGCTGCCTCTGCCAAGATCGGAATTGTTCGGGCCGTCAGGGCCGAGGGTGCTGGCGGACGATGAATTGCTCTCAGCGCTGCTGGTATCGGCGCAGAACACCGACATCGAACTGGAGCGCTTTCTCACCATGGCACGGCGCGCGCTGCTGGAAGCGGCCGGCGGCGAGGAAGCCGGGGATACGGGCCTCGAATTTTACGCCACGCTGGCGCGCCAGTGTTTCATCAATGAATATGTCTTCTTTCATGGCGAAGAGGAAATCCGGCGGGCGCGCGATTTGTATGATGCGCTGATGGCGTCGCCGAATGCCGGGGCGCCGCTTTCTTCCTTAAAGCTGCTCGCGGTGGCGGCTTATTTTCCGCTTTATTCTCTTCCCGGCGCCGCCCGGCTCTGGGAGATGTCGTGGCCCGGGCCGGTCACCGCCGTGCTGACGCAGCAATTGTGTGAGCCGCGAGAGGAGGCACAATTGCGGGCCGCCATTCCAAGGCTCACCCCCATCGAGGATGCCGTCTCGCGCCTGGTCCGAAGCCAGTATGAGGAAAATCCCTATCCGCGCTGGATACGCATCCCCCGGAACGAAAAGGCGAATACCATCACCGGATATTTGCGCGGGAAGTTCCCCTTTGCCGCTTTCCAAAGCAAGAGCGGCGGCGAAATCGCGGAGCTTCTCAGCGCCGGCTGCGGCACCGGGCAAGTCGCGCTGGAAATCGCTTCAGCCATCAAATCGCGGGTGCTGGCCGTGGATCTGAGCCTTTCCAGCCTCGGCTATGCCGCGCGCAAAGGGGGCGAGCTTGGCCTCACCGACATCGAATTCGCGCAAGCAGACCTGCTGGAATTGCGCGCCGCCGGCCGAAGCTTCGATGCCATCGAATGTTCCGGGGTGCTGCACCATCTGGCGGACCCGTTCGCGGGATGGGAGACGCTTTTGTCCCTGCTGCGCGCCAACGGATTCATGGCGCTGGGCTTCTACAGTGAGGCGGCGAGGCAGGGCATCGTGGAAACGCGGCGGTTCATTGCCGAAAAAGGATATGGCAAGTCCGCCCATGACATACGGCGCTGCCGCCAGGACCTGCTGGAGCGGGATGACAGCGTCGCGGCTTCCGATGATTTCTTCGGCATCAGCAGTTGCCGCGATCTTCTATTCCATGTCCAGGAACGGCAGACGCGGCTTCCCGCCATTGCCGGCTTTTTGCGCAGCCATGGGCTGGCCTTTCTGGGCTTCGAAATCGATGATGCGACCCTTCAGGCCTACCGGCGGCGCTTCCCCGGCGATCCCGCCGCCCTCAACCTGGATCATTGGCGCGCTTTTGAGCGGGACAATCCTTCTACCTTTGCGGGCATGTACCGGTTTTGGGTGCAGAAGACCGTCTAGCGGCCGACACAGGCGGCGGCAAAATTTTACATCTGACAAACAAAGTATGCTGCACCTGCGATAGACATATTTGCTGCCCGCACCCGGCAATGCGCCTATAATCGCGCGCATAAACCAAAAATTTCGCGGGGAGAAACTCATGCAGAAGGCTCTTATCCCAATTGCAGCCGCGGCTCTGTTTTGGGCGACATGCGCGACTGCGGCGCCCACCACCGCCACCATCATCAGCAATGACGACATCAACGCGATCCTGAAAGCCGTGCCGCTGGGCGATCACACCATCCGGGTGATGGATATGGGCCAGGGCTATAACATGTCGGTCGCGGTTGTGAGCCGTGGTCCCACCGGGGGCCCGCCCCCTGCCCGCACGCCCCAGCAGATCGCCGATGCCGCCGCAGCCCGCGCCAAGGCGGAGCCCTGCGGCCTGAAGGCAGCGCCGGCCGGCGCGAAAGTGATTCCGTCCGGCTCCATCGCGCATGACTCCACCGCCGAGACCTATATCGTCATCAAAGGCTCCGGCACCCTGGTGACAGGCGGCCAAATCGTGGATGGACGGCGTTCTGCCCCGGACAGCGACGTCACCACGACCCTCAATGGTCCATCCTGCAGCGGCAATGTGGTTGGAAACCCGGTCCAGACCCCGATGAAAGTGGGCGATATCGCCGTCATCCCGGCGGGCATCCCGCATGGCTGGACCAACATCACCACCGAAGTGGTCTATCTCAGCGTCCGTCCGGATCCGAAACATGTCCTGCCCGCGGCAGGCTATGTGCATCCAGCGCTGAAGAAGAAATAGAAATTTCGTTCACCTCCAAGAAACGAGGTTCGATCCGGATTCAGAATCTTTTTCCAGCCAATAATGGGGAGACACCATGTTGCATCGCAATCCTTGGGTTCGCCGTTTGTCTTCAGCCGCTATTGTCGCGCTCACGCCTTTCGTCATGGGCCAGACCGCTTCGGGTCAGTCGGCCCCGCCGGGCCAGCCCTATGGCCAGCCTTCCACCGCCAAGGGCGACTGGCCGATGTATTTCGCCGATGCCGCGGGTTCGCGCTATCTGCCCTTCGACCAGATCAATGCGTCGAACTTCAACAAGCTGGAAGTGGCCTGGCATTTCAAGACCGACGCGCTGGGCGCCAAACCGGAATACAAGCTGGAAGGCACCCCCATCGAGGTGAACGGCACGGTCTACACGACGGCTGGTTCACGCCGCGACGTGATTGCGCTCGACGCCGCAACCGGCGAACTCAAATGGGTCTACAGCCTCAACGAAGGGCCCCGCGCCTCGATGTGGGCGCCGCGCCAGCTTTCCGGCCGCGGCGTATCCTATTGGACCGACGGCAATGGCGATGACCGCATCGTCTATGTCACCACCGGCTACCGCCTGGTGGAATTGAATGCCCGCACCGGCCGGCCGGTCGAATCCTTCGGCGATCACGGCATGGTCGACCTTAAAGTCGGCGCCTATTCCGGCGTGATGGGCCAGCCGGGTGTCGATAAGCAGATCGATCTCACCACCGGCGAGATCGGGCTGCATTCCACCCCCACCGTGGTCGGCAACATCGTGTTCGTGGGCTCCTCCTTCAAGGAAGGCTCCCAGCCCCTCGAACAGAACAACACCAAGGGCATCACCCGGGCGTATGATGCGCACACCGGCAAACTGCTCTGGACCTTCCACAATATCCCGCAAAAGGGCGAACCCGGCTACGAGAGCTGGGAGAACAATTCCGCCGACTTCAACGGCAACACCGGCACCTGGGCCAGCATGACGGTCGATGCCGAGCTGGGAAGTGTCTATGTCCCGATCGAGGATCCCACCGACGACGCCTATGGCGGCGCGCGACCCGGCAATGACCTCTACGGCGACAGCGTCGTCTGCCTGGACATCAACACCGGCAAGCTCAAATGGTATTACCAGGTCACCCATCATCCGATCTGGGACTATGACATGTCTTCGCCGCCGCTGCTGGCGGACATCGTGGTGGACGGCAAGCCGATCAAGGCGGTCGCCGTCCCCACCAAGCAATCCTTTCTCTATATGTTCGACCGGGTGACGGGTAAGCCGATCTGGCCGATGGTGGAAAAGCCGGTGCCGCAGAGCGACGTGCCGGGCGAGAAGACCTCCAAGACCCAGCCGTTCCCGACCAAGCCGCCGGCCTATGCGCGGCAGGCCGTCACCAACAACGACATCATCGACTTCACACCCGAGCTGCACCAGAAGGCGATGGACATCATCAAGAACTATTACAAGATGTCGCCCATGTATGGGCCGGCGGTGGTGAGCAATCCGCAAGGGAAATATCCCTCCGCCACCATGGATATCGGTACGTTGGGCGGGGGCACCAACTGGCCGGGCGCGGGCTTCAATCCCGAAACCCATGTCGCCTTCCTGCCCGCAGCCAATGCCGGCGTGTCGATGATGGGCCTGGTGCCGCTGCCTGAAGGCCTGTCGGATCTCAAATATGACGAGGGCGTTGGCGGCCAGGTGTTCCGCATCAATGGCGGGCCGGGATTCGGCACCGCCTCAGACGCGCCCAAAACCAGCACCGACGATGCCAAGCTGGCGCAGGTGCTGGATGCACATCCGCAGAAAGCGGTCGGTCCGCCGCCGCCGCGCAATGTGGACGGCTTGCCGCTGGTCAAGCCCCCTTACGGCCTCTTGACCGCCATCAACATGGACCAGGGTGCCATCCTGTGGCAGGTGGTGAATGGCGACACGCCGGACGAGATCAAGAACAATCCGGCGCTGCGGGGCCTCAACATCCCCAAGACCGGCCAGCAGGCGCAGATGGGCATTGCGCTCACCAAGACGCTGGTGGTGCAAGGCGACGGACTTTATTCGACCCAGGAAGGCCATCCGCGCGGCGCTTATCTGCGCGGCTACGACCAGAAGACCGGCCAGGAAGTTGGGAAAGTCTGGATGCCGGCGCCGCAGTCGGGCTCGCCCATGACCTACAGCTATAGGGGAAAGCAGTACATCATCGTCGCGGTGAGCGGCGGCAATTACTCGGGCGATTATATCGCCTTCAGCCTGCCCTCAGGTAATTGATGGCGGTACCTGAGGTGGAACGGCAGGCCGTCAAAAGCGGCCTGCCTCATATGATTGATCGCGGTTCCGGACGGAAAACACGGCACAGCGCTGTCGCTAACCGCCACACTTTTCCTGGAACCGCTTTAGGCATAGACGCCGGCGGTTTCCAGCAATTCGCAAAGCGGCTTGATCTTCACCGGCTTCTGGAAGGTGCCGAGCAGCTGAAGCTCATGCGCCTTGCACAGCTTGGCTGCGGCATGGAGCATGCGCTCGTCCCAGCCCGAGATCAGCACGATCTTGAAATAATCGCGCCGGGGATGGGTCGAGAGCATGTTGATGATCTCGAACCCATTGGGTTCTGGCATGCAGATATCCAGCAATATGATGCTGGGCGCCAGGATGGCGGCCCGGATCGAGGACAAGGTCAAGAGCGCCGTGGCCACAAAGCCGCGGCCTTTCAGGGCCTCGATCAGCTCGGCGGAAAAAGCGGCATCGTCGTCACAGATCAGGATATTCGGCTTGGAACGCGAAGAGACGTGAGAAGAAGTGTTCGACATGGTCATCCTTCCAGGGTTGGTGTCCGGCAGCTTGCAGCAAAGACGCGGACATCGGTGATCCCCAGTTGCAAGCCCAGGGTGGTCAAGAGGTTGTTGCTGGGTGAATCGAGCTGACTGACCAGATTGGCCACCACCGGCTGCAATGCCGTGGTCAGCGTGCTGAGCTGGGAATTGAGCAGCCCGGCCAGCGGTCCCGGATTTCCCAGAATATTGGTGGAAAGCACGATGTTGCCGCTCAAGCCGGTAAAAGGGGCGGTGAGCCCGCCGGAAACCGACTTCACCGTGCCGGCGTCGATATCCGCCTGGGTGAAGGCAAGCGTCTGGGGCGCCGCACCCGCCGAACTGACCATGCCGGAGATGTTGACCTGGATGGGGATGCCGAGCAGCGTGACACTGAGAACGGGTCCGGCGACTGGTGTCACTGGCGTGGAAAAATCCTTGAGCGCGGCATCACTGACGGTGCCGAATTGTACCGTGGTGGCGCCGGAGCCGGCCTCTATCTCCGTGAGCGTGCCGCCCAGCGTGCAGGGCATGCCGGTCAGGGTCGCTTCGCCCGCGGCCGCTTCGAGGTAGACCGGAACCTGGACGGTCGCGGTGGTGACGCCCAGATTGACGTTGGCCAGCGTCACCACCATGGCGAGACGGATGGGGGCGGTGTGGATGCTGCTTCCCACCTTGGCCGAGCCGATTTGCGCCATCCGCTCGCCGGTTGCCAGGCGTGTCGTCACGGAGGAACCGGTGACGGGAATGGTCAGGGTGTTTCCGATATTGCTGCTTTTGCCGGAAGCGGAGCTGCTGGCCGCTGCCGAAAGAAGGCCCATCAGGTTTATCTGCTGATCCTGGCCGCCGGCCTCGGCAATATTGCCGATGCTTCGCCCGTATAGGGACGAGAGGTCGACAATATCGGACAGGGTGATGGGAGAGCCGGGCTGAAGCTGCAATGCGAGAGTCTCGAGCGCCTGCTGGGCGCCCGCCACATCGCCATCGGCCCCGCCGGGCGCCGCGGCGACTTCCGCCATCGCCGTCACCAATTGGCCGATCGTGATCTGGGCGCCGGCGAGTTCGCTGTAGCTGCCCGAGACATTGATGTCGGTGGCAAGCTGGTTGAAGAAGGGCACCGCACTTATGTTGGTCGAGACCAGCGACTGGTAATCGACCAGGGAAAGCGACAGGCTCGATCCGAAGAGCGTTCCCAACAGGCTGTTGATATAGCCGCCGTTCAGTTCCGCCAGCCGGGAGCCGGCGCCGAAGGAGGCGGTGGGAATGCGCGTGGCGACGGCGCGGGTTTTCAGCTGCGACAGATTGGGAAGGCCGAACAGGGGCGCGAGATAGTTGTGCTGCTCAATCGTGGCGACCACCTCAACGGCGTTGATGTCCGTGCCTGACGCGTTGAAGCGGTCATTCGCATCGAGCGATTCGTCCGCGCTGTAGGTTCCGGTGGTGACCGACAAACTCTCGCCCGAATAGCCGTTGCGGGCGAAGACATCGGCCGCCACCGCCGGCGCATTGTCCGGGTCCTGCACCGCCGCCAGCGCCGCCGCGTCATTGGCGGCCTGAAGGCCGCGGCGGGCGAGGTAAAGCGACCCCGTATCGATCACGATGGCGGCAATAGCCAGCAGCATCATGATCGACAATGCGGCGATGATGGAGACCGCGCCGCCCTGGTCACTCAGGAAACACCGACGCTGAGACACGGATGCACCCCATGACTCCCGACAGCCAAGGCTAGCGGCGGGAAAGTTCACATTCTGTAAACACAAAGCAGTGGACAGCGCCTACACAACATCACATAACTTCACCCCGTTTCACATTGAGGCACTTATGGTCCCTGGTGCTGACCGACGGTCCGCACAAAAATGGAGGTCAATCGAACTTTCTCCAACGAGGAAGCCCGGCAGACACCCACACCCTTCGAGGCCGGGCTTTCGACCCTACCCATCCCACGCCAGGCGCTCTTGAGCGCCTGGCGTTTTTCTTTCCCGCCGTGTGGTGCGCACACAATCCCACACAACATCACCCGCTCTGACGCCAACCCCGCCTAGCCTGTCTTCCGGCAATGGGGCTCTGTTTGACAGGGGATGGCGATGGGCTTTTCGCAATCATTGAGGACGGAAGCGGCGCGGCTTCCCGCTGAATCTTCAGGGAAGAATTTCGCAGCCGGCGACACATCGGAGGCCTCAAACGTGTTGGTGCTGGCCGCCGCCGACAGTGGCGCCGTCTTTTGTGCCAACAGCAACGGTGTTTCCCGGCTGCTTCACGCCGTAAGCTACGACCCGCGCGAGGAAATCCGCGGCAAATACCTGGACGGCACGCCGCTCGCCAAGGAAATGCTTGCCCGCGAATTGACCAGCGAACTGGAGAAGGCCGCCAGGGGCGAACGCTATGAGGGCGTGGTGATCTTTTCCGATCCATCCCTTCACCGCGCCCTCTGCCGCAATGTGGCACGCCGGCTGCCGCACCTGATGGTCGTGTGCGTCAACGGCCTGCCTGAGGAGCTTCCCGGAATGCCCCGTATATCCGGCCTCAAGCCGCCGGCATCGGGCAACGGCGCCACAATCGAATTGGCAAGGAACCAGTTATGAAACAATACAGCAAGGATAGTCTGAGCGATCCGGTGGGTCCGTTCGATGCCCGCTATAGTTCGTTCCATTTCGACTTCAGCCGGGTGATGGACCGCTCGGAATCGCTAAGGCAGAATCCCGGCCGGGCGGCCTTGATGTGCCAGGCCCAGGTCCGCCAGATCGCCCCCGGCGAAGTGGTGATTCCCACGGAAAATGGCTTCCATCTGGTGGTCCGGACCCGTTCGGGCGCCGCTGCCGGGGCGCTGGCTTCCGAGATCAACCGCGCCCTGCTCCGCCGCTTGTTCGGCGCGGAAGCGGCGAACGGCATGCCGGCGATGTTTCACGCCCCGGGCCAATCCAGAGGCCAACAAGCTGTGCTTCCCCTTGTCCGCAACGCGCCTCCTGCAAAGCGGCCGGTTTTCTTTGCCCGCGACAACCGGGACAATCCGCTTGCCTTTGAACCGCGCGCACAATCTGTCTCCGAGACCGCTTCCACGGCTGCCTCCGGCTGGCCGGATTTCAAACCCGGTTATATTCCCGTATTCCATCTGCGCCAGAAGGCCAGCCCCATGCATCTCTGCGGCGCGGTTTCCTTCCGCGATGGAAGAAGCCTGTTTGGCGCCGATGCCTTGCGCTATTGCCATCCCGATTACCGGCCTTCCGTGGACATGGCCATGCTGAGATACGGCCTGACGCTGTTGCCGCAGGCCGTGCGGGGCAAGGATGTGTCCGCCATCGTCACCGGCGTCAGCTATGAAACATTGGCCTGGTCGAAAACCCGCCAGGCATATCTGGAGATTTTGCGCACTGCCCGGCTGGCTGAAAATGCCCCCTTCATCGTCAAGCTGGACGATGTTCCGAGGGGAACGACGGCGCGCAGCCTGGCCGACATCCTGGCGGTCTTGAAGCCGCTGGTGGGGCGCGTTTTCATTCACCTGCCTGACCGCGATACCAGCCTGGCAAGGGAGGCCTGTCTCGGCGCCGCCGGCTTTTGCACCAGCATCACACCCAAGACCGAATTGCCGGATGTCGCCGTGATCGCGCAGCGGCTGGAACAGGTCGCTTTTGCCCAGCGCGCCCTCTCCTGCATCCTGGGCGCGGGTGACAATGCCACCTTGCGGCTTCTGCATGGAACGGGTTGCGCGCTTGCGGCCAAGCATCCGGACCGCGGCGGCATCCAGCTGGGCGCCAACCTGCTGAACATGACATCACCGGCCGCACGGAAAGCGGCGTGAGCCTTTCCGGTGCAGGAATGCCAACGTTTTCCGCGCCGGCGGTAAAGGAAAATTCAGCATAATTCGTGCCATCGGCATCATTTGATGAAATCCCGATTTACCGATTCCTAAGGCAAAGAGCGCCATCATTTGATGGCTATGACGCCTGAAGGGGTCTGACAAGACATCGTCTCAGGTTGCGTTGCGTAAATTTTGGACCCGCTTGTTGCGTCTCAGACTCATAGCGGCAGCCGGCAAAGACGCCGGCTTGCACGAGATTGGGAAGAGGCGGGTTGAGTGCGGGAGGCATTCTCACTTCGGTCTTTGCCGTATGTTCCGCTGCTGATCGCGGCGGGCATTCTGCTGCTCGCGCTTCTGATTGCCGCAGTCAATCCGCGCCTGACGGCGGCGCGCGCGCCCGCGCCGGCGCAGCGCGTTGCGGCCCTGATGATGGTCGCGGCCCGTCCCATTCCGGCGGGGACCATTGTCTCATCCGCCGATCTCAGCGCCAAAAGCTATAACGGCACGCCGCCCGCCGGCATCATCACCTCCCGCGAGGCCGCGCTCGGCCTGATGACCACCCGGAAATTCGCGGCCGGCGAAGCGTTGCGGCGGGAAGCCCTGCGCGACGCGGCGAGCCTGGGGATCGCGGCGCGGGTGCCGGAAGGCGAGCGCGCCTTCTCCATTCGCGTCTCTGAAGACGAGATTGTCGGCGGCTTCCTGCAGAGCGGCGACCATGTCGACGTCTTTGCCAGCATTCCAGGTTCGGTTTTCCCGGCGTTGGGCGCCCAGAACCTGCCGGACCGGAGCCAGGCGGTGCTGCTCCTGCAGAATGTGCCGGTCCTGGCAGTGGGGGAAAATCCCGCGACGCGCGGATCCGTTCAGGCCGGCGCACGGACGGTCACGCTCTCCCTGCCGCCTCTCCAATTGGCGCGCCTTACCCTGGCGCTGCGCTTCGGCAAAGTGTCGCTGGCCATCCGCAAACCGGGCGACAACGGAATAGCCGGCGCGACCAATGCCTCATTGGCCGACCTGGTGCCGGCGCCGCCGCGGCCCGTGCCGGTGGAACGGCCGCATAATTCCATTCCGTTTCTGGCCGGTGCGCGCGACAGCGCGCTGGCGGGCGGGCCGCCATGACGCTGTTCCGCCTCCTCGGTCCGATAGGCATGATGGCGGCGCTGGGGCTTGGCACGGCGGGCAATGCCGCTGAAACCGCCGCTGCCGAAACGGAGCATGTGGCAGTCGGCGGTCAATATCTGATCGAGGCCGGCGCGACGCCGACGCGAGTGGCGCTGGGAGACGCCGGCATCGCCGATGTGAAACTGGTGGGACACCAGATACGGCTTGTCGGACTGAAGGCCGGCGCCACCGACCTGACCGTCTGGTCGAAGGACCATCCCGAGGGCCGCACCTACAATATCGTGGTGGGACCCAACGTGACCTCGCTCAAGACCAGGCTGGCCGCCAGGCCGGCGCTGAAAGACGTGCAGGCGGTCTCCACTCCGGCGGGGGTGACGCTGGAAGGAGACGTGGGCAGCCTGGAGGCGCGGCAGGAAGCCGAAGCGATCGCCAAAAGCGAGACCGGCAAGGAGGCCGACGACCAGCTCGCGGTCGCGGACCGGCGCATGATCGCGGTCGAAGTCCGCTTTGCCGCCGTCTCGACCAGCACCATGAAGGCGCTGGGCCTGAATTTCCAGAAGCTGGCCGGCGGATTCCAATTCGCCTCCGATGTTCCGGGCAGCATCAACAGTTTCCAGTTTTCGCCGGGCGGCGGCCTGAGCATCAATGGCGGCCTGCCGCTGAGCCAGGCTTTCAATCTCCTGCTCAATGATGCGGGATCGGACCTGGCGGGCATCATCAGCGTGCTGGGCAGCGTCAACCTCGCCCAGGTCCTGGCCGAACCGACACTTCTGGTACGCAGCGGCGACGAGGCCAACTTCCTTGCCGGCGGCGAGATCCCGATTCCGGTGCCGCAGACCGGCGCGAGCAATGGCGCCATCGCCATCCAATACCGCAAGTTCGGCATCCAGCTGCATGTCCATGCCACCGCCTTGAACGACAAGCGGATCGTGATCCAGGTCAACCCCGAAGTCAGCGAGCTCGATTATCAAAACGCCTTGACGCTGCAGGGTTTCTCCGTGCCGGCGATCCGTTCCCGCTCTACCGACACCACCATCGAACTGGGTGACGGCCAGAGTTTCGTCCTTGCCGGGCTGATGTTCAGCACCAGCTCCAATGTCGAGGAAAAAGTGCCGGGGCTGGGCGACCTGCCGATCATAGGCGATTTCTTCAAACGCTCACAGAGTTCCCGCGAACAGCAGGAATTGATCATTGTCGCCACGCCGCATCTGGTGTCGCCGATGGCGCCGGGCGCCGTGCCCAAGCTGCCAGGTGAAGCGGTCGCCTACGCGCCCTCGACCGCCGACATGATGCTGAACACCAGGCAGTTGGACCGTTTCGTCACCCAGTATGGGCTGGCCCCGCCATGACCGGACGCCTGCTTCTGGTGTGCTCAGATTCCGAGGTGATCCGGGCCGTGACCGCGGCGCTGGACAGCGCGGCGAGTTTGCTGCAGATCGACCATCTGCCCGAGGGCGCCTCCGACATCCGGGAAAAATTCCAGCCCAACAGCATCATCATCGACACGGATGCGAGAAGCGGTGTCTCCACCGCCCATGAGCGCATCGCCGAGGTGAAGCGCCGCTTTCCCGGCGTGCCGGTGATCGCGCTGGGCAACGAGATGAGCGCCCAACTGGTGTTGGCGGCGCTGCGCGGCGGGGCGGACGATTTCCTCGACCGGGAAGCGGGCCAGGACCAGATTCAGGCGGCGATCCGGGCCGGCCTGGCGAGAAGCGGCGCGGAGAATACCCCCCGCGCCAAGGTCGCCGCCGTGCTCAGCGCCCTTCCGGGCGAACAGGACCAGGATTTCGCCCTGAACCTGGCGGTGCGCGCGGCCAAGCGGGCGGCGGGCGGCATGGTGCTTTATATCGACCTGTCGCTGCCGGCGACCGAAGCCGGCGTGGCGCTTGGGATCGGGCTGGAATTCGGCGTGCCGGACGCGATCCGCGAGATGGCGCGGCTCGACCGCGCCCTGCTGGAAGGCGCGCTGGCGCGGGAGCCGCGCTCCGGCCTCTATGTGATGCCGCTGGCGACCGATTTCCGCTCCGACGGCGCGGTCCTGGAGGCGGCCAGCTTCGCCGCGCTGCTGCAGATGCTGCAGAATATTTTCGACGTCATGGTGATCGGTTACGGCCCCTTCTCGCGCCAGCGCGCCCTTTTGGAGATGGTGCGGCCGGCGGCGAAATTCTTTGTCTGCTGCAATCAAAGATTTTCCTCCATCCGCGGCACCGGCGAGTTGCTGCGCTGGCTGTCGGAGAATCGCATCACCGATGATGCCGAGCTGGTCGTGCATGAGATGGCGCGCAACCAGACGCCCGCGCCCGCCGATATCTGCAGGACGCTCAATATCCGCCGCAGCATCAATCTGGAAGGAAGCTGGAGCGAGCTTGCCGGCCATTTCAACGACGGCAAGCCGATGGCGCTGTCCGCCTCGCGCTATGCCGCAAGCCTGGATACATGCCTGTCGCGGCTGGGCCTGGCCGAAGCGCCCAGGCAGGACGTCAAAACCCGGTTGCGCGGCTGGCTCTATCCCCATCCGCAGGCGGCGCCGACATGAACAGTTTCGCGCCCTACGCGATCAAGCACGAGGCCGAGACGGGCGATACCTTCGCCTCGGACCGCTATCAATTCATCAAATTCCGCGTCTTCGACCTCACCCTGGAGCACCTGGAGCGCCAGGGGCTCGATGCCGACACCATTCCCCATGCCGCGCTGCAGGACCAGATCGCCGGCGCCATCTCCACCGCCATAAACGGACATGGCGCGCCGCTCAACCAGCGCGAACGCGCCGCCCTGATCGACGATGTGATGAACGAGATCGTCGGCCTTGGCCCGTTGCAGCCTTTCCTGGAGGACCCGGAGATCGACGACATCGTGGTCAACGGGCCCAATGCCATCTATGTCGAGCGCGCCGGCAATCTGGAAGAAGTGCATGTCCGCTTCCGCGACACCGCGCACCTGATGAACATCATCCAGCGCATCGTCAGCCCGATCGGACGGCGGGTGGACGAAGCGACGCCCTATGTCGATGGCCGCCTGCCCGACGGCTCGCGGGTGCATGTGATCATTCCGCCAGTAGCGCTGGAAGGGCCCATCCTCTCGATCCGCAAATTCAAGCGCATCCCGCTGTCGGGCAAGGACCTGGTGCGCCACGGCGCGATGACCGCGGAGATGCTGGATTACCTTTCCGCCGCCATCGCGGCCCGGAAAAATGTCCTGATCTGCGGCGGCACCGGCACCGGCAAGACCACGCTGCTCAACGTGCTGAGCTCCTATATCGGCGCGAAAGAGCGGCTGGTCACCATCGAGGATGCCGCCGAACTGCAACTGCAGAAGTCCCATGTGGTGCGGCTGGAGACGCGGCCGGCCTCTTCGGATGGCGCCAGCGAGGTTTCGGCCCGCGACCTGATGCGCAATGCTCTGCGCATGCGCCCCGACCGCATCATCCTGGGCGAGGTGCGCTCCAGCGAGGCGATCGAGATGCTGCAGGCCATGGGCACCGGACATGACGGGTCCATGGCCACCATCCACGCCAACGGCCCGCGCGACGCGCTGGAGCGCCTGGAGATGCTGATGGGACTGCACGGGTTTTCCGCCGACCTCAACGCGGTGCGCCGCTTTGTCGCCGGGGCGGTGGACCTGGTGGTGCATGTGGTGCGCCGGCCGGACGGCAGCCGCGGCATCGCTTCCGTCTGCGAGGTCACCGGCTGCGAAGGCGGGGTCTATATGTTGCGCGAGACGCTGCGCTCCGAGACCCATGCGGAGCGGCGCAAGGAGGGGCGCTGATGGTCATGCTGCTTGCCTTCCTGCTGATCGCGGTTGCGGCGCTGGGCCTGGTGGTCCTGCTCAGGCAGCGCCGCATCCGGACGCTGAGCCGGCTGAAGGACCTGGTCGAAGCCGGACGGAAACGGCCCAGAAGTGCCCAGCCAGAGCGGCGCTGGAGCGCGCGCCGCATCCTGCCGCGCGGCTTAAGACGCAACCTGCATCTGCTGGGCATCGAGCCCGATATTCGCGGCGCTTGCGCGGCCGTCGGCGTTTTTTTCGCGCTGATGGGCGTTGCGGCCATGCTGCTTGGCCTTTTCGCCGCCCTGGCGATGGCGGCCGCTTCTCTGGCGGTGGGATCGATGGCGCTCAGCATCCTGGCGGCGCGGCGCAGGGCCGAACTGGGCGGCCTCTTGCCGAGTTTCTTCGACCGTGTGCGGCAGCTCCTGATCATCGGCAACAGCCTGCCTACCGCTTTTATGCGCTCGGTGCAGGGAGCGCCGCCGCGGCTGAGGCATTATTTCGGTCCGGCCGTGCGGCGAATGGGCAATGGCGCCAGCTTTTCCGAAAGCATCGCGCAATGCGCCGACGATATCGACCTTTATGAAATGCGGCTTTTCGCGGCCGCGGTCGCGACCAATATGCGCTTCGGCGGATCACTCACCCATTCGCTGGGCAATCTTGTCGCCTATTTGCGCAAACGCGCCTCCATCGAGCGCGAGTTGCGCGCCAGCACCACCCAGATAAGGGTGAGTGCCTGGGTGCTGGCCCTGCTGCCGGTGATGGTGGCGGGGCTGATCGTCTTCCAGAACCAGGACTATGCCCATTGGTTCATCGCCAATCCCACCGGCAAGCGGCTTCTGGTTTATTGCGTGGTTTCCCAATTCGCCGGGATGTTGCTGATGCGCCTGATCGTGCGGACGAGCTTCTGATCATGATAAGCCCCGCGCCAAACCTGTTGATTGCGCTTCTGGCAGCCTCGGCGCCGGGTGCCTTGGGCATGGCGCTGCTGGCGCGCCGCCGCGCCACGCTTGCACGCCTCAGGACGGTGATGGGAGATCTGGGCGCGGCGCCGCCGCCGAACAGCCTGTTGCGCCTTCTTCAGTGGCTGGGTGCCAACCTGCCGGGCGCCTCGGACGAAAGCCTGCGCAACGCCCTGGCCGGCGCCGGCTATTTCCCGCATGCGGCCCTGCCTGTGTTTGTCGCCGCCCGGCTGGCCGCCACTATCGGAACTTTCGCGGCGGTGCTGATGCATGACGGGGCCGGCGGTTCCACCGGGATCCTGCTGGCCGTGTTCGCGGCCTTTTTCGTCAGCCGGCTGTTCGTGATCCTGTTGAAACTCGCGGCCGAGGCGCGCCTGCACGCGGTCCGCCGCGAGCTGCCGCCGCTGGTCGATATCCTCCTGATGGTGCTCAACAGCGGCGTCAGCATCGACCAGTGCCTGCGTTATGTCACCGGCCTGCTGGAGCGGACGGCACCGCTGACCAGCCAGGTGTTCAAGCGCTATGTGGCCGATGTCGATAGCGGCATGCCTTATGAAGCGGCTTTCGAACGCATGGGCCAGAGGCTTGGGATTGACGAAGGCTATGACCTTGCCAACCTGATCAAACAGGCCTTGCTGCAAGGCGGCGAGATCATGACCGCGCTGGAGCAATTCGGCGCCGAATTGACTGACAAGCGGGTGGCTGCGGCGCGCGAGCAGATCGGCCGCAAATCCGTGATCCTCACCATGGTGATGCTGGCTTTCTTCATGCCGGTGCTGATGGTTGCGCTTGCCGGGCCGGCGGTTTCGAACATCACCGAGACGCTGGGCATGGTGAAACAGAATCTGCACGACAAAGGGGCGAGACCATGAGGCGGCTGATGCCGGTCCTGTTGGCCGCCGCGGCCCTTGCGGGATGCGCCGGGCTTCCGTCCCAAGGCGCGAAAGGTCCCCCCTCCCCGGAAGCTTCCGCCACCGCCGCGAAAGCGATGGCGCCGCAAGATCAGGCCCAACTCTATCTCGATGTGGTGGAAGGGCTGATCCGGCAGCAACGCTATGGCGCCGCGATCGCATTCCTGGATGCGGCGAAAGCAAAGGATTTTGGAGCGCGCTATTGGCTGCTGCGGGGCAATGCGCTTTTGGGCCTGGAGCGGACGGACGAAGCGCTTGCCGCCTATGCGGCGCTGGACAAGACCGCGCTTGCGGCAGAAGGCTGGAACGGCAAGGGCCGGGTGGCGGCGGCGCGCCGGCAATGGCCCGGAGCCTTCACGAATTTCCGCGAGGCGGTGCGTGAAGAGCCTTCCAATCCGGACTTTCTCAACAACCTGGCATTCGCCGGCCTGCATCTCGAGCAGAGCGGCGCTTCCGCCGCCTATCTGCGCCAGGCCTGGGAACTCAAGCCGGACTCCAGCCTTATCCGCAACAATCTCATCATCGCCCTCACTCTCGCGGGCGACCATGACGGCGCCGATGCGATCCTCAACGGCCTCAAAGACAGGGGCGAGCGCGAAAAGGTGGAGGCGATCGTCGGCGATGCTCTCAAGGACAAGGCTTTTGCCGGGGATGGAGCACCATGAGACAGCAATCCCTGTTTGCGCTTCTGATGATGGCTGCGGCGCCCGCCCGTGGCGAGCAGACCGTGCCGCCGCAAGCTTCGGCCTATCGCGAGGTGATGCAGGCCCAATATGCCGCCCAAGGCACGCCTCTTCCCGCCCGGCCGGAAGAGGCGCAGCGAATTTATGAATCCTATCTGCGCTCGCTTGGCCAAGCCCCCGGGGGCCAGCCTGCCAGGGCGCAATCGCGAGACGGTTCAACCAATTCCGGCAGCGATGCCGGAACAAACGCACATTAGGCCGGCTGATGTGCGGGAAGATTTTTGCCGGAATAGCGGGAGGTTGAAATGGCTATAAGACTTGTCGTCAAGGCCAGACAGTTCCTCAAAGACGAAAGCGGATTGTCCGCTGTCGAATATGGGCTTCTGGCGGCGGGCATCGTGATCGGGCTTTGGACCCTGATCCACGGCATAGGCCTGTCGTTGCAGGGAATCTACACCGATGTCGGAACCGATCTGAGCGCAGCGAACTGATGTCGGACGGCGTGGACCGGCCGGGGCGTGAAGGCGCCCGGCCACGGCGTTGTGTGGAAAAAATGCGGGGCGCTGCGTCTTTCTTGCGGGACCGGCGCGGCTCGGTCGCGATCGAATTCGCCTTTGTGCTGGTGCTGTTCCTCTCCATCCTGTTCGGCATCATCGCTTTCGGCTTTCAGTTTGCGGCGCGGATCGCGCTGTCTTATGCGGTGGCGGAAGGCGGCCGGGCGGCGGTTGCCGGACTGAGTTCGGCTGAACGCGAGCAGCGGGCGAATGACGCGGTCAACCGCGTCCTCACCAGTTTTTCGCCGCTGATCGATCCCAGCAAGGCCGCCATCGATGTGGCGTCGCAAGGCCAGACGGCGGAAGGGGAAGCCATCCTGATTTCCGTCACTTATGACGACAACCGTTTCAATATTTTCCCCTTCCTGCCGGCGCTCAACGCCAACCGGGCGGTGGCAACCACCTTCCTGGTGGCGGACCCTTCGAGCTGACACCCATGGCCGCCCAGCCCGAACCGCGCCATCACCCCGACAGCAGCCTGATCTGGCGCGATCTCAATTACGATGTCGGCTGGGAGGCGACGCCGGGCGGCGTGATACGCTGCCGCAGCGTGCTGAACCGCCGCAGCGACATCTTCAACGCGGTCGAGGGCATCAATCTCAGCGCCATTCACTGCGAGCGGTCGGGCAAGAACGCCCTGGAGCTGCTGCAGGAAGGCAAGCCGGTGCGCCATATCGAAGTGCGGCTGCCGCGCATCTTCGGCCCCCAGCATCTTTACATCACCGCCCGGCGGCTGGCCGACGGCGGCGCGGCGGGGACATTCTGCGGCGTAGACCCGCAGCGCGACGAGGTTTTCCAGGGCCAGGTCGCGCTCCTGAACCAGACTGCGGAAGCCCGCAAACGGGAGGAAGGCTACCGGCGCGAAGCCGAGATCATGCTGCAGGGCCTGCGCATGCTTTTGGGCCAATCCACCGCCAGCCAGAAGCTGAAGGAGCTTTCCGAACTCGCCATCGAGGCCATCCAGGGCACCAAGCCGCTGGTGCTGAAGGTCGCGCGCGACGGCATGGCCCAGCCCCTCTCCGCCGGCGCTTCCCCCCTGCCGCGCGATCCGGCACTGACCAAACTGCTTCTGTCGCAACTGGCGCCCGTGGTTCTGCACAAGCAGGGGAGCGAGCATGTCGGGAGGCTGCGCGCGCTGGTGGGAGCCGCGGCGGGCGACATGGCGGTGGTGTTCCTTCCCGTCGCCTCCGAAAGCATCGCGCTTCTCTGCGCGTCGCGCCGCGAGGGCGGCGGCTTCCTTCCGGAGGATATCGGCTTCGCCAGCCGCTTCGCGCTGATCCTCAAACAGGCGCTGCTGCTCAAGGACGAGCAGGACAAGCTGGTCCAATCCGGGAAATTGTCGGCTCTGGGGCAGATGTCGGCGAGCCTGGCGCATGAGCTGCGCCAGCCGCTCAACACCATTTCGGTCGCGGCACAGAATCTGGAGATGATGGCGGAGAACGGGCCGGTGGCGCCGGATGTATTGGCGCCGAAAGTCGAGCGGATCCTGAGCCAGGTCGAGCGCGCCAGCCAGATCATGGACCGCATCCGCCGCTTTTCCCGCAAAGGCGGCGGCACCTATGTGGAGGTTGACCTGGCGGAACTGGCGGGCGGCATCCGCCTTCTGATCGAGCATATCCTGATGCAGAGCGCGATCCGCCTGGAGATCGCGGTCGAGCCGGGGCTGAAGGCGCATTGCGATCCGGTCCAGATCGAGCAGGTGCTGGTCAACCTGGTGCGCAACGCCATCGATGCGCTCTCCGGCATCGGCAGCGCGGATAAGGTCGATAAAGGCATCGTCACCATACGCGGGCGGCGCACGGAAAGCGGCGTCGCCCTGCGGGTGGAGGATAACGGCCCCGGCTTCCCGCCCGATGTCGCCAGCCGGCCGCTGGAAACTTTTTTCACCACCAAGGGCGCCGAGGCCGGCACCGGCCTTGGTTTGTCAATCTGCCAGGTCATCGCCCGCGAACATGCCGGCCGGCTGGAACTGGGCAATCATGCCGGCGGCGGCGCTTATGTGGAGCTTCATCTCCCGGAGAGAGACGATGCCGAGGCGTAATCAAGCGTTGCTAGACGTGGAGGCGGGCGGGACCGACTTCGCTACCGCTGAAACGGCGGCGCCATTCGTCCATCAACAAGGTGGTCGCGCTAAACACTTCGTGATCGGTCAGGCAATTGGCGCTGTTCTCGAATTCCCGGACCCTGCCGGTGCGGTCATAGAGCGAGAGCCTGCCGCAGGTGCAAGGCCTGTTCATCCGCTTGCAGTAAGACATGCTCCACTCCCCCCAAACAGCGGCATAAGCCTGCCAGGAACCGGGTGGAGTTGTGTGCATAGATGTAAGGAATTGTGGACCGCGACCGGGCAAGGGAGGAAGACATGACCGCGAGCCAGAGCCACGCCGCCGAACGGCTGAACCTGGCCGGCGCCTCGGTGCTGGTCGTCGATGACGACCGCGGCATCCGGGAGGAACTGTGCGAATATCTTGAGAGCCACGGCATGCATGCCGAAAGCGCGGGCGATATTGTCGGGGCGCGCCACCGGTTGGACAGCGGGAAATTCGATATCGTCCTGCTCGATCTTTGGCTGGGGGTAGAGAATGGTTTCGATTTCCTGCGCGAGCTGAGGGGCCGGCTGGACATACCCTGCATCATGATCACGGCGCAGGACGATATCACCGACAAGATCGTCGGCCTGGAGCTGGGGGCGGACGATTACCTGTTCAAACCGGTCAATCTCAGGGAGTTGCTGGCGCGGATGCGCGCCTTGTTGCGCCGGGCAGCGCGCGGCGAGGACCAGCCGGCAGCCGCGATTGCGGGAACGGGGGAGGCCGGATGGCAGTTCGACCCGGTGCGGCGCAATCTCTCATCCCCCGATGGCCAGCGCGTGCCGCTCACCACCGCAGAATGCGATCTCTTGATCGCCTTGACGGCGAATGAGGGGCGCACCCAGAGCCGCGACGAATTGTGCCGGCGCGTCTTCAACCGGCAATGGCAGCCCTATGACCGCAGTCTGGACGGCGTGATCGTCAAGCTCAGGCGCAAATTGGAAGCCGATCCGGACAATCCCCTGGTGATCAAGACCGTCCGGGGAAAAGGCTATGTCTTCACCGGATTTTCCAGCTAGGAGGCCAGCCATGGGACAATCCATCGAATCCCTGCCCCTGCAAGAGCGGTTGGAGGCTTACCGGCATTTTGCCGAAGAAGCGCTTCGCAGGGCGCATGAGGCCAAGGAGGAGAATGCCCGCGCGGAATTTTTTGCGATGGCGGCGCGCTGGCACCTGCTGGCTGTCGAAGTCGAGCGGGCGATGAACGACACCGATGATCCTTCCAGTCCTTATTATGAAGAATTCGGGCAGGGGTTGCCCAAACATTGATTGACCGCTTTCGTTATTTCAGCACGTCGCTGGCGTCGGCGGCGGCGATCAGGGATTTGGCGTCGTCCTCGAGCAAGAAGCCTTCGGCCTTCGCCTTCTTCGCCGCTTCTTCAACCGCCCGCACATAGCCGGCGTGATCGCGATAGCGCTCTTCCAGCGACAGGCGCGGATCACCCTTCGCATCCCGCTCCGCTTTTGTTTTGGCAAAGGGAATCATGCCGCCGGCATAGTTGCAGGGGCGGCCCTTGAAGAATCCGTCCGCGGTGATGTTCCAGCCGAGATAGGTGCCAAGCGGTGCACCCAAAAGCACCACGGGAACGCCCCCCAATTCGTTGCCGTCGGCATCCACTTTGGGGACTTTCATGTTGACCACATGAAGAATGGCGGGCGGCTGTTTGCTGGCAATGCCGGTGCCGTCAACGCGGTTGAAACCGGGTCCGAAATCATAATCGAGCACGGGATTGACCCAGGCGGTGGGCGCATCCGCCGGCAGGCCGGGGATGGAGGGAAAGCCCATCGCCGCCTTGGTGTCGTCCACCAGCGTTCCGCCCGCGAGGGTCGGATAGCGGCTGGGCGGCGGCGCAATGCCCTTCATCACCCAATCGCGGAAATGGGCGCGGATGGCGTTCACCGTCTCGGTCTGCGGCATGGGATTGGTGGCGAGCACACCCTTGCCCCATTCCGTGCCGGGACAGGAAGGCGGCGGCAGGGGCGTGGTCGAGAAGCCGCCGCGGCCCCCGCCATGCTGGGTGCTGGCGACATAATAGCGGCGCACCGTCTCCGGCATCGGGATGTCGGCGTCGCCCGAAGTGCCCACCCATTCCGGCGTGAGCTTGAGGCCCCAGACTTCGGCGGCGCCGAAATGCTCGATCACCTTGGGGCAGGTGCGGCTCTTGGTGCAGCGGTCCAGCATGCTGGAGGCGGGAAGGCCGCGCACCTTGTCGGGCCAGGGCGACCACCATTGCGGGCCTTCGCTGCCGGGCTGGTAGAGCATCAAGACGCCATCGGGCTCGGCGAAGCGCGTGTTGATGCTGATGCGCCGGCCGGCGATGATCGGCCAGGCGCCGTCTTCGACCTGACGGCCGCGCTCATCTTCGTTGAAGCCGAGATCGATATATTGGCGCAGGAAATTGCCCGACTGCGAAACGCCGCGGCCGATCACCCATTGAACCTGGCCGGCCAGCGGATTGGCGGTGCCGTTATCGTCCTTGTCGGCATTGCGGAAGAAGGAGCCGACATCGCGGAAGGCGGCAAGGCCAATGCCGAGCACATAGGGGTCCTTGGCGGTGAAGACGATCTGGTAGAGCAGCGCGGGATTGAAGCCGCCTTTCACGCAAATCTGGGTGGGATCGGGCGTGCCGGGAAAGGGATGGGAGGCATCGCATTTTGCCCAGGCCCAGTCGGAAGACGGGATGGTGGAGGTCTTGCCGATCTTGCCATCCAGGCTTTCGGAAGCGTGGGTGGTGAGTGTCGCCTTGCTGGTGTCCAGCGAGGCGGGCTTGTAGGGCACGGGATTGCTGTAAACGATCAACGGCTGCGACGCCGGGCCGCTGGCGTTGAAGATGCGGGCCAGGACCGGGCCGGTGACGGGCGAGCCGTCGGGATTATGCGCCACCGGCACGACCACATATTCATTCTTGGCGTTGGGCGCGGTGGCGCCGGCATTGTCGCCCTGCCAGCCGCTGGAGAGCCCGATGTCGCCGGTGTTGCGTTCCTGCGCCACGATATTGATGCGCCCGCCGCGGTTGGGCACGTCGTGCCACATCAGGTGGCTGGTCTTGCTCATGTCCACCGGTTTGACGATGTGGAAGGTGGCGACATATTCCACCATCCCGCGCGCATTCTTGGGCGCCAGCGCGATGTCCTGGATGATGCTGTTGCGCGGGTCTTTGGGGTCGAGCTCGCCATAGGCCTTGCCGGTGAGCGTTTCATAAGGGCCTGTCGCGCCGAAGGAGGCGCCGTTAAAATCGGGCGAGACCTTGTTCTCGACCACGATGCGCACGACACGGGCATCCGACTTTGGAGCGGTCAGGACCGAGGCCGCCAGAAGCGCAAGACCAAGACGGCCTACGGAAGATAGAGAGACAGATTTCATGTGACCCTCCCCATGGCAGGCTATTGGACCGAGCCTGGCCGCATTTTCCGGGATTCAGGCACATTCGCCTGGCGTCCGCAACGGGGCCTGAAAGCTGGTCTTATAGATTCAGCAAAGTTGGATCGCCGCCCTTGGCCGCGATGTTGATGCTGAGGGCGCGCTCGACCGCATAGCGCGAGAGGGAAAGCGGGCCGCCGGCCTTAGGACCGGTGCCGGAAAGGCCTTCACCGCCAAAGGGCTGCACCCCCACCACCGCGCCAATGATAGAGCGGTTGACATAGGTATTTCCGGCGGGCACCAGCGCCCGAACCCGGCGCACAAAGCTGTCGAGGCGGCTATGGATGCCCAAGGTGAGGCCGTAACCTTTGGCGGCCAGCGCCTGGCAGGCCGTCTCCAGCTCCTTCTCGCCATAGCGCACCACATGGAGAATGGGGCCGAACACTTCCTTGTCCGGAAGCCGGTCGAGGGTGATCTCGGCCATGGCGGGCGCGAACACCAGGGGCGCGGACTGAGTTTCGGGAGCCCGTCTGACGGCGTGGCTTTCGGATATGAGCTTGGCCAAGGCGCGGTCCAATTGATTTCTGGCGTCTGTGTCAATGATGGGACCGACATCGGTGTTAAATTGCGCCGGGTCTCCCACCGTCAGCGCATCCATCGCGCCGGAGATGCCGGCGATCATGTCGTCGGCGGTCTCGCCCGGCAGGAAGAGGATGCGCAAGGCGGAGCAGCGCTGGCCCGCCGAACCGAAGGCCGAAAGGATCACGTCATCGATCAACTGTTCGCGCTGGGCGGTGGTGTCGGCAAACAGGGCATTGAGGCCGCCGGTTTCGGCGATAAAGGGGATGATCGGGCCTTCGCGTGCCGCGAGGGTTTGGTTGATCGCCTTGGCGGTGGCGGTGCCGCCGGTGAAGGCGACGCCGTCCGCCGACGGGTGCGCCACCAGCGCCGCGCCCACGGTCTCACCGCGGCCGGGAATGAGGTGCAAGAGGCGGGAATCAAGACCCGATTGGTGGAACAGGCGGACGGCTTCGGCCGCGATCAAGGGCGTCTCCTCCGCCGGCTTTGCCAGGACCGCATTTCCCGCCGCCAGCGCCGCCGCCACCTGGCCGGTGAAGATGGAGAGCGGAAAATTCCAGGGGCTGATGCAGACGAAAACGCCGCGGCCGTTGAGCGAAAGACTGTTGGTTTCGCCGGCGGGGCCTCTGAGGATTTGCGCGTGGCCAAACTGGCGTTCCGCCAGGAGCGCGTAATAGCGGCAGAAATCCGCCGCCTCGCGCACTTCGGCAATGGCGTCGGGCCAGGTTTTTCCGGCCTCGCGGACACAAAGCGCGGCGAGCCGATGCATCTGTTTCTCCAGCGCGTCCGCCATCGCTTGCAAGACACACGCCCGGCCGGTGCCGCCTTGGGCGTCCCAAGCCGGTTGCGCTTCCTTTGCCAGGGCGAAGGCGCGCTCGATTTGCGGAGCGCCGGTCTCGCTGGTGTGGCCCAGGATACGCTCGGGATCGAAAGGCGAAGTGACGGGCAGGAGCGCCGGACCCCGACTTGCGCTGCCGCCGATAAGGGGATGACCGGACAAGGATTGACTATCGATGGCGTCCAAGGCGGAAGAGAGCGCGGCACGGACGGACGCTTCGGTAAGATCGAGTCCCAGGCTGTTCTTGCGATCGCCATAAAGCTCCATCGGTTTGGGGATTCTGGGATGGCGATGCGGCATGGCCGTCAGCAGAGCCAGGGGATCATCCACCACTTTTTCCGGCGGGGTTGCCTCATCCAGGAGCTGGTGGACAAAGCTGGAATTGGCGCCATTTTCCAGAAGCCGCCGCACCAGATAGGGAAGAAGGTCTTCATAGGCACCCACCGGCGCATAGGTGCGCAGGGAGACGGCGCCGAACTCTTGCTGCGCGGCTTGATAGAGCGCCTCGCCCATGCCGTGCAGGCGCTGGAATTCCACCGCGGCGCCGGCCTCATCCGCCATCGCCTTGATCGCCGCCAAAGTGTGGGCGTTGTGGGTAGCGAACTGGCCGAACAGATGGGGCGAGGCGGAAAGAATGGCACGGGCGCAGACCAGGTAACTGACATCGGTCGCGGCCTTGGTGGTGTAGACCGGATAATCCGGCCGGCCTGATATTTGAGCCCGCTTGATCTCGCTGTCCCAATAGGCGCCCTTGACCAGGCGGACCATCAGCCGGCGGCCGCTGTCGCGGGCGAGCCCGGCCAGTTCCGCGATCACCTGGGGCGCGCGTTTCTGATAGGCCTGCACCGCCAGGCCCAGGCCCTGCCATCCGGCCAAAGCGGGTTCGTGCGCCAGCCGGTCCAGCAGTTTGAGCGAGAGGACCAGCCGGTCGGCTTCCTCCGCATCCAAAGTGAAGTTGATATTGGCTGCCGCAGCCTGCCGCGCCAGGCGCGAGAGGCGGGGATAAAGCTCGTTCCAGACGCGTGCTTCCTGGGTGGCCTCGTAACGGGGAGACAGCGCCGACAATTTGACCGAGATTCCATGACCGGTCTCGGGCGCCAAATCCTGGCCCGCCAGCGCGGTGATGGCTTTGGCATAAGCGGCCTCATAGCGCGCGGCATCGGCGGCGGTGCGCGCGCCCTCCCCCAGCATATCGAAAGAACAAAGGAGTTTTTCTTGATGGGCGCGGTCCAGCGCTTCGCCGATGTCTCTGCCCAGCACGAATTGGCGGCCCATGATCCGGATGGCTTCCGTGACCGCCGCCCGCACCACTTTCTCGCCCACCCGTGTCACCAGCTTTCGGAAGATGCCGGCACGGTCGCTGTCATCGAGATCGTCCAGGACGCCGATTCGGCCGGTCAGCATCAGGGCCCAGGTCGAGGCATTGACGAACAGGCTTTCCGAATTGCCCAGATGGGCCTTCCAGTCGGCGGGGCCGATATTTTCGGCAATAAGGCGGTCGCGTGTCTCGCTGTCCGGGGTTCTCAGCAAGGCTTCCGCCAGGCCCATCAGGGCGAGGCCTTCGGGGGTGGAGAGGGAGAATTCCTGGAGGAAGCTTTCCACCATGCCATGACGCCTGGCCCCGGCGCGGGCGGATTGGACCAGCTTCAGCGCCCGGCGATGGACGCCCGCGCGCGCATCGGCGGAGAGCGGCCGCGCCTGCAACAAGGCGGCGACGGCTTCTTCTTCATCGCGATATTTGTCCCCGTCGAGCGCGTCCCAGTTCCGGGAAGGAGCCTCCCCCGCTTTCGGGAAAAGCGGCGCGACCGTCAATGAAGCACCGCCTGGAACTGGCCAGCGATCCAGTCGGCCTGTGCCGCGCTCAGGATCAGGGGCGGGGTGACGCGGATGGTGTGTTCATGTGTCTCTTTGGCGAGAAGGCCGCGCGCCTGAAGCTGCTCGCAGACTTTTCGGGCGCCTCCGGCGTCCCGATAAAGCTCGACGGCGATCATCAGGCCGCGGCCGCGCACCTCTTTAACCCGCGGCGACGCGATTTGCCGGAGGTTCGCCAGGAGCTGCGTGCCGATGCGGGCGGCATTACCGATCATGTCCTCTTCGACCAGCACCTTGAGCGCCACGCGCGCCACGGCGCAGGCCAGCGGATTGCCGCCAAAGGTCGAGCCATGCTCGCCCGGATGCAGCACGCTCATCGCCTCGGAATTGGAAAGCACGGCGGAGACCGGATAAAAGCCGCCGGACAGCGCCTTGCCGATCAAGGTGAGATCGGCCTCGATGGCTTCATGCTCTTCGGCCAGGAGCCTGCCGGTGCGGCCGAGTCCGGTTTGAATTTCATCCAGGATCAGAAGCACATTGTGCCGGGTGCAAAGCGCGCGGACTTGGGCAAGATAGCCGGGCGGCGGAATGATCACCCCCGCTTCGCCCTGGATAGGCTCCACCAGGAAGGCCACGGTTTGCGGCGTGATCGCGGCTTCGAACGCCGCGGCATCGCCGAAGGGGATGCGCTTGAACCCCGGCGCGAAGGGACCGAAGCCCTGGCGCGAAGCGGGATCGCTGGAGAAGCCCACAACGGCGATGGTGCGGCCGTGGAAATTGTTGTCGCAGACGATGATTTCGGCGCGGTCTTCAGGCACGCCCTTTACCGCATAGCCCCATTTGCGCGCCAGCTTGAGCGCGCTTTCCACCGCCTCGGCGCCGGAATTCATCGGCAGCACCTTGTGCGAATGGGTGAGCGCGCAAAGCTCCTCGTAAAAGGGCGCCAGCTGGTCATTCCGGAAAGCGCGGGAGGTGAGGGTGAGGCGGGAGGCTTGCGCGTTCAGCGCCGCCAGGATGCGGGGATGGCAATGGCCCTGGTTGACGGCGGAATAGGCGGCGAGGCAATCGAGATAGCGCCGCCCCTCGACATCCCAGACATGGACGCCCTCGCCGCGCGTCAGCACAACGTCAAGCGGCTTGTAATTCATCGCCCCGAACTCGGCTTCGCGGGCGATGATGTCGGCGGTCTTGAGGCCAGTGGGCGAAATATGGGTCATCGCCTTACTCCGCGGCGCATAATAGCTGCGCCTTACGGCTGCGGTCCAGGCGCAGGGTCATGCAATAGGCGCCGCCGCCCGAGAGGATGAAAGGCGCCAGATCGATACCCGTTACCTGGAAGCCGTGATCTTCCAGCCGGCTGCGCAAGCCGGACGGCGGCGCGGCCATGATGATCTGCCTGTCGATATTGACGGCATTGACGCAGAACGCCTCCGCGTCCTCGTCGCCGGCGACAATGCGGTCCTGCGGACGCACATGGGCATGGATCGCGGCCAGCGCCTCTGGCGTGAAGGCTGGCGGATAATAAAGCAGCTTGCCGCCATTGAGGGGACAGAAACAGGTATCGAGGTGATAGAAGCGGGGGCTGGCAAGTTCCAGCGCCACGGTTGTTTCTCCGAAGGCCTGCGCGATGGCGGCGACGGAATTCGCGGTGGAGCGCTGGCCATGGCCAACCCAGAAGAGCGCGCGATCCTGGTCCCAGATGCAGTCGCCGGCGCCTTCCTGCAGCACGCCTTCTTCGAGTTGCGCGATGTCATGCACCAGGCCGCGCGCCTTCAAGGCTTCGAAGGCTGAACGGAATACCGGCTCCTCGCCCTGGCGCTCGGGATAGCGGAAACGGGCCAGGAGGACCTTGCCGTCCAGCACCACCGCCGCATTGGCGGGAAACACCAGGTCGGGAAGGCCGGCGACACCGGGGATGTTTTCGACCACCGCGCCCGCCTCTTCCAGCGCGGCACGCAATTGGCGGGAGGCGCGTGAGGCGGCGGCGCGGCCGGCGGCGGCATCGGCGCGCCAGCTTTCGGGGCGCATCCAGGGATTGATCTGGTAATGCACGTCATAATGACCGGGATCGGTCATCAAAAACCGCGGCGGCATGGCCAAGCCTCCTTCGCGAATCCGGGCATTTCCAATGTGGGTGTTCCCCCGGTTGGCGAAAAGCGTGCAATCTGCTATTTTTCGTTCATAAGCTGGCGTTATGCATATCTACATTGGCAGAACGATGGATGATCTTGACCGCCGGTTGCTGGCCCTGCTTCGCCTGAATGCGCGAGAACCCGCTTCATCCCTGGCGAAGAAACTCAAAGCCTCCCGCGCCACGGTGCAGAACCGCATCGCCCGTCTGCTGGACCGCGGCGTGATCCAGGGCTTCACCATCCGCGTCCGGCCGGACAGCGAAGCGGGGCGGGTACGCGCCATCATGTGCATCGCCATCGAGGGCGAGCGCTCGCAAAAAGTGGTGCGGGCGCTCAAGGGCCTTGCCGAAGTGCGCACCATCCACACCACCAACGGCCGCTGGGACCTGGTGGTGGAGCTCGACACGGCCACGCTTGCCGAGTTCAGCCGGGCGCTGGACCAAATCCGGACGATCGAGGGCATCGCCTCGACCGAGACGTCGCTTTTGCTCGCCAGCGTGCATTAGGCCGTCCGCCACACGCGGTCGTCGGCCCGGTTCAACGCCCCTTACGCATTTTCCTGGGACGCGAACAGCATGCGGGCAACGACCTGGTCGCGCTTGACGAAATAGTGATAGAGCGCGCCGGCGACATGCAGGACGATGAAGCCGAGCAGCACGTAAACAAGAACGTTGTGAATATCGCCCGCTTCATGGCCCCATTCTGAGCCGTTCGGTGCAATCGCCGGCAGGGTCACGACTCCGAAAAGCTTTACATCCCAGCCGCGGGCGTTGGTCGCCGCCCAGCCGAGCAAGGTCATCGTCAACACCAGGATGTAGAGAGCCCAGTGAGTAAAGGCAGAAGCCGCGCGCTCCCAGGGCGCCAGGGTGGGCAATTGCGGGACGGGATGAAAAATCCGCCAGAGCAAGCGGATGACGATGAAGAAGAGAATCGCTGCTCCGACCGAAAAATGCCAGGCAACCCAGCCCTCGTCCTGGGTGCGCCTGCCGATATGCGGCATGATCGAGCCGATGGCATATTGCACGGCAAGCAGGATGAAGATCAGCCAATGCAATATCTTCGCGACCACGCCATAGCCCGGCGTGTCCTTGGATGTCAGATGCGGAGATGCCACGTCTTGGGATGCCATGTTTTGCCTTTCCGCCCCACCTATTGTGCGATGATAATTCGGGCTCGGTTTGCTCCTGTACAGGTCCTTTTCCCGTGTTGGGAAAAAATATAATTCATCTCATTCATGTTGTTCATCTCGTTCATGCGACACAATCTCATTGCACCGGGAGAAATAAGGGCCAGACTTGGCGAAGCAGCTGTGAGGCCAGGGTCGGGCGCCGGTCCCAGGCAACTTTGAGCGCGTAACGATCCCAATCGGCGCCGGGTTGACGGTCCCGGACCAGGGTTTGCCGGGCGGGATCAACCGGATCGGCGCGTTCCGCGATGGAGGCGCCGGCGAGCGTCCACATCACGTCACCCATCATCTCGTAGGATAACACGAAATAGTCGTGTCCCACGCTGCCGGCCGGCGCCAGGCTGGCATCCACCACATCGATGTTTCCGCCGCTGCTCACATATTGAAGATCCTTGCCCGGCACCCGGCCCGCGCGCGGGATTCCGCCATGGGCGCTTTCCGACGTGATCAGGGCGATGTCGTTGTCCGACGCATAGATGGTGATCCGGCGCGCGCAGGGTGCGGTTTGCCTGAGGAAGCGGCCGAAATCGTCATTGTCGCGCTCGGCACCCACATCGGGCGCGGCGAGAATCAATTGATCGGTGACCGGCTTCTTTCCGGTGCAAAGCGCGGTCAGGGCGCCGAGGGTGATACGGGCACCCATGCTCTGGGCGAGAATTTCCGTCTTCAGTCCGGCGGCATTGAGCTCCCGAAAAAGGCTTATCAGGAGGGGAACCGCATAGCCGCTGCGCTCAATGTCGGCGGCGTAACGGTCGAATTTGCCCTCGCTGCTCCAGCTGAACAGCAAAGTCTCGCAGCTCCATTGCGTATCGGCGGCGACCTGGGCGCCATGCAGCAGAACGCTGCGGAATGTCATGTTGTAGCCATGGACGATGATCAGCAGGCGATCGCATTTGTCCGTCTTTGCCGAGTTCGCGATCCGTTGCGCGAATTCGGCCAGGGAAGCGGGGTCGTCGCAGGCGATAGGCCTCAAGGCAGGCAGCTCCGCCCCCTGAGGAGCCAATGCCGGCGGAACGTCCAAGCTGGCGCTGCCGCAGCGCAAGGTGGCGCCCCAATGCAGATTGAAGGAATTGCGGTCCGGCTCGCGGTCCGTGGCGAAAAAGACGTTCGTGGCTTTTGCCGCCGCTGCCGGTTGCCAGACGGAGCGGATTTCATCCTGGCGAAGGGAATCGGAGAAGGTGCAGCCGCCGAGCAACGCCAGGAGCGGAAGCAGCAAAGCCGGCAACCGCCATCTCATCGCACCGCCAGCGATGCCGGCAGCATCTTGGGAATGCAAAAAGCCTGTGGAAGGGAGAGCTCGGCGATCACCAGCTTGCGGATTTCCGGCGAAAGCCAGCGCTGAAGCGCATCGCGCATGGCGGGAACCGCCATGATAATCAGGCCGTCATAGACGTTGTTCTGCACACTGCGGTAGAAGCCCGAAATCAGGTGCTGCGCAAAAAGGTCGGCATCTCCATTGCCGCCGGGGCGCGGCATCACCTGATGAAGCCGGTATGATCCGCCGCTGCTTTCATAAGTCGCAGCCGCCTGTTCGCCGGCAATAAGAACGCAAGTCGATGTCATGGATGCCTCCCACACGGCCAGGATGCCCGTCGGTTGAGACGAGTTCCATTCGCAAAGGCCCTAAGGGAAATTACGTAACGGCGCTTAAGCTGTATTACTTTGGCTCAGAAATGCTCTTCCTTGCGGAACGGACCATGGCGGGTGGAAGCCCGGACCAGGAAGGCGGTGGACCAGCCGATCATGAGGAAGCCGTTTATTCCCTCCAAAGCCGCCATCAGCCGCCAGCGCGCATCGAATACCACCCCGCCATATCCGATGGTCGAAAACATCGCGGTCGAGAGGGAAAGCGCATCCGGAAAATTCGCGGTTGCTCCCAATCCCGCATACGCCAGCGCCCACCCCCAGACCTCGATGGTCAGGATGCCGAGAATCCCCATCACCGTGGCGGTCATCACCAGGGTGCGGCCGACATCATGGTGATGAAGCCCCAGCCGGCGCGCCAGCCAGGGCATGCTGGCGGCGATCAGGATCAGGCCGGCGGTATGGATGAGGACGGACATGGCCACAAGGGCTGAGCCGGCCGCAAGATTCTGCACCATGACATCATTCTGGATGCTCTTGATGCCCGGTCATTGATCCCGCGCAAGCCAGGCTACCAGCGGCGCACCCGGCCGACATCCACATGGACGAAATTCGAGGCCGGATAATAGCCCACCCCGCCCGCGCGCTGGAGCAGGGCCGCGTCGCGCAGTCCCGCCAGGCTGCGGCCCGGCACCCGAATGTCGATCGCCATACCCTGCATGTGCAGGCTGTTGGACGCGACCCCTGAATGGCCGCTTTCCGATCGCAGCATGGCGTTGGTGCGCGGCGAGCGGTAGCCGGAGATCACGCTGAACGGCGCGGCGGTCTCCAATTTGCCACGCAGGACCGCCAGAAGGTCGAGCAACCCGGGCGCGATGGGATGGATGTCCCCGGATCGGAAATCGCGCAGCAGATGATTCACTTCGTCCAGGGCATCCGGCAGATAGGCCCCGTGTTCCCAGTAAGACACCTGGAGCCTTTCCCCGGTATGAAGATTGTCGAATGCAAGCGAGCGCACCTCTCCGAGAGCGGCAAGCGCCGGCGACACCGACCCGGACAGGAAAGCGGCGCCCATGCCGGCAAGGAAATGCCTTCTCCCCGGCTCGAAACCCGTGCCAGATCTGAGAATATGCTGCACTTTGCGGATAGGCCAAATTCTCTTCTGCATCTTCATCCCTTGGCGCAGCCGGCGAAAGCCGCATTGGCTCGCACACGGCTATGGACCGCAGCGATCAGACGGCGATCGCGGCCGTAAATGTCCGGCCGGAACTGGACCTGCCCATCATTTCCCACAAAAGACGTCCAGTAAAGGAAATAGACCGGCAATTTCTTTCCAAGCGGCAGGTAACCGGTCTGGCCGCTGTCCACAAGGGCGTTAATTTTTTCCACCGCGCCAAGATCCGCCGTCAGCAAATAGGAAGCCAGCGGCAAAATCTGCTCGACCCGCACGCAGCCATGGCTCACATCGCGGCGGGCGCCTTTGAAGGCGGCTTGTCCCGGCGTGTCGTGAAGATAGACATTGAACCGGTTGGGCAATTCGATCTTGATGCGTCCCAGAGGATTGCCGGGCCCCGGCGCCTGACGAATTTGGTAGGGAAACGTGCCCCTTTTGATGGCGCGCCAATTGACGGTGAGGCCGTGAGGGTCGCCAGGCGGACCATTGAGCAGCACCATGTCCTGGCTGGCCAGCCAGGCCGGATTGCGTTTCAACCGCGGCAGAATTTCCTTCGCGGCAATGGATTGGGGCACGGTCCAGGACGGATTTATGGTGATCCCCGCCCCGTCGGCGCGCAAAATCGGCGTGGGATTGGAGGGCTTGCCCACGATCACGCGTGAGTTGAGCACGCTTTGATCGCCAAGAAAGAGAACAAGGCTGGCATCCGCCACGTTGATCATGATCCTGTCCGGCTCCAGCCGGCGCGGCAGCCAGCGCCAGCGTTCCATATTCGCCGCTATGGTCTCGGCCCGCGCGCCGGCGGGCAGGTTGAGCGCCGCCAGCGTGGCGGAACCCAATTTTCCGTCGGCAATAAGACCATGCCGTGCCTGGAAGCGGCGCAGCGCCGTTTTCACATCGGCATCGGCGGAAACAGTGTCCTCATAAGCCAGGCGCTGCCGCAGCAGGTCATCGCCGCTGCCGACACCGAGAACCGGCCAACCGCCTGCGAGGGCAATGCCGCGATATTTGGCCAGCGCGCTCTTGAGCCGTTCATATTCGGGAAAAGGCGGCGGCAGGCTCGCCAGATATCCGGCCAAGGTCCCTTGACGGACGGCGTTGCCAAGTTCGCCCGCCGCATCGAAGTCCACCGAAGGCAGCGCCACATCGGAATCCAGTTCTCTCAAGTCGCGGCGGCCGGACTTGAGATCGCGCGCATAACCCTCTGCCGCCTTCAAGACGGCCCCGGCGGGTGGCGAAGCGCCGATGCTGTAATGCGTGCTGTCGAGTCCTTCATCGGCGGCACGGGCCAGGACCGATTGCACTGTGCGGCTGTCCGATTCGGAAAGGACAAGCGGCGCCGCGCCGCCAGCGATGCCTGATGCGCCCAGCATCAGCCATATCACGGCGCAGCAACTCCATCCCACAGCGCGGTTCGGTTTCATCAAAAGCAAGCTAGACAACAGGCCGGCCAAGTCCTTGATCGGTGTCAAATCCCCTTGATCCAGCGCAAAGCCAATTTCCCGCACTCCGCTACATTTCTTACCATGATGAAACATGCGGTCATTTTCGCCCATCCCCGCGAACGGAGCTTCACCGGCTCCGCCGCCCTGGCTTATGCCCAGGCCGCGGAACGGCTTGGGCACAAAGTCTTCCGCCGCGACCTTTACCGGATTGCGTTCGATCCCTGCCTGAAGGCCACCGAGATTCCCGGAGGAGACCACCTGCCCGCCGCCGATGTCATGGCCGAACGGATCATGCTGCAAGATGCCGATGTCTTCGCCTTTTTCTATCCGCTTTGGCTCAATACGCCGCCGGCCATGATGAAAGGTTACCTGGAACGCGTTTTCGGTTTCGGATTCGCCTATGGCGGGGGCGGGAAAAGCGCCAATCCGCTGCTCAGCGGGCGCAAGCTGATTGTGTTCAGTTCGTCCGGGGCGCCGCTGGAATGGGTCCGGCAAACAGGCGCTTTCGACGCCCTTCACACGCTGTTCGACTCCTATTTTGCAGAATTGTGCGGCCTGACGCTGCTGGACCACATCCATTTCGGCAATGTCACGCCCGGCATCAGCCAGGAATTCGTTCAAGGCCGGATGGAAGATGTCCGGCAGGCGGTCATCAAATATTTTGGAGCACCTCATGAAGCTTATGAAAATCACGCTGGCGTTGGGCAGGACGCCTGACACCCCCAACGGCGATCCGCGCTATGGCTACGAGTTTGTCGCACCCCTCAACGCCTGGGGTCATTTGGACGTTACCGACTGGGCACATGTGAAAGACCGCTGCACGGTGCGAAGCTTTCGCCCGGGAAAGGCGGACCGGAACGGCCGTCTATGCCATGCCGGACGCGGATGGCGCTTTGACTTCGAGCCCGCTCTCGAGGCCGGCCGGCACAGCGATCAGGAACCCGGTGACGATCAAGAACCGGGCGACGATCATGAACCGCTCTTCCGGCTCGACAAGCATCTCATCGCACGCGGATTTTACCTTACCGTCGCCGAGGAGAACGGGCTGCAACAGCCGTTCCGTATCGTCGCGGTCACACCCCTAATGGAGGCAGCATGAGCGGGAAATTCAAATCACACCGGCATCTGGTCGCCTGGCTCGATCATCACACGGCACGCATCTTCAGTCTGAGGCGCCAGGACTGCGAAACCGCCGACAAAACCGTGATCGAAGCGTCCGATACCGGACGGGGTAACATCCATCATCATGCCGGCACGCCCGGTCCGGGGCATAACCCGGTGGACCAGGGCTTCCTGGAAAAGATCTCCGATGCCATTGGCGATGCCAACGAGATTTTGCTGGTTGGGCCGGCGGAAGCCAAATACGCGCTGAAATCCTTCCTGCAGATTCATCGGCCGCATCAGGCCTTGTATGTCCTGGGCGTGGAAGCGATGGACCAGGCCGGCGACGCCGAAATCATCGCCGTCGCCAGGCGGTTTTTCGCCCGCACCGACCGGATCGCCATACCCAACGTCTGAGGCTCGGCATGAACATCCTGGTGATCAACGGTCATCCCGATCCGTCAGGAGAAAGGCTGGCCGGCGCCCTGGCGGCGGCCTATGGCAAGGGCGCCCAAGCCGGCGGTCACCAGGTGCGGCGCATCGATATCGGCGCCTTGGATTTTTCCATCATGCGGCGGGCCGAGGAATTCATGACCGAACCGGGCGAGGATTCGATAACCGCCGCCCGCGCCGACATTCTCTGGGCGCGGCATCTGGTCTTTATCTATCCGCTCTGGCTTGGGGGGCCGCCCGCCCTGCTCAAGGCTTTCATGGAGCAGGTGGCGCGGCACGAATTCGCGCTGGGGCCGGCAGCCCATGGCTTGCCGGCAGGTAAGCTCAAGGGCCGGTCGGCGCGGATCATCGTCACCATGGGCATGCCGGCCCTGGCTTATCAGCTCTGGTTCAAGGCCCATGGCGTAAAAGCCTTCAACAGCGCCATCCTGGAGATTGCCGGGGTGAAACCGGTCGCGGCCACGTATTTTGGCGGCATCAAGGAGGGTGGCTGCGACCGCGTGGTGGAACGCGTGCGCCGGTTAGGAGAGAGAGGAGTCTAGATGACACAGATCCGCGTCGATCCCGAGTTGTGGGCAACCAGCATCCTGCCTGAGGGCATCTTGGAGAAATGGCTGATTTCCGACGGCGCCTTTGTCGAACGGGGCGAGCCCTTGGCTGCCGTCCGAATCGAGAGCGCATTGCACGAATTGTGTTCTCCCGGGGAAGGCTGGATCACCATCGACCGCAAGGCGAACAGTGTGGTCGAACCGGGAGCCGTTATCGGCCATATCGGCCGCGATCAGGCGTAAAACGGCGTCAGGCGGACCGGCCCCGCATTTCGGCAATCAGGAGCGCCAAGGCGCATGAGGCCAGACGGGCGGGAACGGGATCGGCGCGGCTGGTGAGTATGATCGGCACCGCCGCGCCGAGCACGATACCGGCGCCTATGCCCTCCTCGAGAAACGTCAGCTGCTTGGCCAGCATGTTGCCGGATTCCAAATCCGGAACCAGCAGGATATCGGCATGACCGGCCACGGCCGACTCCAGGCCCTTGATGCGGGCAGCCTCGGGGCTGACGGCGTTATCCAGCGCCAACGGCCCGTCCAGCAGGCCGCCGGTGATCTGGCCGCGTTCCGCCATCTTGCACAACGCCGCGGCATCGATGGTGGAAGGGAGCTTCTCGCTGACCGTCTCCACCGCGGAAAGAATGGCCACGCGGGGCCGCTCGATACCAAGAATATGGGCGAGATCAATGGCGTTCTGGCAGATGTCGCGCTTCTCGGAAAGCGTGGGGAAAATATTGATCGCGGCATCGGTGATCAGCAGTGGCCTGGGATAGCGCGCTACGTCAAATACATAACAGTGGCTGATGCGCCGGCCGGCGCCGAGCCCGTCTTGCGGCGCCACCACTTCGTGCATCAACTCGTCGGTATGAAGGCTTCCCTTCATCAGGGAGGCGACCTCGCCCCGCCGCGCCATCGCCACCGCCTCCGCCGCCGCGGCATGGCTATGCGGGGTGGAAACGAGCCTGTATCCCGAGACATCGGCCTTTGCCGCCTTGGCCGCGGCGCGAATCTTGTGTTCCGGTCCCACCAGGACAGGATCGATCAACCCGGCATCCGCCGCTTCGACAGCCGCCTCCAGCGAAGAGACATCGCAGGGATGGACCACCGCCGTGCGGATCGGCCGCAGCCCGGCACAACGCTTCAACAAGGAGGCGTGGCCCTCCTTGCGCGCTTGATGCCCCGAAACCAGGCCCGTGGCAGGAAATGCCAATCTATTCCGGCTCATGCTTGACTTGTCCTCTGCCGAAACATCGCGCAAAGGCGGATACCGGCCTTGATCCGGCTCAAAAAGGCTTAGAAGTCTCCGGCCGAAAGCGCCATGCGTACCAAGCTGGAAAGGCTGGTAACCCCCATCTTCTTCATCACGCTGGCGCGATGAACCTCCACCGTGCGCGGGCTGATGCCGAGATCATAGGCGATGGTCTTGTTGGGATGGCCGGCAAGCAGGCCTTTCAGCACCTGTTTCTCGCGCTCCGATAATTCGCCAAGGCGGGCTTGCACCTCTGTAACAGCCGGTCCTGCCGGCGTGTCTTCCCGCGACATCGCCGTCTGAATGGCGTCCAATAACGCTTCATCGGAAAAAGGTTTCTCCAGGAAATCGGAAGCGCCTGCCTTCATCGCCGCCACCGCCAGGGCGACATCGGCATGCCCGGTCATGATGATGACAGGCATGGCGATCTTTCTTTGCTTGAGGGCGCGCACCAGTTGAATGCCGTCCATTCCCGGCATGCGGACATCGCTGACGATGCAGCCGGGAACCGAAGGATCGATCTTGCCGAGCAAACTATCCGCGCTTTCGAACACCTTGACCGCAAGGCCGGCAGTTCCCAGCAGGAAAGCCAGGGCACGGCGGACTTCCTCGTCGTCATCCACCAGATGAACCACCGCGCTAGCCGCCATCGTTTCCATCCTCCAAACCGGCGCTTTGTAGGGTAAGGCGGAAGATCGTGCCACCGCCGGGATTGGGCTCGGCGCTGAGCCGGCCGCCATGCGCTTCCACAATGGTACGCGAAATCGAGAGGCCCACGCCCATGCCGTGCGCCTTGGTGGTGGTGAACGGCGTAAACAGCCTTGCCGCAATTTCCGGCGCGATGCCGGGGCCGGTATCCGCGACCAGGACTTCCGCCATACCGTCGCCGGTGAGGAGGGTGGAAATCTCCAATTCGCGTTTTTTCACCTCCTGCATCGCTTCCACCGCATTCCGCAGCAGATTGAGAAGAACCTGTTGAATCTGAACCTTGTCCACCAGCACCGGGCCGGTGCGGGGAGAGAAGGAAAAAGACACCCGGACGCCGGTCTCTTTCGCTCCCACCAGGGCAAGCGCGGCCGCCTCTTCCACCAGCTGGCGCAAATCCTCCGGCCGGCGGTCGCTCTCTCCCTTGGCGACGAATTCACGCAGCCGCCGGATGATCTGGCCGGCGCGCAGGCATTGATTGGCCGCCTGCTCGACCGCATCGCGTATCTTGGCGGCATCGCCGTTCTGATTCAAAAGCCGCTTTGCGCCGGTCAGATAGCTGGCGGCGGCGGTCAAGGGCTGGTTCAGCTCATGGGCCAGGGTGGATGCCATTTCCCCCAAAGCGGTGAAGCGGGACATGAAGATCAGCTCGGACTGCAGATCCTGCAGGCGCTTCTGGGTTTCCTGGCGCTCGGTGAGGTCGCGCAGGAAGCCGGTGAAAAAACGCTGGGGGCCGGAGCGCATCTCGCCGACCGCCAGTTCCATCGGGAAGGTCGAGCCGTCCTTGCGCTGCCCGACAACCAGCCGGCCGATACCGATAATACGCCGCTCTCCCGTGGCCAGATAACGCGCCAGATAGCTGTCATGCTGGGAGCGATACGGCTCCGGCATCAACAGGCTGACATTCTTTCCCACGACTTCAGGAGCGGCGTATCCGAACTGCCGTTCGGCCGTGGTGCTGAAAGATTGGATGATTCCGCGGGTGTCGATCACCACCATCGCGTCAGGCACCGTGTCCAGCACCGATTGCAAATGGGCTTCCCGCTCCAACAGCCGGGTCTGCGCGCGCTTGGCGGCACTGATGTCGCGCGCGACCTTGGAGGCGCCGATGAGAACGCCCTCATTATCCCAGACGGGAGAAATCGTCACCGACACGTCTATGATTTCGCCATCCTTGCGAAGCCGCTTGGTCTCGAAATGCTCGATTTTCTGGCCGTTGCGGACGCGGCTGAGAAACTCCTCCTCTTCCGGCTCTCTTCCCGGCGGCAACAGGCGGGTAAGCGGCTGGCCGATCATTTCTTGCGCCGTATATCCGAAAACCAGTTCCGCCCCCCGGTTCCAGTCGGTGACAATGCCGTCCAGGGTCTTGCCGACAATGGCATCATCCGAGGAGGTGACGATGGCGGCCAGCCTTGTGTTGATCAGCTGAGCGGAACGGCGGCCCCCGATATCCAGAAGAATACCGCTGGGGGGCTTGCCCGGCAGAGCCCGGCCGCGCATGCGCCGCCAGCCGCCGACGGCTTCGACGCGAAAATCGAGGTCGAGCTCGAGCCCCTGGCCCAGCCGTTCCTCAAGCGAACGTTCCACGCTCCGCCGGTCGCGGGGATGGATCAGCGCAACAAAGTCACGGCGTGAAAGCTGCGCTGTTTCCACCCCGAGCAGCCCGGCGCCCTGACGTGACAGGCGCAAGCGGTCACCCTCTAAAATCCAGGAACCGACTCCGGCGGCTTCCGCCGCGGCGATCTTTTCCTGCACCTCCAATTCCGGCATGCAGCCCAGTCCTTCGCTTCCGCCATCCTATCTTTTGCGCCACAGTCCCGCCAGCGGGCTTGATCCACCTCAAGGCACGGGATTACGGCCCAAATCATGTTCGCCGCGTATCACAGGCGGCGATTTCATGAAAGCTCTTGTCTATCAGGGTCCCGGTCTCAAGGGGTTGGAACAGCGTCCCAAGCCGAGGCTGCAGGCAGGCGATGACGCCGTGGTGAAAATCACCAAGACGACGATTTGCGGCACGGATTTGCACATCCTCAAAGGCGACGTGCCGACATGCCGGCCGGGACGCATCCTGGGGCATGAAGGGGTGGGCGTTGTGGAATCCATCGGGCCGGAATGTACGTTCTTCAAACCGGGCGACAGGGTGCTGATTTCCTGCATCTCCGCATGCGGGAAATGCGACTATTGCCGCCGCGCCATGTACTCCCATTGCCGGAACGGCGGTTGGATCCTGGGCAACACCATTGACGGCACGCAGGCGGAATATGTCCGTGTCCCCCACGCCGATACCAGTCTTTACCACCTCCCCGAAGGCGTGGACGAAGATGCGCTGGTGATGCTGAGCGACATCCTGCCCACCGGCTTCGAATGCGGCGTCCTCAACGGCAAGATTGAGCATCCCGGCTGCACGGTGGCCATTGTCGGAGCGGGACCGATCGGCCTGGCGACGCTGCTGACCGCGCAATTCTTCTCGCCTTCCCGCATCATCATGATCGACCTGGATGACAACCGCCTGGAACTGGCGCGCCGCTTCGGCGCCACCGATACGGTCAACAGCCGCAAAGAAGAACCGGTTGCGCGGGTGATGGCGCTCACCAATGGCGAAGGCGTCGATACGGTGGTGGAGGCGGTGGGCATTCCCGCAAGCTTCGAACTTTGCGAAGCGATCGTTGCGCCGGGCGGGACCATCGCCAATATCGGCGTGCACGGCCGCAAGGTGGACCTGCATCTAGAGCGTCTCTGGTCCCAGAATATTTCCATCACCACCAGGCTGGTGGACACCGCGACAACCCATATTCTGCTGAAGGCGGTGGAATCCAAAAAGCTCGATCCGGCGAAGCTGGTCACCCACCATTTCACACTCGACCAGATTCTGGACGCCTATGACACTTTCGGCCGGGCCGAAGAAACCAAGGCGCTCAAGGTGATTATCAGCGCCTGAAGGCGGCGCTACGTAATATCCCTTAGGAACAAACCGAATAGGTTTGCCAGCCCCGTCCCGTTAGCAATTCACCATGCAAACGGTTTTGGAGGCAAACATGGCAGTCCAGCAGATCAACAGCACGCAGACGCGGGTCCAGGCAGGAGCCCTGGGAATCCAGGCCGCGCTTCAAGCCAGGACCGCCTGGATGCCGTCTCAGGACGACGAGCCCCTGCGCAGCGTCGGGATGGTGGTCCGCATTGCGGAAGGCCGGGAGATTTTCGTCGAGGGAGACGAAACCGATGTCTTCTACAAGGTGATATCGGGGGTGGTCCGGGTGTGCAAATTCCTCAGCGACGGCCGCCGCCAAATCGAGGCCTTTCATGTCGAGGGTGACATTTTCGGGTTTGAGCTGGGCGACGAGCGCCTCCTTTCCGCGGAAGCGGTGAGCGATTGCACCCTGGTGTCCTATCGCCGCCGCAGCGTGGAAAGCCTGGCGGAAAAGGACGAGGGTGTGAGCCGTCATCTCTTCCAATATGCGATGCAGAACCTGGCGCGGGCACAGGGCCATTCCCTTCTGCTCGGCCGCCGCGGGGCGGCGGAGAAAGTCGCCTCCTTCCTGCTCACCTGGGCGGAGCATTCCAGGGACAAGCAGGTGGCGCACTTGGCCATGACCCGGCAGGATATCGCCGACTATCTCGGTCTTACCATCGAGACCGTCTCGCGCAGCCTTTCCCAATTCGAGCGGGACGGCATGATCGCGCTGACCAACATCCGTGAAGTGCGGCTCAAGAATGTCGAAGCGCTCGAAGATCTGGCCGCCTGATTTCAGGAAGGAATAGTGTGCCCAAGTGAGTAGCGACAAGGGTTATTACCATCTTACCCCGAAGGGTTGGGTCCGGCAGGACAACCTTCCCTATCCCGACGACCGGGTCGAAACCTGGCTCTACGAAATGGAATGCCCGGCGGAAGATGCCAAGGACCAGGTCTGCCTGACCCGGGTGTGGTTCAATCCCGCCTGGGGCGCCCGGGCGCGGGACGGACTGCGCAGTCAGTTCGGCGAGCCCCTCATGGCGACGCCGGAGCGCAACGTCACACTGGAATGCCTGGTCTGAAACCGCGAAGGCGCACTCCGCGATATCGCTGAAAGCGGCGCTCCGATCAGGCCGCCAGCCTGCCGTCCACGATCCGAATGATACGGTCTGCCTGCGCCGCGAAGGCCGGGTCGTGGGTCACCACGATCACTGTGCGGCCCTTCTTGTGCGACAAGCCCTTCAAAATCTCCTGCACCACGGCTCCGGAAGCAGTGTCGAGATTGCCGGTGGGTTCATCGGCAAGAATGATGGATGGGTCATTGGCCAGCGCGCGGGCGATGGCGACACGCTGGCTTTGTCCGCCGGACAATTGGTTCGGCATGCGGTCCGCCTGGGCGGACAGGCCCAGATCGGCCAAGAGGGCCTCTGCCCTTTGCCGGGCCTGGTTCCGGTCCAGGCTGCCCAGCTGCCGGATCGGCAGCAGGACATTTTCCACTGCGGAGAATTCCGGCAGCAGGAAATTGGCTTGAAAGACAAAACCCAGGCGCGAAAGCCTCAAATCGGCGAGCCTGTTCTCGTCGAATCGCGAGGTCTCCTCCCCCTCCAGCCATAGCGAACCGGCGCTGGGCACATCCAGCAGCCCCAGCAGATACAGGAGCGAGGACTTTCCCGATCCCGAAGGCCCGGTGATGGCGACAAACTCGCCCTGGCCGATGTCCAGGTCGATGTCCTTGACCAGGGTCACCGGCACCTCGCCCTGGAGTTGGCGGCTGAGACCCTTGGCGCGCAACAGTGTTGTGCTCATGCGCCGGCCCCTCTCAAGATGTCGACCGGCCTGACTTTGGCGGCCTTGCGCGCCGGCAGCCAGGCGGCGCCGATGGCCGCGGCGAAGGCGAAGGCGCCCGCTATGGCGAATTGCCGCCAGCCCCAATCCACCGGCATCGGCGTCAGGCCGGACGTGCCGGGAAAGCGGAACTGCAACTGGCCCAGGCCCCACATGATCGCCATGCCGAAAGGCAATCCCAAAAGGCAGCCCAGCGCCCCCAGGATGACGCCCTCGGTGAGAAAGACGGTCTGGATATGGCGGGCATGAAAGCCCATCGATTTCAGGATGGCGATATCGCGGCGCTTCTCGACCACCACGGTGGATATCACATTGTAGATGCCGAAAGCCGCCACCAGAAGGACGGCGCTGACCACGCTGTACATGATGACGTTGCGCAGCGCCAGCGTGCTCATAATGTCCTCGGAGGCTTCCTGCCAGGAGACGCTCTTATATTGAAGCCGGGCCTCGATCCGGGCGGCGACGTCACGGGCCGCATAAGGATCATCGAGCTTGACCACGATCTCGTTGGCGCGGTTGGGACGATCCAGCAAGGCCTGCACCCGTTTCAAGGGCAGGAAAACCTGGCTCTGGTCAAACGCCGCGCGGCCGGTGGAGAAGATGCCCACGATCTTGAAACTGTGGTTCTGGCCGGTGGCGGCGGAAATGGTGATGCTTTCGCCGCGTTCCAGCGACAGGATGCGCGCCAGCTCCTTGCCGATCACGATTCCATCGGGGTCGGCGGCCAGATCCGCGATGGTGCCGTCGATCATGTAGCTGCCGATGGTGGAGACGAGGTCGATATCGGAAGGCACCATGCCGTTCAGGGACAGGGATTCGTCCTTTCCCGCGAAGGAAAGCAGACCCTGGCCCTGCAGCACGGGGGACGCCTTCAGACCCGGCATGCCGCGCATCCAGGAAAGCGCCTGCTGATAATTGCGGATGCCGCGGGTTTCGGTCTCGGGCTTCACCCGGTGCATCTGGACCAGCGCGCCGGGGTAGCGCAGCGCCACCGGCTGGATGTGGGGATTGCGATACTCGTCCTCCACCGTGATGTGGGGCGAATTGTCGATCAGCCGGTGGATGAAATCGGTTTCCGATCCCTGCATCAAGGCCGAGATGCCCAGGAAGAAGGCGGTTCCCAGGACAATGCCCGCCAGGGAGACCAGGGTCTGGCGCTTGCGCGCCAGCAGATGCCTGACCGCGATGCCGCCGAGAACCGCCCTCATGGCACTGATGTCTTCACGGTACCGGCGTCCTCATGGGGTCGGCGCGATGCGCAGGCGCCCGCCCGGCGGGGTGACGGCGGCATTGCGCAGGACCATGTCGCCGCTCGAAATCCCGCCGGTTATCTCCACCATGTCATCTGTCTTCGCGCCGGTTGTAACCGGCATGCGCACCGCATGACCATCGACCAGCTTCCAGACCTGGCCATCGGCAACGGCATCGGCAGGCAGAAGCAGCGCTTTGTCATGGGTTGAGATGATGATGTTGCTCTCGGCGGTCATGCCGATCTGAAGCGGGTTGCCGGCGGGCAGATTGATGCGCACCCGGTAGCTGCGCCCGACAGGATCACCCTTGGGCGTGATCTCCGACACCTTGGCTTCAAAGATCCTGTTCGGAAAGGCATCGGCGCGGATCAGGACCTTCTGGCCGATCCGGACGAGCGCGATGTCCTCCTCGTCCACTTGGGCGGCGATGCGCAGGACGCTATGGCACGAAAGCCAGAAAAGCGGCGTGTTGGCGGCGATAAACTGGCCGATTTCCCCGTCGCGCTGAATCACGGTGCAATCGTCCGGCGCGGAAAGGGTCATGAACCCGGCTTGCGCCTCGGCCTGCCGGACCGCGGCATCCGCCATTTTCCAATCGGCCAGGGCCCGGTCGTAAGCCTGGCGGGCGATGGCATTCGCTTCCATCAGCCGCGTGCTGCGTTCCATCTCCGCCTTGGCATAGGCGGCATTGGCCTTCAGCTGGTCGATATTGCCGGCCAGGTCCTCCGATTCGAGCCGGGCAAGAATTCGGCCCTTGCGGACCGGATCATTCTCGTCGCTCAAAAGCGCGACCAGCCGCCCTCCGACGCGAGGCGCCACCGGCAGCATTACACTCGCCTCGACCGTGCCACTGGCGTAAACGGCGGTGATGGCCGGACCGATTTTGGGATGGACCGCCGCAAACAATGGCGGACGCAGCAGATACCAGGCGCAGGCTGCAGCAGCCGCGATACACCCCGCCCCCGCCAGCCCATAACCCAACCAGCGCCTCAGGCGGATACCTTCGCCCGCAACCTTGGCCGGAGCGATTGGGGCAGCGGTACGGAACGCTGCGGCTTGTGGCCGGCTGGTCACGGCATCAGCCATCGTGCGAGCAGCCATTTGCCTGCGGGCGTGGGCGGCAAAAAGTCCGCGGGACATTTCGCCAGGGTGCCCGCTTCGCACTCGGCAGTGAGCACACCCAGGGTCACAAACAGGCTGTCGACTTCCGAATCCGCCTCGCGCGCCTCGATGATGTCGGCGCGGCCCGCCCCCCTTTGATGGATCGCCAGCTTCGCCAGGCCGCGCCCGAACAGCGCCGAAGGCTGGTGCCGGCTGGCAGCGAGCGACGCCGTGTAATCGGCGATCGCCGCTTCGTAGCGGGCAAGACGCAATTCCACCAGGCCGCGTCCGTTGAGCGGGCCGGCCGACCCCGGGGCAAGAGCCAGCGCGGCATTGCAATCGGCCAGGGCGCGGTCGAGGCCGGTTCCGGTGCCCGCCCTCGCCCAGCAGCGCGCACTCAGATAGGCCGCGTTGCGAGGCGCAAGAGCGATGGCCTTGTCGAACTGAGCGACGGCTTCGTCGAAACGGCCAAGCCCGCTCAGGCTCTGGGCGTAGCCGGCGAAGATCTGGTCGTCATTCGACCGCAGCCTGAGCGCCGCCTGGAAATCCTTTTCGGCGCGCTCGAACCGGTGTTCGAGAAGATAGGCATAGCCGCGCAATTCATAAGCGGAGGCTTCCTTCGCATCGAAATCTATGGCGCGGCTGCAGGCCGCTTCCGCCAGCCGGAACTGGCCGCGCGTCAGATCGCCGAGGCACTGCCAGAGGAAGGAATTGCCATAGCCTTCCGGCTGCGATTGCCGCGGGGGGCCATCCTGAAGACGAGGCACGGGCTGATAGACCGGCAACATTCCCGCGGCAGCCGTCCCCACCGCGAGCAGCAGGGCAAGTGGGAAAAACCGGGCGATGCGGCGAAACATGGAAAACCTCTCTTTCCGGCATTGTCGGAAAAGGCGGCCTGAACGTCCTTGATCGCCCTCAAACGGAGGCTTGATTGAGATCAACGCCCAGGCCGGGCAGGCCTGCAATGCTGATCCAGGTTGAAAAGGGAGAGTGTCATGGCTGCGCAGGATATGCTGTTCGTCATTTTGGTGATCGCCGCCTTCTCGCTGTTTGGCGGTGTGCTGGCTTTCGCCTCCTGGAGCGAATCGCGCCGGATGCGGAACGGCAAATGAACCGGCCCGATTGGCAAGTTTCAGCCTGGCAGAGCCGGGCTTGGTACCTGACCGTATGCGTGGCGGGGCTGGCGGTGTTCGCCATCGTGTTTGCCATGACCGGAGAACCCGCGCTTGCCCTGCTTGCCGGCTTCGGCACCAGCCTTCTCATGCTTCTTTTTGCACGTGTGCAGGAACAGGAAACGCCCGATGGACGTCCTTGAGGTCATAAGGCGACGCCGCGCCGTGCGAGACTATAAGTCCGATCCGGTACCTTCGGCGCTGGTCCGCCAGCTGATCTCCGCCGCGTGCTGGGCGCCGAGCGCGATGAACGAGCAGCCCTGGCATTACACGGTGGTGACCGATCCCGAATTGATGAACGAGATTTCGCGGCAGGCTAAAAATGCCATGCTCAAGAATCTGGGCACCGTGCCGCGCCCCGACCATTTCCAAGACCTGCTTAACGATCCGCATTACAATATTTTCTACAATGCGCCCATGCTGGTGGTGATTTCCGCGCCCGCGGCGCGCCCCTGGTGCGTAGAGGATTGCGCGATGGCGGCCGAGAACATGATGTTGGCCGCTTTTGAGCATGGGCTGGGCAGCTGCTGGATCGGCTTCGCGCAGACCTGGCTCAACAGTGCCGAGGGTTTGCGCGCCCTCGGCTTGCCGCGGACCCAGCGCGTTGTGGCGCCCATTATTTTGGGCTTTCCCAAAAGCGAGCCTCCTTCCGTGGCCCGCAAGAGCGCCGCGATGAACTGGATCGGCGACGGTGTGAACGCCGTGGAACGGGTGGAGGAACAGTCAAATCCGGGCGTTTACGGCGTGCTGGTCCACCCATGAGGTCCTTTATGCCCGGGGCCCGCATGCGGCTGGGGCTTTTCCTTTGCACGGTCCTGGCGCTTTCCATCCTGATGGTTTGCCTGTGGCTGATGACCCGTTATGGTTTTTGGCCCCAGCACTAGTGCGGCCTCATGGCAAATCCTGAACTTCTGGAACGCGCGTTTCTGGCCGCCGCGATCGGCCTCCTGGTCGGCATAGAAAGAGGCTGGCAGGAACGCGAGGCGCGGGACGGGTCGCGCGTCGCCGGCATCCGGACCTTCACCCTGATCGGCATGCTGGGCGGCGTTTGCGCCTTGCTTTCCGGTTCAAATCCCCTGGCTCTGGGACTTTTCTTCCTCGCCCTGGCGTTGCCCTATGGCTTTTTCGAATGGCAGCGCGCCCGGGACACCGGCAATGCTTCGGTGACCGATTTCATAGCGGGCCTCCTGACCTTCGCGCTGGGTGCCTATGCCGTCGCCGGCAGCATGGCGCTTGCCGCAGCCGCCTGCGTGGCGGCGACCGTGATGCTTGCGGAGCGGAGGTTGCTGCACAACTTCCTGCGCCAGATAAAATGGGTGGAGTTGCGGGCGGCGCTTTTCCTGCTGGTGATGACCGCGGTCTTGCTGCCGGCGCTGCCGGACCGGCCCGTGGACCCCTGGGACGCACTCAATCCGCATCAAATATGGCTGATGACCGTCCTGGTGGGCGCGGTTTCCTATGCCGGTTATATCGGCGTCCGGCTGGTGGGCAACCGCGCCGGCCTGATGGTCGCCGCCATCTTGGGCGGATTGGCGACGTCCACCACCGTCACCTGGACTTTTGCGCGGCTTGCCCGGCGCGATTCCGCCGCCGCGCCCGGCATCGTCAGCGCGATCCTGGCCGCCTGGATCGTCTCCCTTATCAGAATGACAGCGTTGGCTTCGGCGATCATGCCGCAATTGTTGCACGCCCTGGCCGCCCCGATCCTCGCCGCCGTTCTGGTGCTGGCGGTTCCGGCCGCGATCGCATGGCGGATGGCGGGCCGTTTGCCGCCCCATGGGCTCGCCTTGAGCGATCCTTTCGAACTGCCCCTGATGCTGCGTTTCACGCTCCTTTTGACGGTCATCATGCTGCTGGCGAAACTTGTTTCCGCCGCGCGATCCGGGGCGCAAGGACTTTTCGGGCTTGGCGGGCTGTCCGGACTTCTGGATGTCGATCCCATCACGCTTTCCATGGCGGAAATGGCCCGCACCGGCCTGGCGGCACAGTTGGCCGTGCAGACGATCCTGATCGCAGCAGCCGCGAATGGCCTGGCAAAGTCCGTCCTGGCGGTGATCTTCGGCGGAGCGAGACTGGGCGGGATTCTCAGTGCCGCGGCGCTGGCGGCGTTTGCCGCAGGCTGGATCGCCTGGGCCGCCGCGGGTTGAACGCAAAGCACACTTGCTTGTCGCGCTTTATTCACACCCCGGCCTTGGGAGCGCGACGGGAGGCCGGCGCCAGCCTGAGCATGCTGCCGGGTGGAATGTTGGCCCCGCTATGTCCCGGCGAGACGGACAGATAGGGATCGCTCATGATCCCGGTCGAGACCTGGAAAACGGAATCGGCGGGCAACGCCAGGTCGTCGCGCAACGCCAGGCGGACTTCGGCATGCCGGTTCGCGGTATTCAGGGACAAGCCGGTGATCTTTCCGATCTTGACCCCGGCGATGCGGACATCGGTTCCGATTTTAAGACCGCCCGCATTCGCCATTTCGACCGTCAACTCATAGCTTGTCAGCCGGCCCGTACCGGTCTCGATCTGCATGAAGGCCAGGAAGGCCAGCGCCGCCACGGCGATCGCGCCGCTGAGCATCAATTCGAAAAGATTGTAGGAAGGCGGCGGTTGGGTGGGCAGGGCCATCTCAGCTTCTCCGCACCAGAAGGCCGCCGATCCGTGCGATCAGCGAAAGCAGCACCGCGATATTGCTGAGGCCAAATCCCAGCACAAAACCCAGTTCATAGCCGAAACCGCTATTGGGAAAGGCATAGACTCGCACCGGCAGGAACAGACTGCCGATAAGAGCGGGCAAGGCAAAAAGGCCGTGAACCAGGCCCAGCAGAAAACCGGGGCCGGAAACCGCTCCGGAAGGAGGCTGGCTGGCGCAAGCCCCCAGCAAAGCGCTGCCGGCGGCCACCACGCCGAAGTTTCTGAAAAAAACAGCTGATCCGCTCATGGATTTGTTTTTAGCGGATCGGCCGGGGATCGCGTTGATCCCGATCAAGGACCAAATCGCGGCCCGGCCTCAGTCTTCAGGAAAAGGAGGCCTTGATGCGCTTTTCGACCCTGCTTGCCCATTTGGATTTGGAGAGTTCCAATGACGCGGTATTGGCGGTATCCGCCTCGTTGGCGGATGCGTTGCATGCCGACGTCATCGGGATCGCCGCCGACCAGCCGCTTCCCTGTTTTACCGAAATGCCGGCCGCCGAGGTGATCGAACTGGACCGGGCCGAGATCGGCCGGGAAGTCGGTGTCGCTGAATCGCAATTCCGCTCCGCCATGATGGGGCATGCCAGGCAGATTTCCTTCCGCTCGGAGGTCAGTTACGCCGATCTCGCCGATGTGATCGCCACCGAGTCACGCGCCGCCGACTTGATTGTGACCGCCCCTGCCCTTCCCTATGACATGATGGACACCACGCGCCGGACCGATGTCGGCGCCCTGGTGATGCGCGCGGGCCGTCCGGTTCTCATCACGCCGCGCGATGCAAAGGGCCTGGGGCTGAACAGCGCCGTCATCGCATGGAAGGACGGCCGCGAAGCCCGCCGTGCGGTGGCCGATGCCCTTCCCCTGCTGGAGCGCACGAAAATGGTCACGGTGGTGGAGATCGCGTCGGAAGCCAATCTGAAGCGCGCGGACGCCCGTGTGAAAGATGTCGCCAATTGGCTGGCCGGCCACGGGATTGCCGCCGGGACGCTTGTCCGCAGGCCCGAAAAGAGCGACACCCACAGTCTTTATCGCGTATTCGACGATCTTGCCTGCGACCTGGTCGTGGCAGGCGCGTACAGCCATAGCCGGCTGCGCGAGTGGGGCTTCGGCGGCGTAACCATGGACCTCATGATGTCGCCAGACCGCTGCACACTGCTTTCCAACTGAATGATTTTCCTTAAGGCGCGTGATCCGGCCGGCGTCGCCGTTGCGCCCGTCATCGCGCGACAATTAAGTAACCCCGGGGAATGCCGGAACTGCCCTAGTTATGGGCCAAATAGGCGGAGAGGGCCCTGATCTGGTCCAGGGTCATGTCCCAGGCGTGGTGGTTCATAGGGCTGCCGACCCGGGCGGTCACGGAAAAGGCCTGCAACTGTCCGACCAGGTAATCCTCCCTTTGGCCGGCAATGCGCGGCGTCTGACCCAACCCTTCACCCTTGGGCCCATGGCATGTGGCGCAGGCCGGAATATCCGGCGTATCACCGTGCTGATAGATCGCCGCACCCTTTTCCGCGACGGGCCCAAAACCATTGGCCTGGGTGGGAACCTGGCGGCTAAAATAGGTGGCCAGCTGGGCCGCCTGATCGTCGCTGATCCGGGTGGCATTGGGCCACATCATGCGGTTGGAATGCGGCGTGCCGCGGGTAGGATCGAGAAATTCCTTGAGCCGCAGGAGGAGATAGTCCCTCTGCTGGCCGTTGAGCCGGGGAGTATCCGCCTGGCGGGCGCTCTCGGCATGGCAGACCTCGCAACTCCGCACCAGGGCTTCCGGCGGGGCTTCCTGGGCGATCGCGGGCAGACTTGCAAAGGCGGTTAAGCCGTAAGCAAGAACCGCGCCGGTCAAAAATGCGTTCATGTCTGATACTCCCATTCCCACCAGTAATCTGGAGCTGCCCTTGCGGGCTGACTTTGACGGCGATCAAACGGGCGGCGAGAAAATAGCCAGGGATGAAATAGATGGTGATGAAATAAGAGGGAGCGGCCGCTCCTTTTGATCGGTGTCAATGATCCGGATCCCGGAATGCGGAATACTATGTGAGGATTGGGAGAATTGAACCGTGAAAACTATCGTTCGGCAAAAAAAAGTCTTGTCGGCGTTGTTGGCGGGCGCGCTGACCGCCATCGCGTCGAATGCGGCCACGGCCCAGGATATCGCGGCGGGAGAGCACATCGCCACGACTTGGTGTGCGGGATGCCACCAGGTCGGCAAGGAGCAACCCGGCGCGCGCAATGATGCCGTTCCCTCCTTCGTTTCGGTTGCCAAGATGAGCAGCACAACGGCCACCAGCCTTCAGGTGTTCCTGAGCACGTCCCATGGAAAAATGCCGGACTACAGCCTGAGCCGCAACGAGATCAGGAATGTTTCCGCTTATATTCTCAGTCTTCGCGAGCCGTGACGGCCGGGCAAAATCAAGCAGTCGCCGTCTTGCTTAAATAGTTAAAAGCGGCCGGCTTGGCGGCAGTCCGCGTTTATGCCGATCTCACGGCTCTGAGGCGTGGGTTCTTCCTCCTTTCCCTTTAAAAAAAACGCATCGCACGGAGATTTGCCTGCCGCAAGGCTGGGACCGGTTTGACCGCGATCAATCCGCAGCACCACAGCTTCTGTCATTCAATACCATGCTTTGCTGCCTGCTCGCCTTGCTCATTATCGTCCCCCTGGGACTGGCGGCGACCGCGCCTCGCGGCGGGACCAGGCCGGCCTGCTGTCGCGCCGATTTTTCCAGGTTGTGGCTGATGGCCGCCATCGGCGTCCTCGTCATGTTCTGCGCCGTCATGGCCGTCCTGTTTTGGTACGCGGCGCCCGCGCAAAGCTTCTTCCGCCATATCTGCAGTGTGTTCCCGCTCAAGGCTTGATCGGCATCAAGGCGAGGACAGCGGATCACGGTCAAATGCGCCTTAAAGAGAGGATTTAATGAGCGTTTCGACGACTGCCCGCGCCGATTCCCTGCGGCTCGATCATCTTTTCGTGCCCCTGACGCTCTTGTTTGGGCTGCTGGCGGCGATCATTGAAGCGGCGCGCTCCCCGGATCCCCGCATGGTGGAGCAGGCCTGGACCTTCGGCGCCTGCATGGCCGCCATCTCGGTCTGGTATATGTGGAACTACGTAGGACGCGTGCCGCCGGACGAGACACGTTTCTATGCCGACGATGTGGTGAAGGCAGGCGTGATCGCTTCCACCTTCTGGGGTATCGCCGGCATGGCGGTCGGGCTGATCATCGCGCTCCAGCTTTGCTTCCCCCATCTGCTTTATTTCCCCGACCTGCCCTGGACCAATTTCGGGCGGCTGAGGCCGCTCCACACTTCCGCGGTGATCTTCGCCTTCGGCGGCAATGTGCTGATCGCCACCTCTTTCTATGTCGTGCAGCGCACCTCACGCGCACGCCTGTTCGGGGGCTCGCTCTCCTGGCTGGTCTTTTGGGGCTATAATGTCTTTATCGTGATCGCCGGTACCGGCTATCTGGAAGGCATCACCCAGTCGCGCGAATATGCCGAGCCGGAATGGTATGCCGACCTTTGGCTGACCATCGTCTGGGTCTGTTACCTGCTCACCTTCCTGGGTACGCTGTGGAAGCGCAAGGAGCCGCATATCTATGTGGCGAACTGGTTCTATCTTGCCTTCATCATCACTATCGCGGTGCTGCATGTGGTCAACAACCTTTCGCTGCCGGTGTCGCTGCTGGAAACCAAAAGTTATTCCCTGTTTTCCGGTGTCCAGGACGCGCTGACGCAATGGTGGTATGGTCATAATGCGGTGGGCTTCTTCCTCACTGCCGGCTTCCTGGGGATCATGTATTACTTCATCCCCAAGCAGGCGGAACGGCC
>CAZEFQ010000131.1:0-7742 GCA_964511505.1 uncultured Rhizobium sp.
TGGACTTCAAAAGCGTCATCCGCACCATTCCCGATTATCCCAAGAAAGGGATCATGTTCCGGGACATCACCACGCTGCTGGGCCATCCGCGCGCCTTTCGCGCCGCGGTGGATGCGATGGTGCAGCCGCATTGCGGCATGAAGATCGACAAGGTGGCAGGCTTGGAAGCGCGCGGCTTCATTCTGGGTGGCGCGGTGGCGCATCAGCTGGGCGTCGGATTCATCCCGGTGCGCAAGAAAGGCAAACTGCCCCATACCGTGATCGGCGAGGATTACGCGCTCGAATACGGCACCGACCGGGTGGAGATCCACACCGATGCCCTCAAGCAAGGGGACCGGGTGCTGCTGGTCGACGATCTGATCGCCACCGGCGGCACCGCGGCGGCGGGTATCCGGCTGCTGGAACGCGCCGGAGCCGACGTGATCGGCTGCTCTTTCATCATCGACCTGCCGGAACTGGGCGGGGCCGACAAGCTGCGCGCCATGGGCAAGAATGTCAGCGCCCTGGTGGCCTTCGAGGGCCACTAAGCTGCGTCCGTCCACTTCAAATCAAACTTGTCATGGCCCGCAAATGCGGGCCATCCTTGAGGAGCGACCGCCACGGGGGGGCGAAATGATCCAGTGTATCATTTCGAGCGACGAACGCCGCGAGCTTGGGCGAGCGGCAGGTGAAACATGCTGATATTCCGCAAGAGAGGCTGCGTCACTTGGATGGCCGGATTTCCGGGCCATGACAGCGTTGGGAGTCTGAGACAGTGAAACTCTACGGCACGCCGATCTCGCCTTTCACCCGCAAGGCGATGGTGATCGCCCATGAGCTGGGCCTGAAGCTGGAGGTCGTGCCGCGTCCGCAAGACCAGGATGAGTTCCGCCGCATCAATCCCCTGGGCAAGATTCCGGCTTTGGTGCTGGACGACGGCTCGGTGCTGATCGACTCCCCGGTGATCTGCGAATATTTGAATCATGTCGGCGGCGGGAAATTCTTTCCCGGCATGAGCTTGTGGAAAGACAATAATGGCCGCTGGAAATCGGCGGGCCTGCATGCCCTGGCCGACGGCATCGCCGACGCAGCGGTGGCGCGGGTCGTGGAGGGCCGGCAAGCGGCGCCCAACCAGGCCCAGATCGCCCATCACATGAAAGCGGTGGAGGCGGGGCTGGACGCGCTGGAACGGATGAAATTCACCGATCCGCCCACCATCGGGGAAATCGCCGCCGCCTGCGCCCTGGGCTATATCGATTTTCGCCTGCCTGACCTTGATTGGCGGGCGTCACGCCCCAAATTGTCGGCCTGGTACGCGAAATTCCGCGAATATCCCTCGATGAAGGCTACGGAACCGAAGTGAAAATCAAAGGGCGACATTACCGCTCGGTCTGGCCTATCGGCAAAGATGCTTTCGGCATCATCGACCAGACCAAATTGCCGCACGAATTCGTGACCCTCACGCTCAAATCGGCGGATGATGCCGCCCATGCCATCCGCAGCATGCAGACCCGCGGCGCGCCCTTGATCGGCGCCGTGGGCGCTTACGGCCTGGCCTTGGCGATGCGCCACGACGCTTCCGATGAAAATCTCACCCGCATCCATGACATGCTGGCGGAGACGCGGCCCACCGCCATCAATCTGCGCTGGGCGCTGGGCCGGATGCGCGATGCGTTGCTGAACCGGCCTCGGGCCGAGCGCGCGGCGCTGGCCTGGAAAGAGGCCGCCGCGATTGCCGATGAAGACGAAGCGATGAGCCGGGCCATCGGCGAACATGGCCTCAAGATCATCCGCGAAATCGCCGCCAGGAAAAAACGCAAGCTCAACATTCTCACCCACTGCAATGCCGGCTGGCTGGCGACGGTGGATTACGGCACCGCGCTCGCGCCCATCTATCTGGCGCATGATGCCGGCATTCCCCTCCATGTCTGGGTAGACGAGACGCGGCCGCGCAACCAGGGCGCCTCACTCACCGCCTTCGAACTGGGCAGCCATGGCGTCAGCCACACCATCCTGGCCGACAATGCCGGCGGCCATTACATGCAGGCGGGCGAGGTGGACATGGTGATCGTCGGCACCGACCGGGTCACCGCCAATGGCGATGTCGCCAACAAGATCGGCACCTATCTGAAGGCGCTGGCCGCGCGCGACAACAATGTCCCCTTCTATGTGGCCCTGCCCAGTTCCACCATCGACTGGACGCTTGCCTCAGGCCGGGACATTCCCATCGAGGAACGCTCTGAGGACGAAGTGCTGAAAATGACCGGCCGCACCAAAGATGGCGGTGTTGTGACAGTGGAGATTGCCGCCCCCGGTTCGGGCGCCGCCAATCCCGGCTTTGACGTGACGCCGGCGCGGCTGGTGACCGGCTTCATCACCGAAAGCGGGACTTGCGCCGCCACCCCGGAAGGCTTACGCAGCCTTTTTCCAGTGGCCTCAAGTAGCGAAGCGGTAGGCCAAACAAAAAAAATCTTGAGCTAGCGAGAATTGCCATGCAGTCCCGTTGGAACGCCGCCGAGGCGCAGAAATTCGTCACCGATTATGCACCCAAGGGCGTCAACGCCGACCTGGCGGTGCGCACCTACACAACGCGTCTGCTGGGTTCCGACCCGCGCTTGGTGCTGCATGGCGGCGGCAACACCTCCGTCAAGACCAAGGTCAAAGACCAGCTGGGCGAAGACGTGGATGTGATCTGCATCAAGGGCTCGGGCTGGGACATGGGGGTGATCGAGCCGGCCGGCCTGCCGGCTGTGCGGCTGGAGCCTTTGCGCAAACTGCGCAAGCTGGACAAGCTCTCCGACGAGGACATGGTCAATTACCAGCGCATCAACCTGCTCGATTCCAGCGCGCCCAATCCCTCGGTGGAGACGCTGCTGCACGCCTTCCTGCCGCACAAATTCATCGATCATGTCCATTCCACGGCGGTGCTGGCCTTGACCGACCAGCCCGACAACAAGGCGTTGGTGCAAGAAGTCTATGGCGACCGCGTCGCCTATGTGCCCTACACCATTCCCGGCTTCGCCCTGGCCAAGTCCGTGGCCGATGTCTTCGACAGGAATCCCAAGGTGGAAGGCCTGGTGCTGCTCCAGCACGGCATCTTCACTGTGGGCGACAGCGCCGAACAGGCCTATTCCCGCATGATCGAATTCGTCACCATGGCGGAAGAGCGGCTCACCCGTCAGCGCAAGAAGCTGGCCCAGGCGGCGCTGCCCGCCAAGATCGCCTCCCTGCCCGAGATCGCGCCCATCCTGCGCGGCGCTGTAGCCATCGAAAAGAATGCCCTGGCCGGCACCGCCAAGCGGCAATTGCTGGATTTCCGTGTCAATGACGCGATCCTGAACTATGTGAATGGCGCCGAGCTTGCGCGCTACAGCCAGGTCGGCGTGGTGACACCCGACCACACCATCCGCACCAAGAACTGGCCTTTGATCGTGCCCGCCCCGGAAGCGGGCAAGCTGGATCAATGGGCGAAAGACGTGCGCGAGGCGGTGGATGGCTTTGTCGCCCGCTATCACCGCTATTTCGAGACCAACAACCAGAAAAGCCCGGTCAAGAAGAAGGAGCTCGATCCCCTGCCGCGGGTGATCCTGGTGCCGGGTGTGGGCATGTTCGGGGTGGGCGCCACCGCCAAGGACGCGGCAATAGCCGCCGACATTGCCGAGAATGCGATTGCCGTGATCAGCGACGCCGAGGCCATCGGCGAATACCGCTCCATCTCCGACTTCGACATGTTCGAAGTGGAATATTGGTCCCTGGAACAGGCCAAGCTGGGCAAGTCGAACGAAAAGCCGCTTTCCCGCCAGGTGGCCCTGATCACCGGCGGCGGCTCAGGCATCGGCGCCGCCACGGCGCGCGCCATGGCCAAGGAAGGCGCCGAGATCGCCATCCTGGACCGTGACGAGGAAGCGGCCAAGGCCGTGGCCAAGAAGATCGGCGGCAAGGCGTTGGCCGTGGGCTGCGATGTCACCGATCCCGCATCCGTGAAAGCCGCTTTCGACAAGGTGGTGAGCAAATTCGGTGGCGTCGATATCGTCGTCTCCAATGCCGGCGCGGCCTGGCAGGGCACCATCGGCAAGGTGGATGACGAGACCCTGCGCAAAAGCTTTGAGTTGAATTTCTGGGCGCATCAGAGCGTGGCGCAGAACGCCACCCGCATCATGCAGGCGCAAGGGACCTTCGGCTGCCTCTTGTTCAACACCTCAAAACAGGCGGTCAATCCGGGCAAGGATTTCGGGCCTTATGGCCTGCCCAAGGCGGCCACCCTGTTCCTGGTCAAGCAATATGCCCTGGATCACGGCAAGGACGGTATCCGCGCCAATGCGGTCAATGCCGACCGCATCCGCACGGGGCTCTTGACCGACGAAATGGTGGCGGCCCGCTCCAAGGCGCGCGGCCTCTCCGAGACCGACTATATGAGCGGAAATCTCCTGAAGCGCGAAGTGACGGCGGAAGACGTGGCTGACGCTTTCGTCTATCTCGCCACCGCCACCAAGACCACCGCCGCCGTGATTACGGTCGATGGCGGAAATATCGAGGCGAGTTTGAGATAGTGTTTGAAACGCTCTTTCATGCTGATTGGAGCAAGGATGAGCGGAAGCGTTGGGTGGCGTCGGCTAAGAAAGAGCCAAGAGGCTGGAAAGTCTCTGTTCCCGATCAGGTTGCGCCAACGGAAATTTTTCTCAGACAGATCGTAGCGGCAGGCAAAGAAACAAGAACGCTGGCCGGATTTGATTTTCCAATTGGTGTTCCAGCGGCGTTTGCCAAGGCCGCCAAACTCGAGTCATTTCCGGAAGCGCTACCTAAATTCGGGCAGGGCGTTTGGCGTGACTTTTACGAGGTTTGCAATGATCGATCGTCCATATCGATACATAGGCCGTTTTATCCGAACAAACCGGGCGGAAAGAGGCTCGACCATTTGGTTGCAGGGCTGGACTTCGAATCACGTGACGAACTTTTACGTGTTTGCGAAATAGGAGTCCCGGATCGGCCGGCTGCCTGTTCGCTCTTTTGGACTTTGGGCGCGAAGCAGGTTGGAAAGGCAGCGATTACCGGCTGGAAGGAAATTCTCAATCCAGCAACGCAGCGAGGTGCTCTTCTGTGGCCGTTCGGTGGACCCTTGGACGAATTGATTAAACGCAAACAGTTGATCATTGCCGAAACTTATCCGGCGGAGGCATACCGACATATCGGAGTTAAATTTCGAAGCAGTAGCAAGCGATCAGTAGAGGGTAGGCGACAGCAATATGCGGTGCTTTGCGCCTGGGCCAAACGCTCTGGTGTTCATTTCGAACCACAATGCCAAGTCGAAATTGAATCCGGCTTTGAGCGTTGTGGAGCGCAAGGCGAAGACGCCTTTGATGCGTTAATTGGGCTCTTAGGAATGATAGACGTCGCCGACGGAAGAAGGGCTGAAGGCGCGCCCACTCACCTATATGTTCGCAATTGGGAAGGTTGGATTCTGGGTCAGGTATCGACTAATTATTGAACCTGAAATGCATCACATCCCCGTCGGCAACCACGTAATCCTTCCCCTCCAACCGGAATTTGCCTGCATCACGCGCGCCAGCCTCGCCCTTGTTGGCAACATAATCGGGATAAGCAATGGTCTCGGCGCGGATGAAGCCCTGCTCGAAATCGGTATGGATGACCCCGGCCGCCTGGGGCGCGCGTGAGCCGCGCGTCACGGTCCAGGCATGGGTCTCTTTGGGACCGACAGTGAAGAAAGTGAGCAGGCCCAGAAGCTCATAGCCGGCGCGGATCATGCGGTTGAGGCCGGGCTCTTCCAGCCCCAAAGAATCCAGAAAATCCTTGCGCTCCTCATTGGGAAGCTGGGCGATCTCTTCTTCCACTCGGGCCGAGATCACCACGGCGCGGGCGCCCTCGGCCTTGGCCTTGGCCTCGACCTTGGCGGAATATTCATTGCCGTTGGCCGCCGAAGCTTCCTCGACATTGCAGACATACAGAACGGGTTTGGCGGTCATCAGCCCCAGCCGGCTGTAGGGCCCGCGCTCTTCCGGGGTCAGCTCCGCCAGCCGTGCCGGCTTGCCCTCACGCAACAGCGTCACCGCCTTCATCATCAGGGCAAGCTGCTCCTTGGCTTCCTTCTCGCCCGACTTGGCTTTCTTCTCCAAGGGCGTGATGCGCTTTTCCAGACTTTCCAAGTCGGCCAGCATCAATTCGGTTTCCACCGTCTCGGCGTCGCCGATGGGGTCGATGCGGCCCTCGACATGGGTGATGTCGTCATCGACAAAACAGCGCAGCACATGCGCCACCGCATCCACTTCCCTTATATTGGCCAGGAACTGGTTGCCCAGGCCCTCGCCCTTGGAAGCGCCCCGCACCAGGCCGGCGATATCGACAAAGGTGATGCGGGTGGGAATGATCTCCGCCGAACCGGCGATCTTGGCCAGCGTCTCCAGCCGCTCGTCCGGCACCGCGACATCGCCCACATTGGGCTCGATGGTGCAGAAGGGATAATTCGCCGCCTGCGCCGCCGCGGTCTGGGTGAGCGCATTGAACAGGGTGGATTTGCCCACATTGGGAAGGCCTACGATGCCGCACTTGAAGCCCATTACGCGTCTTTCTTCGGTTTCTTCTCTTTTGGTTCTTTTGGCGGAGCCAGCAGCAAAGCCACCTTGCTCATGAAACCCGCGTCATCGTCTTTCGCAAGAAGCGGTGCGGCTTCCACCATGGCGTCCAGCATGGGCTTGAACCAGGCGATGTCGTCTTTGGAAAAATTCTGCAGCACATGGCCGGTGACCAGATGCTTCTCGCCGGGATGGCCGATGCCGATGCGCACCCGGCGATAGTCCGGGCCCAGCGCTGCGGTGATGGAGCGCAGGCCGTTCTGCCCGGCATCGCCGCCGCCGGTCTTCACTTTCAGCTTGCCTGCCGCCAGGTCGATCTCGTCATGCGCCACCACCAGGGCGGTAAGCGGCAGCTTGAAGAAGTTGAGCGCCGCGGAAACGCTGCGGCCGCTTTCATTCATGTAAGTCTGGGGCTTGAGCAGATAGGTCTTGCGTCCGCCCAGCGCGCCTTCCGCGATCAGCCCCTCGAATTTGCCGCGCCAGGGCCCGAAGCCATATTCGGCATGGATCGCATCGGCGAAAATGAAACCGGCATTGTGGCGGTTGAGCGCATATTGCGCGCCGGGATTGCCCAGGCCTGCCAGGAGCAAAGGAATCTCGGCCATCGAAGGCTCGCGCCTCCGCGCGCGGTCTTACTTCTTGGCTGGCGCGGCGGCGGCAGGCTTGGCACCGGCAGCGGCCGGCGCGGCGGCACCCGCGGCTGCAGGCGCGGCGCCTTCGGCCGGGGCTGCGCCTTCGGCCGGCGCACCTTCCGCGGCCACCGGAGCTGCAGCAGCGGCGGCAGCCGCAGCAGCGGCAGCACGCTGCTCTTCGATCACGCTGGTGGGCGCCACGATGGAGCAGATGGTGACGTCACGGCCGCGGATCAGCGCCTTCACACCCTTGGGCAGGGTGAGGTCGGTCAAATGCAGCGAGCCATTAATGTCCAGGCTGGAGACATCCACTTCAATCGCCTTGGGAATATTATCCGCCGGGCAGATCACATTCATTTCATGGCGCACGATATTGAGCACGCCGCCCTTCTTCAGGCCCGGCGATTCGCCCTGGCCCTTGAAGTGCACCGGAATCTCCAGCCGCACCGACGCGCCTTCGGCCAGGCGCATGAAATCCACATGCACCGGGCGGTCGCTGACCGGATCAAGCTGCAACTGGCGGGGAATGACGCGGGTCTTCTTG
>CAZEFQ010000132.1:0-7639 GCA_964511505.1 uncultured Rhizobium sp.
CCGACCGCGCTGGTGGTGGTGAAGGCCGACAGGGCCGAGATCACCAGGGTGCCGGGCTGGAGCGAATCCACCTCGCCCACCGTGCCGCCGAAAGGCGCGCGCACCGTGGCGTGGTCGAGCTGGCGCTGCGCCTCGTCCGCCGCCGCCTTGGCCTTGAGATAGCCCGGCGATTTCTCCACCGGCATGTTGGGATCGCCGTTGAGCTTGGCGAGATCGGTGGCGGCGGTCTGCTGCAGCGACACCAAGGTCGCTTGCGCGCTCAACATGGCGCCCCGGGCCTGGTCCACCGTGGTGGCGGCAATGGCGTTCTGCGTCGCCAGCGCGGCATAACGGTCATAGGTCTGCTTGGTCAGCGCCACCTGCGCCTTCTGGGCCTCGATCTGGCCCAGCGCGGCGCGATAGGTGGCGCGGGCGGATTCCACGTCCTGGGTTGCCTGGGCGAGCATGGCGCGGGCATTGTCGAGCGCGATCTCGAACGGCTTGGGGTCGAGGGAGAAGAGCACATCGCCCTTCTTCACCTGCTGGCCTTCCTTCACGTTCACGCTCTGGATCAGGCCCGAGACATCGGTCGAGACCATCAGCTTGTTGCCATGGACATAGGAATCGTCGGAGCTGACATAGCGCCCGCCGGTGAGATAAAAATAGGCGCTGGCCGCCGCCACCAGGATCACGCCGGAGAGCATCAGGACGCGGCGCAGGAAAGCCCTGTCCACCGGTTTTGCCGCGGTCTTGTCCGGAGCGGCGTCAAAAGCCGCGCCCCGTATCCGGTTCGAGGATTCAACCGTAGCCATTCTATTCTCCTCCAACCGCAAGGTCCTGGCCGGAACTTTCCAGGGCGAGCTTGTTCTTCATCTGCAACAGCACCTGGACGGCGGTCTCACGCGCCGCGCCGCTGATGCCGTCCAGCAGGTAATCGCTGATTTCGCTGCGATAGGCTTCGATCTTGGCGACAATCTCCGCCGCCGCCGGCAAGAGATGCAGCCGCTTGATCCGACGGTCGGCGGGATCGGCGCGGCGCTCGATCAGCCCGCGCGCCTCCAACCTGTCCACCAGCCGTCCCACCGTGATGGGCTCCACTTCCAGGATCGCCGCCATCTCAGCCTGGGAAAGGCAAGGCTGGCGGGAGAGGCGGAACAGGATCACCCCTTGCGCCCTGGTCAGGCCATAGGTCCGCGCCCAGCGGTCGAACCGGGTTCGCTGCATTCGCGCCACGTCATGCAGCAGGAACAGCAGGTCCCGGTCAAAATTCGGGTCGGTCTTGGTCATGTTTTCCCTGTATGTCTGCAAATAAATAAGCTGCGTTATCATAACGTGCAAGATCATAACGATTGATAAATAATCCGCGTCAGCATTCGGGGGATTTGTCGGGAAAACCAGCCGAAAGTCCGGGAATCCGGCCTTAAAGCAAACAGCCGGCGGGGGAAACCGCCGGCTGCGCATGCCCGCTATGGCGGGATCATATGGCTTACATTCCGGAACCCTGGATGCCTTTCCAGCTGGCCTCAATGGCCTTGGTGGCGTTGTCCGGCAGCGGGATGTAGTCCAGCCCCAGGGCCAGATCCTGCCCCTTGTCAAAGCCCCATTTAAAGAATTTCAGGGCCTCGGCGGTAGCGGCTTGATCCGGCGGTTGCTTGTAGACCAGGGCGAAAGTCGTCGCCGTGATCGGCCAGGACGTGGCGCCGGGCGAATCCAGGAACAACACGTAGAAATCGTTCTTGGCCGCGCCGACCCAATCGGCATTGGCCGCACCGGCGCGGAAACTGTCCGCGTTGGGCTCGACCGTCTTGCCGTCATGATTGACCATCTTGGTGTAGGAAAGGTGGTTCTGCTTGGCATAGGCATATTCGACATAACCGATGGAGCCCGCGATCTGGGCGACATTGCCAGCCACGCCCTCATTGCCCTTGGCGCCGATGCCGGTGGGCCAATCAATGGCCGTGTCCGCGCCGACATTGGCCGCCCAGTCCTTGCTCACCCGCGAGAGATAGGTGGAGAACTGGAAGGTGGTGCCCGAGCCGTCGGAGCGGTGCACGATGGCGATGGCCTGCCCCGGCAGATTGACGCCGGGATTAAGCTTCTTGATCGCGGGATCGTCCCAACGGCTGACCTTGCCCATGAAGATGCCAACCAGCGTATTGCCGTCCAGCACAAGCTGGCCGGGGCCGACGCCGCGAATATTCACCACCGGCACGATGCCGCCGATCACCACCGGAAACTGGGTGAGGCCCGCGGCCGCCAATTCCTTGCTGGTCAGCGGCTTGTCGGTGGCGCCAAAAGTGACGGTTTTGGCCTTGATCTGGGCGATGCCGCCGCCCGAACCGATCGACTGGTAATTGAGCCCGTTGCCGGACTGGCCCTTATAAACGGCCGCCCATTTGGAAATCACGGGGAACACGAAGGTCGAGCCGGCGCCGGTTATGTCCGCCGCCATCGCCGCGCCCGCCGCCATGGCGATACCCGCCACCGCGCCGATCACGGCCTTGAAGTGCTTGTTCATCGAGAGCTCCTTTTCAATTTGGCTGGTTCATTGATCTAGTTGGCGAATTGCAGGCGGACGCCCACAATGTTGAGATCTTGGCCGTCGCGGTCCGGAATGGCGGCGGTGCCCTTCTTAACTTTGACGATGGTGTCGTCCACCATCAACCGGATATTGCGGTTGGGATACCAGTTAACACCGAAGGAGATGTCGCGTTCCTCTCCGCCCAGAATGCCTGCGAGCTGCGTGGTGCTGGCCAGCTGGCCTGCATGCCAGTTCAAATCGGTGTCGCTGTAGCGCGCCGCCAACTCCCAGGCGCCCCAGCTGCCGCCCGAGAGCGAGAAGGGCCGCGACGGGACCGGCATATTGAAGGTGGCGACGTCATTGGCGAGAGACATGGGCGAATAGGTGCGCGTCTCGCCCGTCAGAACCCAGGTGCCTTCCACATACCAGCCGCTGACATTGGGATGGTCAACCACGGCCGTGGACGAGGTGCAGCGCGCCACCAGGCTGGCGCTCAGCGAACCGCACTGACGGTCGGCGATGAAGTTGGCATATTCGCCGGCCAGGAAGAAATTCTCGATATTGCCCGCCGCTTCGAAGGCATACATATGGCCGGTCTTGGCCGCGATATTGCCGGTCGAGATCAGGCGGGTGCCGTCCACGCGGATCTGCGGACGGTCCTGGAAATTGAACGCCTGAACGCCGCCGCCGGCGGTACTGCCGGTATAAGGAACATAGGCCCAGCTGGCGCCGATCTGCAGGTTGCTGATGCCGTCGGACCAGAAACGGTCGGTGACGCGGCCCAAGAAGTTGGTCTGCTCATCGCCGCCATTGCCATGGCCGGCAGCCGAGCCGTTCTTGGCGCCGTCAAAGGCGAAGGAAGCGGTGATGTTGTCGCCCGGCCACAAGGCGTCGGTTTTGCCCCAAACCACTTCGATGCCGCGGCGATAGGCATCGCCGCCGAACGAGTCCTGGGCGATATCGTCGATCTCGGGCTTCTCCAGGAAGATCAGCGAAGCCGTGGAGAGCGAACCTTCGAAATTGAAGTCGGGCTCGATGATGCCGACATTGATGTGCATGTTGGGAATGCCGGTGTAGGTGATCACCGCCTTGTTGAGCAGCGGGTCACCTTCACTGCCGGACTGGATGCCGCCGATGGAGCAGCTGGAGGTGGAGGTCGCGGTGCCGCCCGGCGGGGTGGAAATGGTGGTTGCGGTGCTCGCCGTGCAGGTTGGGTTCAAGCCGCCATTGCTGCCGCCGCCGTTGAAGCGCAGCTCATACCAGAAATCGTTATAGACCTTGCCTTCCACGCCGAAATAGGCACGGCGGATCACCATGCCGGAAGACAGGTCGGAGGGGCCGGCAAAGCCGGTGGGGTGGGTGGAGGATTGGTCGAAGCCGGCAAAGTCGCTCTGGAAGCGGACGCGGATGGACATGGTGAACCTGCCGTCGCCGGTGGCCAGAGTCGGCCGGCCGTTATCAAAAGTCCAAGCCGCATAATTGTAGCTTTGCTCCAGGGTGGAAAGCCTGGTGCGGTCGGAGCTGGCGCGGTCCTGCATGTTCTGCAGCTGGTCTTCCAACGCCCGCACCCTTCCTTCCAGGTTGGTGTTTCCCGCCGGCTGGGCATTGGCGGCAGGCGGCGGATTCTGGATGGGCACATTCTGCGCCAGTTGAACCGGCTTTTCGGCGGTTGCCGGCGCCGGGTTGGAATTGGTCCGCGCATCGATGGTCTTGGTCCCGGCTGCTTGCGCGTAAGCCGTCAAGGCCAGAAGAGCAGCGCCTGCCATCCAGTAATTTTTCGCCGTCATCATCGCTTGAATATCCCTCTTGTGTGTCAGCTTTTGCGCGCCGGTGGGATCGCAGCGCAGCACAACAGGGACATGACAATTCCGTGAAAGTAATATGACAGGCGTCGTGAAAACCGGCGGAAAACCGGGATTCCTGCCGTTTATTGTGACAGGCTTCTGTGGGTTGTTAACACCTGTGATGCGGGCGCCACGCCAACACGCTGCCGCCACATGGCCAGCCTTGGACTCCAGGCTTGCCGATTCTTAGGGCGAACCGCGCATCCGCCAGGGCGAACGGTCATCCCATCTCGCCAAAGCTGCGCTGGCCCAAGCGGTGTCCTTGTCTTTGTGGCAGGCGTTGCACGCATTGGGGATTTTCAGGGCATCCGTCTCCGCCGGCGTCACGAAATGGAATGTGTGGGTGGAGATGAAAGGTCCGCCCGGCAATTCAGGGAGAATCTTCGGCATGTGGCAGGCCACGCACTGACTGCCCGGGCTGTTCGCCGGATGATGCGTATGCGCCGCTATGGAGACGGCGTGCGGCCCGTTCTGGGTGTTGGGCCCATGACAGGTGAGGCACATCTGATTGTTGTCGGCCGGCTCTCTCAATAGCGCGTCATTCGCGGTCCCGTGCACGTCATGGCAGGAGAAGCAGGTGATGCCGCGCTCATACATCAGGCTCTGCACGAAATCATTGCCCTGCATGCGGTTCTTGTGCGCGGTGCCATCGGGGAAATGGGTGAAGCTGGTTTCGCCCAGCGTGTGCGGCTCCAGTTTCCAGAAATCGGCCAGTTTAAGACCGGCGTGATAGCCCACCGGCCAGTCGTAATTCTTGCCCTTGATCGGATTTGAAAGCGGCTGACCCTGGGAATGGCACTGGATACAGGTGTCGTTGGCCTGGACATAATTCTGCCGGGCGGGATTGAGGATGGTGGCCTTGACCGGATCGGCGACATGGGCCGAGCCCGCGCCATGGCATTGCTCGCAACCTACATTCCATTCGCTCACTTGTTTGGTGTCGATATTGTAATTGACCGAGTGGCAGCCATCGCAGAGCGGCCCGGTGGGACGGGCGGAATTGTCGCCCGCCGGATCGGGATAGAGCTTGGCCCACCAATCTTGATTGTCGGCGACGTGATATTTCGACCACTGCTTGGTGTCGAGGTTGAATTGCGCCGTCAGCGGCACGTAGGTATCGCCGGATCTCTTGAAGTAGCGCTGCTTCCAGTGACTGCCATAAACAAAGGCGACATCGTTCTTGTCGAAACGAAGCTCCGGCGGCGCGGTGGTGGGGTCCGCGGCGAAGGCGTCGGCATGGGTTTTGGGGTCGCGCACGATGTTGGCCATGCGCGTCTTGCTCCAGCGGTCATAAATGTCCTGGTGGCAGGAACGGCAGGCTTGCGAGCCGACATAATGCGCGCCGTTGACCGCGGCCTCCTGGGTTGCGGCGATGGCTTCGTTGGCCTGGGACGCCACCATCGGCAAATGACGAAGAAAGCCCACCAGTTGCCACACCTGCCGATCGGGGAAATTCCAGGCCGGCATCGCCGTGTTCCGGATGCCGTTGCGGATGTGATAAAAGATTTCGCCATCCGACATGGAAGGCACCACGTCACGCAACACCGGCAGGCGGGGATATACGTTGGGGCCGATCTCGGTTTTGCCGCTGCCGTCATAGGCGTGGCAGACCTCGCATTTCTGGCGGAAGAGGTCGCGGCCCGCGGTTATATCGGCATCAGCGACCTTCGGCCCCAGCGGATTGGCCGCGCGCGCTTCGGATGCGGGAACGCTATGATCCAAGAGCCAGCTGGCGATTTCCGTTTCCAACCGCGAAGGTTCCTGGCGCGCCTTGGAGAGGCCTGGAAGCAAGAAAAAATAAATACAAGTCCCAACCAGCGCCAACAGCAAGACCGCGACCAGCAGAACCCGAAGCGCGCGGTTTGTCATGAGCGGCTACACCTTGTTGGCGGGGTCAAAATTGAACCGGCAAAAAATCTCAGTCAATTTCCGGAAGGATTGGCTTTTGCCAATGTCGGCAATCGCATGACCGGCGGCTTTGCCAGATCGCAAGCCGCTTTACTTGTTGTCCGGCACAAGGCCGGCGACGGGTGTTTTCGCCTGCTCCAGTGCGCTGTACTTGCCGGCGAAATAGACCAGGGGAGCGCTGATGCTGGGCCGGGAGAACCGCACCACCCTGCCCAGAAGTATGGTGTGGTCGCCCGCCCCCCAGGTTTGCTCGGTGAGACACTCGAAGATCGCGAGCGAATCGGCCAGGCCGGGAGGGCCGAGTTCGGTCGCGATCAGGCCGATGCCGTCCAGCGCATGCTCGCCGGGCTGCGCCAGCCGCGTCGAGACAGCCCGATGCTCCGTTCCCAGAATGTTAACAGTGAAAGCAGGGGCTCTGGCAAACAGCTCATGGCGGCCGGATTTGCGGTCCATGCACCACAAAACCAGGGGTGGATCGAGCGAAACCGAGGTGAAGGAATTGACCGTGATCCCCACATGGGCAGCCGCGGATATTTTGGCCTGGCCGGCGTCCGCCGGCGGGGTCGCCGTGACCACGGCCACACCGGTGGGAAAGCTGCCCAGCGCCTCGCGATATGCCCGGATATCAAATGCCATAATTAAGCACCCTACCCGCCGCTTCACACTCGGTTAAGGGGGGGTATGCATGATCGGGAAAACGGTTGGGCCTGGCAGGACGCGGCAAAAAGACCGCCTTCCCCACGCCCAGGGTAATCAGGGCGGTGGGCATGGCCGACAACGCGGTCATTATCAAACGCATTAAAAAAGGCGGACATGGCGGCCATCATGGCGGCGCCTGGAAAGTCGCCTATGCCGACTTCGTCACCGCGATGATGGCCTTCTTCCTTCTGATGTGGCTGATCAACACCACCACGCCGGAACAGAAGCGCGGCATTGCCGATTATTTCGCGCCCCAATCCATTTCCCAAACCGTGTCCGGTTCGGGCGGGGTGCTTGGCGGCAAGGTGATGGGCGAAGACAATGCTCATGCCGGCGGCGCGCAATCGGTGATGCAGAAGCAGTCGCCGCCCTCGCCCTCCTCCAACACCCGCGCCTTGGCTTCCGGCCAGTCGCAAGGGGGCGCCGGCGGCACCAGCGTTTCATCGGCCGATTCCAATTCCGCCCAGGACGGCGACTTCGCCCATGCCGCCGAAGCCATCCGCCAATCGGTGCAGGACAATCCGGATCTCGCCAACCTCTCGCATCAATTGATTCTGGAGCAGACGCCGCAGGGGCTGCGCATCCAGCTGGTGGACCAGGACGGACGTCCCATGTTCCAGGACGGGGCGACTGAACCCCTGCCCTACGCCAGGAAGCTGCTGCAGACGGTGGGCGCCATCATCGACAC
>CAZEFQ010000133.1:0-26176 GCA_964511505.1 uncultured Rhizobium sp.
CACCGGCCGCATCTGTCCCGCGCCTTGCGAGGAAAGCTGCACCCTCAACATCAATTCCGATCCGGTCACGATCAAGACCATCGAATGCCAGATCGTGGATCGCGCCTGGGACGAAGGCTGGATCCAGCCGGTCATCGCGCCGAAAAAGACCGGCAAGACCGTGGCGGTGGTAGGGTCAGGTCCGGCGGGACTGGCTTGTGCTCAGCACTTGGCGCGCGCCGGCCATTCGGTGACCGTGTTCGAGAAGAGCGACCGCATCGGCGGGTTGCTGCGTTACGGCATTCCCGATTTCAAGATGGAAAAGCACCTGATCGACCGCCGCATCCGCCAGATGGAGGCGGAGGGCGTGGCGTTCCGGCCCGGAGTCGAAGTGGGCATGGGGATTTCGGTCGACATGCTGCTGGCCGACTATGACGCGCTGGTGCTGGCGGGCGGCGCCGAGGCGCCACGCGATCTTCCCGTCGAGGGCCGCGACCTCAAGGGCATTCATTTCGCCATGGACTTCCTCACCCAGCAGAACAAGCGGGTGGCGGGCGATCCCGAATCCAAGGCGGCTCCCAATGGCACCCTCAGCGCCAAGGGCAAGCATGTGGTGGTGATCGGCGGCGGCGATACCGGCTCGGACTGCATCGGCACCTCGAACCGCCATGGCGCGCTTTCCATCACCCAACTGGAAATCATGCCCGAGCCGCCGTTGAAGGAAAACAAGCTCTTGGTGTGGCCGGACTGGCCGCTCAAGCTGCGCACCTCTTCTTCCCAGGAAGAAGGCTGCGAGCGCGACTTCGCGGTTCAGACCAAGCGCGTCGTCGGCGAGGACGGAAAAGTCACCGGACTCGAATGCGCGCGGGTCGATTGGCAGATCGGCGATGGCGGGAAGATGAACCTGGTCGAAGTTCCGGGAAGCCGCTTCATCCTCAAGGCCGACCTGGTTCTGCTGGCGATGGGTTTCACCGGGCCGCGCAAGGCGGGACTGCTGGAGCAGGCCGAGGTCGAATTCGACGCCCGCGGCAACGTCAGGGCCGGCACCGGCCATTACAAGACCAGCCAGGCCAAGATCTTCGCCTGCGGCGACATGCGGCGGGGTCAGTCGCTGGTGGTGTGGGCGATCCGCGAAGGACGGCAGTGCGCGCGGGGCGTGGATGAGTTCTTAATGGGGACTTCCGACTTGCCGCGCTGAAACGCGGAAGCGAGTCCGTCAGGCGTTTTTCAGCGAAGCCAGCGGGGCGGCTTTCTCCACCCGCTCGCGCGGGCCGAAATGGAGCCAGGCGGTGGTCATATCTGCGAGTTTGCGATAGCGCGCGGCATCGAGACAGACCTGCAGGAAAACCACCGGCGCAAGCCGCGGGCCATAACAGCCGCGCAAAAAAGCATCGAGGCAGAGTTTCAGCGCTTCCTGGCGGTTGCCGTCGCGCGCCACCATCTTCGCCAGCGCCCAGCCTCGGCCGCCCACCCAGGCACGGCGGGTCATGTGCGGTTTCATCTGTTCCAGCCAAAGCCCGAAGCGCTGGGTACGAAGAGAGGGGCCGGGCGAAGACGGCTGGTGCAAATCGCTCGTCTGGTTCCACACCGCGCCGGGCTTGCCTGCCATCAGGAATTTGCAGCCCGCCAGCCAAAGGCGGAAGGCAAAGTCGGTGCCTTCGGCAGCGCGCAGCTGGGTGTTGTAGCGCACGCGCCGCGCCAGCAGCCGGTCCACCACCAGCGTGGTGATGGGAACAAAGCCGCCTTCGCAGAGCAGGTACTCGCCCATATTCTCGTCCTTGCGCAGCGCCCGCGATGGCCGCAGGGAGGTGCGGCCCTGTCCGCGGTCCACGACGATGCGGGCATAGCCGACCGTGTTGCGGGTGCCTTCCAGAAGCGTCTGCATGCTTTCGAGATGATGCGGCAGGAAGACGTCGCCCGCTTCCAGCGGCGCGATGAAACGGCCGCGGGCCGCATCGATGCCGGCATTGCGCGCCGCGCCGCCGCCTTGGTGGCTCTGGCGCAGGAAACGGATCCGCGGATCATCAAATCCCGCCACGATCCGTGCCGGATCGTCCGATGACCCGTCATCCACCACGATGATTTCGAAATCCTGGCAGGACTGCGCCAGCACCGACCGGAGTGCGCCGCCGAGCGCCACGGCCTGGTTATGGACCGGAACGATTACCGAAAAATGGGGCGCGGAGGCGGACATTGCCGCCGACACTAAGCGCTTAAAGTTAACGAATTATCCGGTCGATCCGCATACGGATGGCAGTCCTTGCGCAAGGTCGGATACTACAAATCCCATAAAATTTGTGCCGGCGGTTAAACCGCGTTGCGGCGGCGCAGCACTTCCAGCGGCGTGCGGGCAAGGATGAGGAGGTCGAGCCAGATGCTCCTGTGCGCCACATACCAGGCATCGTGGGTAATGCGCGCCTGCATGTCCGCCAGGTTGATGGTTGCGCCCCTCAGGCCCCGCACCTGGGCCCAGCCGGTGATGCCCGGCTTGACCAGGTGCCGCACCCGGTAGTTGGAGATGCGGGCCGAATAATATTCGTCATGCGCCAGGGCATGGGGGCGCGGCCCCACCAGCGCCATCTCCCCCATAAGCACGTTGAAGAGCTGCGGCAACTCGTCCAGGCTGGACGCGCGCAGGAAACGTCCCACCCGGGTGATGCGGGCGTCCCCCTGCATGGCCTGCGGGATATGGGCGCCGTCCTCCAGCACATGCATGCTGCGGAATTTAAGGATGCCGAACATCCGGCCGCCCTGGCCGGCGCGCCGTTGACGGAAAATCACCGGTCCCCGCGAATCCAGCCGGATGGCGAGCGCGATCAGGGCGAAAAGCGGCAGGCACAGGCTGAGGGCCAGGATCGAGACCGCCAGGTCCAATATCCTGCTGGCGGCGACATGGGGGCGTTCTGCGGCGAGGCCGAATGCGTTGAAGGCGGGAAGTTCGGCCGGAGAGTGGGAGTAATCCTGGACGGTCACGAGAGAGCCTAAGCAGTTGCTTCAGGCCGACGGCTGCAGGAGCCGGACCAGAAAATCGGGGCGGTTTTGACCCGTTTTGGTACGAAAATCGGGGGTTTTCGGATCTCCCGGTCTCGCTTTTGGTCAACGGAAATTAACCGGGCACACATGCGTGCCGTTGGCGAACCGGGCTAAGAGGTCTTTCTGGAGGAGGTGAACCAAATCATAAATCCCGCGTAATTCCACGGACCGGAATCGCGAGGAAATCCGCTCGCCGCGGCTGACGACACTTTCGACAAATTTATGTGGAATCAGGCTGCTATCGGAGTTCAACCTGCCTAAGCTCGGTCCAGGGGGCGCCAAGCTCAGGCACATATTCATCCTGAGTTCATTTCCAGAGGACTAGACCCCTGATCCTGGCACATAAAAGGCGCTTTTTGACCGTTAACTTTGGCTGAATTCGCCCGAGACTTTTTGGAACGCATGCGATGACCATCGAGAGCACCAACAAGGATATCCATCGGGGTGTTCACCCTGGTATTCACCCTGGTCTCGAGCTGCCGCAATCGGGGTGGTGGGAGAATTTCAAGCGCTGGTGCGGCGGCCATCCCCGCCTCTCCCGCATATTCTTTATCGGCCTGGGTCTGGCTCTTTTGGCGCTCCTGATCTGGGCGATCTATCCCAAGCCCGCGCCCCGCCGCGGTTTCAATAACGGGCCCCAGCCGGTGGGCGTGGCCACGGCCCAGGATGCCCCCATCAATATCACCCTCAATGCGCTGGGAACCGTGACTCCGCTCGCCACTGCCACGGTGCGGCCCCAGGTGGGCGGGATGCTGATCAAGCTTTATTTCACCGAGGGCCAGATGGTGAAGGCGGGGGACCTGCTCGCCCAGATCGATCCCCGGCCCTACCAGGCGGCGCTGGACCAGGCCAAGGGCCAATTGGCGCGCGACCAGGCCAATCTGGCCAATGCCCGGGTGGACCTGGCACGCTACCAGGGGCTCGCGGCGCAAAACGCGATTTCCAACCAGCAACTCGATACCCAGTCGGCGCTGGTGCGCGCCGATTCAGGCATCGTCCAGACCGACCAGGCCAATGTCGAGACCGCGGAGATCAATCTCGGCTATACGCGGATCACTTCGCCGGTGGCGGGGCGGGTCGGGCTCCATCTGGTAGATGTGGGCAATATCGTCTCGGCGGGCCAGACCACCGGCATTGTGGTGGTGACGGAACTGGCGCCCATCTCGGTGATCTTCACCGTGCCGGAGGACAATATCTCCCAGGTGATGGGACGCGCCGGTTCCGGCGCCACCCTGACGGTGGATGCCTTTGACCGCAGTCAGACCACCAAGATCGCCAGCGGCGCCCTCGCTACCATCGACAATGTGATCGATCCCACCACCGGCACGGTCAAGCTGCGCGCCATGTTCGACAATGCCGACGGAAAGCTCTTCCCCAGCCAGTTCGTCAATGTGCGGCTGTTGGTGGACACGCTGCAGCACCAGACGGTGATTCCGGTTTCCGCCATTCAGCGCGGCGCCGACGGCACTTTTGTGTTTGTGGTGTCGCCCGACAAGGTCGCAAACCAACGCAGCGTCAAGCTGGGCGTGCAGGACGGCGACAAGGTCGCGGTGCTGGAAGGTCTCAAACCCGGCGACACGGTGGTGGTGGACGGCGCCGATCGTTTGCGCGATGGCGCCGAAGTTTCCATCCCCGGTCCGGCCCAGCGTATCCAGGCTCCTTCGGCGGGCGCCGCACCGGCTTCGACCGCGGCACGCGGCCAGGTCCAGGCCGCGTTGATCCAGGCCTGCAGCGCCGACATCGCCAAATTGTGCGCCGGCCAGTCCGGCGGCGCCGCGAGGCGTTGCCTCGCGCAGAACCGCAGTTCGCTTTCCAGCAGCTGCTCGACGGCAATGAACCGTGCGCCGCGCGGCGGGCGGCGTGGCGGCGGCGGTGGCGGCTTTGGCGGCGCGCCATGAGCAATCTTTCGTGAGCGGCCCGCGGGCCGGCAAGGCATGAACCCCTCCGCCCCCTTCATCCTGCGCCCGGTCGCGACATCGCTTTTGATGATCGCCATCATGCTGGTGGGCGTGGTGGGCTTTATGTTCCTGCCTTTGTCGGCGCTGCCGGAGGTGGATTACCCCACCATCCAGGTGCAGAGCTTCTATCCCGGCGCCAGCCCCGATGTGATGACCACCTCGGTCACCGCCATCCTGGAGCGGCAATTCGGCCAGATGCCGGGCCTTAAGGAAATGACCTCGGTTTCCTCGGCCGGCTCCTCCGTGGTCACCCTGCAATTCGACCTGAACCTCAACCTCGATATCGCCGAGCAGGAAGTCCAGGCCGCCATCAATGCCGGCGGCAGCCTGTTGCCGCAGCTTCCCACCCCACCCATCTACGCCAAGGTCAATCCCGCCGACGCGCCGGTGATCACGCTCGCGGTGTCGTCGCCCTCGCTGCCCATCACCACGGTGGAGGACCTGGCCGACACTCGTATCGCCCAGAAAATCTCGCAACTGTCCGGCGTCGGCCTGGTGAGCATTTCCGGCGGCCACCGTCCCGCCGTGCGGGTCCAGGCCAATCTCCAGCAGCTGGCTTCCTACGGCCTCAATATCGACGATTTGAGGACCACCGTCGCCAACAACAATTCCAACGCGCCCAAGGGCAATTTCGACGGCGCTTCCCAGGCCTACACCATCAACGCCAACGACCAGCTGCAGAGCGCCGCCGACTACGCCAATATCGTGGTGGCCTACAGGAACGGCGCGCCGGTGCATCTTTCCGATGTCGCCACCGTGGTGGAAAGCGCGGAGAACACCAAGCTCTCCAGCTGGGCCAACAAGACCCCGGCGGTGCTTCTCAACGTCCAGCGCCAGCCCGGCGCCAATGAGATCGCGGTGGTGGATTCGCTCAAGGAGATCCTGCCCCAGATCAAGGCCGGGCTGCCGGCCTCGGTGGATCTTGAGGTCCTCACCGACCGCACCAATACCATCCGCGCCTCGGTCGCCGATGTGGAATTCGAACTGATCCTGGCGGTGGTGCTGGTGGTGCTGGTGATCTTCGTCTTTTTGCGCAACCTTCCCGCCACCTTCATTCCCAGCCTGTCGGTGCCGCTTTCCATCGTCGGCACCTTCGCCGCCATGTATCTCCTGGGCTTTTCGCTCAACAATCTTTCGTTGATGGCGCTGACCATTTCCGCCGGCTTTGTGGTGGATGACGCCATTGTGATGATCGAGAACATCACCCGCTATCTGGAACAGGGCATGAAGCCCTTTGACGCGGCGATGAAGGGAGCGGGCGAGATCGGCTTCACCATCGTCTCGCTCACCGTCTCGTTGATCGCGGTCCTGATTCCGCTGCTCTTCATGCAGGAGGTGGTGGGACGGCTGTTCCGCGAATTCGCCATCACGCTGGCCATCACCATCCTGATTTCGGCGGTGGTGTCGCTCACCCTGGTGCCGATGCTCTGTTCCAAGCTTCTGGTGAGCCATGACATCGAGGAACGCCGCCAGGGCGCTTTCCGGCGCAGGACCGAGGAATATTACCAGCGCTTCATCGCCGAATATGACCGCCTGCTGATCTGGGTGCTGCGTCATCAACGTTTCACCATGACGGTGGCGGTGGCGACGCTGGCGCTGACCGTCGTGCTTTATATCTTCATTCCCAAAGGTTTCTTCCCTCTCCAGGACACCGGCTTCGTCCAGGTCATCACCACGGCCGGTCCCACCGTCTCCTTTGAGGAGATGGCGCGCCGCCAGCAGGCGCTGGCCACGAAAATCCTGGGCGACAAGGATGTCGAGAGCCTGTCTTCCTTCATCGGGGTGGACGGCACCAACAACACCCTCAACAGCGGCCGTTTCCTCATCAACCTCAAGCCCAAGGGCCAGCGTGACGGCGTCAGCGATGTGGTCAGGCGGCTCCAGGCCGACTCCACCTCGGTGCCCGGCATCACCTTCTACCTGCAGCCGGTGCAGGACCTCACCATCGATTCGGTGGTTTCACGCGCGGCCTACCAGTTCGTGCTTCAGTCGGCGACCGCGTCCGCGCTTAACGACTTTGTGCCCAAATTGATCGCCCAGCTGCAGCGGACGCCCGCGCTTTCCAATGTCTCCACCGATTTTCTGGACAAGGGCCTTTCCGCCTTCCTGAATGTGGACCGCGACACCGCGGCCCGTTTCGGCATCACCGCCGCCACCATCGACAATGCGCTTTACGATTCCTTCGGCCAGCGCATCATTTCCACCATCTTCACCCAATCCAACCAATACCGTGTGATCCTGGAGGCCGATCCCAAGCTGCAGAACACGGTGGCGTCTTTGAACGATATCTATGTGCCCTCGGCAGGCGGCGGACAGGTGCCGCTTTCCGCCATCGCCCATATCGACCAGCGCACCGTGCCGCTTTCCATCGGCCATCTGGGCCAGTTCCCCGCCGCCACCATCTCCTTCGATGTGGCGCCGGGTTACTCCCTGGGCGAGGCGGTGAACGCGGTCAAGCAGGCGGAGTTCAACGCCGGCCTTCCCCCCAGCATCACCACCCAATTCGAAGGCTCGGCCTTGGCCTTCCAATCGGCGCTGGGCAACGAGCTTCTTCTGATCATCGCCGCCATCATCACCGTCTATATCGTGCTGGGCGTGCTTTATGAGAGCTTCATTCATCCGGTGACGATTCTGTCGACCTTGCCCTCCGCGGGCGTGGGGGCGCTGCTCGCCCTGATCCTCACCGGCCATGACCTCAATATCGTCTCCATCATCGGGATCATCCTCCTAATCGGCATCGTCAAGAAAAACGCCATCATGATGATCGACTTCGCGCTCGAGGCGCAGCGTGGGGAGGGCAAATCGCCCACCGACGCCATCCATCAGGCGGCGCTGCTGCGCTTCCGCCCCATCCTGATGACCACGGTGGCGGCCTTGTTCGGCGCTTTCCCGCTGATGGTGGGCACCGGCATGGGGTCGGAGTTGCGCCATCCTTTGGGCATTTCCATTGTCGGCGGGCTTCTGGTGAGCCAGCTTCTCACGCTTTTCACCACACCGGTGATCTATATCTATTTCGACCGTTGGGGGCAGGAACTCAGGGCATGGCGCGCCGGCAGATCCGGCCCTCAGGCCGCGCCGGCGGAATGAGGCGCTGATGGTGTCGCTTTTCATCTGCCGGCCGGTCGCCACCACGCTGCTTGCGATCGGGCTGGCGCTGGCGGGAATGGGGGCTTTCTTCCTGTTGCCGGTCTCGCCGCTTCCCAATATCGATATTCCGACTCTCGTGGTGCAGGCCAGCATGCCCGGCGCCAGCCCCGAGACCATGTCCACCAGCGTGGCGACGCCCTTGGAGCGGCACCTGGGCTCCATCGCCGCGGTCACCGAAATGACCTCGCGCTCCTCGGTGGGCTCGACCCAGGTGGTGCTGCAGTTTGACATCAGCCGGGATATCGACGGCGCCGCCCGCGACGTGCAGGCGGCGATCAACGCCGCGCGCGCCGACTTGCCGGCGGCTTTGCGCTCCAATCCCACTTACCGCAAGTTCAATCCTTCGGACTTCCCCATCATGGTGCTGGCGCTCACCTCCAGGACGCTGACCCCGGGGCAGATCTACGACCAGGCTTCCAACATCCTGCAGCAGCGGCTTTCCCAGGTGGCCGGGGTGGGCCATGTGGAACTGAACGGCGCTTCGCTGCCCGCCATCCGCATCGAGCTCAATCCCCGCGCCTTGTTCAAATACGGCATCGGCCTGGAAGATGTGCGCGCCGCGGTCAGCGCCGCCAATGCCAACAGTCCCAAGGGCGGCATCGAAGAGGGTTCACAACGCTTCCAGCTTTACGCCAACGATTCCGCCACGGAGGCCAAGGATTACAAAGACCTGGTGATCGCCTACCGCAACAATGCGGCGGTGCGGCTCGCCGATGTCGCCGACGTCTCCGACGGGGTGGAGAATATCCGCAACCTGGGCATCGCCAACGGCCGGCCGGCCGTGCTGGTCAACGTCACCAAGCAGCCCGGCGCCAATGTGATCGATGTGGTGGACCGCATCCGCGCCATGATCCCGGAATTGCAGGCGGCGCTGCCGGTGGCGGTCAATCTGGAAGTGATCAACGATCCCACCGTCTCCATCCGCAACTCGGTGCGCGATGTGGAGGAGACGCTGGTGCTCTCCACCATCCTGGTGGTGGTGGTGGTGTTCTTCTTCATGCGGAATTTCCGCGCCACCCTGGTGCCCGCGGTCTCGGTGCCGCTTTCGCTGCTCGGCACCTTCGGCATGATGTACCTGTTGGGCTTCAGCCTGGACAATTTCTCCCTGATGGCGCTGATCGTCTCCACCGGCTTTGTGGTGGATAACACCATCGTGGTCCTGGAAAACGTCACGCGGCACCTGGAACTTGGCGAGGAGCGGCTCAAGGCGGCGCTGAGAGGGGCGGAGGAAGTTTCCTTCACCGTTCTTTCAATGAGCCTTTCCCTGGTGGCGGTGTTCTTCCCCATCCTGCTTCTGGGCGGGATTGTGGGAAAGATCTTCCACGAATTCGCCGTGACGCTCACCATCGCCATCGCCACCTCGCTGGTTATTTCGCTCACCGTCACGCCCATGATGTGCGCCTATCTCGACATAAGGCCCGCCGAGCGGGAAAGCCGCCTTTTGCGAGGCTCGCGCATTGCCTTCGAGAAGAGCCTGGATTTCTATCGCCGCACCCTGGGCTGGGCGCTCGACAATCCCAAGACCATCATGTTCATTCTGCTGGTGGCGGTGGTGATGAATGTATATCTGCTCGCCATCGTGCCCAAGGGCTTTTTCCCCAGCGTGGACGAGGGCCGCATGCAAGGCGGCATTCGCGCCGACCAGAGCATTTCCTTCCAGCTGATGCAGAAGAAATTCGTCCAGTTCGTGGACATCATCCGGGCCGATCCGGCGGTGGCCTCGGTGGGCGGCTTCACCGGCGGCGGCAATAACGGCAACATCTTCGTCACCTTGAAGCCGCCGGCCCAGCGCGGCTACATGACCACCGACCAGGTGATCGACCGGTTGCGCCCCAAGCTCGGCAATGTCGCGGGTGCGCGCCTTTTCCTGCAATCGGCCAGCGCCACCGGCGTGCGCGCCGGCGGCCGGGCGGGCAACGGCACCTATCAATATACCGTGCTGGGCGACACGCTGGACGACCTCAATCAATGGGTGCCCAAGATCACCGACGCCCTCAACAATGTGCCCGAGCTGCAGGACGTCAATTCCGACCAGCAGGACAAGGGCCTGGAGGTGGATCTCAAGATCGACCGGCCCACCGCCTCGCGGTTGGGGCTCAACACCAACCAGATCGATTCAACGCTTTATGACGCCTTCGGGCAGCGCCAGGTTTCCACTCTCTATAAGGACAAGAACCAATATCATGTGGTGATGGAGGTGGCGCCCGCCTTCTGGCAGAGCCCCGAAACCCTGCGCGACATCTATGTCTCCACCGCGGGCAACATCAACGGCACCCAGGCCAGCGCGGCAGCCGCAAGCGCGTTCACCAGCGCCGCTTCCGCCGCCGCCACCGGCGCAACGGGAGCGGCCGGCAGCATCACCACCGGCCGCACCACCTCGACGCTGACCAATGGCGGCCAGGCGGCGTCTTCATCGACCGGCACCGCGGCCCAGGTGGCGGCAGACGCGGTGCGCAACCAGCAACTCAACGCCCTCACCAACACCGCGCGCGGCGGCGCTTCCACCGGCGCCTCGGTTTCGACCCGGGTGGAGACCATGGTGCCGCTCTCGGCTTTTGTCAGTTTCGGGCCGGGCGCCACGCCGCTGGCGGTCAACCACCAGGGGCCGTTCGTCGCCACCACCTTTTCTTTCGGGCTGCCGGAAGGCGAGCCGTTAAGCGTGGCGACCGCCGCGATCCAGCGCACCATGGCGGGGATCGATGTGCCGATCACCATCCATGCCGAGGCGGCCGGCACCTTCCAGCTTTTCCAGAAATCGCTGGCCAATGAGCCGCTGCTTTTGGTGGCCGCGGTCGTCACCATTTATATCGTGCTGGGCATGCTCTACGAGAGCCTGATCCATCCCATCACCATTCTTTCCACCTTGCCCTCGGCGGGGGTTGGGGCGGTGCTGGCGCTCCTGATCTTCAAGACCGACTTCAGCCTGATTGCCCTGATCGGGGTGATTCTGCTTATCGGCATCGTCAAGAAGAACGCGATCATCCTGATCGATTTCGCCATCAGCCTGCAGCGTGAAAAGAAACTCAGTTCCAAGGAAGCGATCTACCGGGCGGCGCTGATGCGTTTCCGGCCCATCATGATGACGACGGTGGGCGCGATCCTGGGCGCGCTGCCGCTGGCGGTCGGACTTGGCGAAGGTTCGGAATTGCGCCAGCCGCTCGGCATCTCGATCGTGGGCGGGCTTTTGCTGAGCCAGGCGCTCACTCTCTACACCACGCCGGTGGTCTATTTCTATCTCGACAGCTTCGGCAACTGGAGCAGGACTATCTGGAACCGCTGGTATCACGGCATCCGGCGGGATTTGCCGCGCGGCGCGGCCGGCGCGCCGGCGGACGCTTAGGTTTTCTTGGGTAGAGCAGAGCGAGCCTGGATGAAAAAAGCGCCGGCGGCAAAGCCGCCAGCGCCCTCAACGCAGAAAACGATTCAACTACCGATCAGCGGATGCTGGTCGCGATGCTGCCCATCTGGGCATTGAGGTTCGTGCCCACCTGGGTGAGGCCGACAATGATGACCACCGCGATCAAGGCCGCGATCAGACCGTATTCGATCGCCGTGGCGCCGCTCTCATCGGTGATGAATTTTTTCAAGAGCATGTTCATGGAGCTTTTCCCTTCGAATGGTGTGAAGCTGATACCAAAGGCGCGAAAAGCATGACAGGCGTTGTTAAAGCCAGCGTTAAAGGCTCACCCGCGATCCTGTTCCAATTTTAATGGATCGCGAAGGAACGGCGGGTTATCCGCCTTTTTCCGCACTCCGGAAAATTTTACACAAGTCCGAGATTTTGGAAGGCCGGCCTTTGGAAGCCCGATCTTTAGAAGTTCGGCAAGTCCGAATTGTCTGACTGACCGCCATTGATCTCAGCCGCGCGGCTCTGGCGGTAGAGGCTGCGGGTGGTGGCGTAGAAATCGATCGAGGAACGCTCGATGGATTCCACCGAATCGAGACTCGCCTCTCTTTTGTCCACCACGTTCAACCCGCCGCGCACCATCATGTACAGGGTTGAATTGTTCCAGCTCATATAGGTGAGCGGATCGAAGGCGACATCGACCCCGTCACCGACCAGGTCGCGGGGCGGCTTGGGCCCAAAAAAGGGAAGGACCAGGTAAGACCCTTCGGCGGAGCCGGCCTTGCCCAAGGTTATTCCGAAGTCATTGTCGTGATACGGAATTCCCATCTTGCCGGCCACATCGATCAGGCCCGCCAGACCGACGGTGGAATTGACCATGAAGCGGCCGAATGTATCGGTGGCTTTGTCGCCGTCCAGTTGCAGCGTGTCATTGACCAGGATCACGGGCGCGTTGAGGTTGGTCAGGGCGTTGTGGATGCCATCCCGCGCCACTTCCGGCACGGCAGAGCGATAGAATTCCGCCACCGGCCTGGCGAAGTTATGATCCAGCTTGACGTCGAAATCGAAAATGGCGCGGTTGGTAGGCTCCCATGGATCGTTCTGGGCCAGCGAGGCCGGGTCCTTGGTCGCGCAGGCGGAAAGCGCCAGGCACAAACCCAGCGAAGCAGCCAGGACCAAACGGGGGGATGAGTGAGCCGGCATGCGCGCCAATATATTGGAATCTCGATGAAAAATTAGTTACAAACCGATTCAGTCAACTCCCAATATCGGTATTGGTATCCCGGACGGCAAGAGAAAGTTCCGGATTGTTTTACGGGTTGAGCCCTGTGGATGGATCACCGCGCAGGAACTGTCCCACAATCTCCGGTCTGCGCCTCCATGCGCGCGTCATCAGATTTTCCAAAGGAAAATCAGCGGGAAAGGAGGCCCTGGGTTCAGCGGCATCCGGCTCCTCGAGGGGCGGCGTCTGGACAATTGCCACTCCGAACCCCAAGGCGCAGATATTTTCTCCAAGAAAACAGGCGCGCATGTCTGCTCCCCGCGGTTAAACGGGGGGACGGCCAACGCGATCCCTCGGGGCAGGCGTTTTTTTGCCGGTGCAGTGGGAAGAAGGGCCGGCCGTGCTGGCGCGTCAAATTGTGACAGAAGCGTTTGAGCCGCGTCAGGCGCGGGACATTTGTCATGCGGCCGCCGCACTATAAATCCCGCGCATAAATAAGGTGACCTTCCAAGGCAATGGATGCGGTGGTGGATGCCATCTGTGGTTCGTACTGCCTGGCGCATGGCGCAGAGCAAGATTTCCAGATCATGTTCTTTAACCGGGAAAAAATCCCGTACCTGCTGTTGCCCTCGTGCCGCACTTTTTTTTTGGCCGCGTCTCCCCTAAACCTCTGTCCCATAAGAAAGCTGTTTGGGGCGGGACATGCGCAAATTCGCTTGGTTGTTGTCGAGTGTGTTCGTTCTCTCGGAAGGCACATCAGCCTTTGCCCAAGCGGGCGCCTCCGACAACGGCCTGGAAACGGTGATCGTCTCCGCCCGCAAGGTTTCGGAGAATGCGCAAACCGTCCCGATCTCGATCACGGCTTACAGCCAGGCCGATCTCGACACGCTCAATATCAAGACGGTCGAAGACATCAAATATTCGGCGCCTTCGGTCTATATCGCGCCCACTACCTTCCGGCAGGACACGCTGAACATCACCATCCGCGGCCAGCGCAATTTCGACGCGCCGTCAGGCGGCGGCAGTCCCGGCCTTGCTTTCGATACGGCCTCCGCGGTTTACAAGGACGGCGTCTATTATGCCCGCGCGGTGGGCCTGACCGGCTCCCTGTTCGACGTGGACCGTGTCGAAGTGCTCAAGGGCCCGCAAGGCACGCTGGTGGGCCGCAACACGACCGGCGGCGCCATTCTTTATTATTCGCGCGATCCCCAGCCGCAATTCGAAGGCTATATCCGCGCGACAGTGGGAGACTATAACCGCGGCGGCCTCCAGGGCGCGATCAACATTCCGCTTTCCGATACTGTCTTTCTGCGCATCGCAGCCAATGCCGACGACCAGAAGGGCTATATCGCCAACCTGTTCTCCGATCCCGTAAGCGGCGCTTCCAACCATCAGGCCGCCATGGGCAGCGACAAGCTGGCGGCGATAGCAAGCCTCAAATGGCAGCCCGACGACAGCTTCAACCTGGTTCTCAGGCTGGATGCCGCCTCCGAGCATGACACCGGCTCGACCTATCACGATCTCGGCTATTTCGTGGGCACGGTTCTGTCCTCCGGCCGCACTTCGATTTGCAATATTCCCGCCACTTGCGTCGGCTTCACCGACCTGCGCGGCCATCCGGTCGCGCCCTATTATCTCACCGCCACCGCCACCTCGGTCAGCAATGTGAATACCTCGCCTGCCGCCTATAACGCGCTCTTGAACTCGCTGGCGCGCCAGCAGGCGGCCGGTTTCTGGAGCGCCGAGCAGGCGGTCAGCAATTTCAATATCGGCCATTATTGGACGGCGTCGGCGGCCGGCGACAAAACCATCGGTGACCTGGAGATCAAGCTGTCGGCGGCGTACCGCACCTGGAACAGCACCGGCACCGCGGTCAGCCGCGGCCAGCCCTTCGAGACCAATACCTACGACTATGATTTTCCCAATTACACCTCCTGGCAGTCCGAGCTCACCGTCAATGGAAGGGCGATGGATGAGAAGCTGAAATGGACCGCGGGCCTGTTCTATTTCACCGAAAACAGCCCCAATGACGGCGGCAAGCTCTATCTCTTCCTGCCCAGCGCCGGATCGGCGCCCACCGCCGCCGGCGGCAAGCAGATCACCATCACCGATTGGACGGGCAACAGCGAGGAGAACAGCTCCTATGCGGCTTATGCCCAGGCCACCTATTCCATTTTCGAGGATACCCGGCTCACCGCGGGCGTGCGCTACACCTATGACGAGCGTTATGCGCATGTGGCCACCCGCACGGTGCAGACGCCGGCTTCCACGACCACGAACAACACGTTGATCGCCGCCGGCAAGCCCGCGATCTTCAACAACGACATTGTGAGTTTCGAAGGCATAAACTACCAGGGCGAGAGCGACCTTTGCGGCCTGACCAACGCCAACGGCACGGTGCGGCCCAGCGCTTCCTGTCCCGTGGACATCAACAAGAGCTATCACAAGCCGACCTGGACGCTTTCCCTCGACCATGACCTGTGGGACGGCACCATGGCATATGCCACCATGCGCTCCGGTTATCGCTCGGGCGGCATCAACACCCAGGCGATCAATGTCGCCGCGCTCACCGCGCTTCCCGAGGAGGTGCTGGATTACGAAGTGGGTGCCAAGTCGGACATGAATCTGTTCGACATGCCGCTGCGCACCAATTTCGCCCTTTACCAGACGGTCTATCACGACATCCAGGTGCAGCAGCAGATTCCCAATGTCACCATCGCCACCGGCCCGGGCGGCGGCGCCTGTACCCAGGCGGCGCTCAATGCCGGCCAGTGCCTCGGCAACTTCAACGACAACATCACCCTCAATGCCGCCAAAGGGCGTATTTACGGCGCGGAGTGGGACGTGACCCTCATTCCCATGCCCTGGCTGACGCTCAATGCCTCCGGCAGCTATATCGACCCGCGCTTCACCGATTACAGTTTCCTGGTGCCGCCCGGTTACCTGCAGCCGGCCGGCGCCACCAACCTGTCCGGCACGCCGATTCCGGTGCCGGCCTGGCAGACCAACGAGACCGCCACCGTCAATTTCGGCTCCGACCTCGGCGGCCTGCCTTTGGGGGACACGCTGTTCACCGCGCATTATTACTGGCAGAGCCGCTACCTGGCCGACCTGCGCAACTACAATCCCAGCCAGCGCACCTTCGCCTATGGGTTGCTCAATCTCAGGCTTTCCTTCAACGGCCTGTTCCACAGCAATACCAGCCTGGCGGCTTTCATGAACAATGCCGCGAACACAAAGGCCTGCCTGCCGGAGTATAACGGTGTGCTCAATTCGGCGCCCAACGGCACCTTCGGCACTCCCAATACCTCGGGCCTGCTGCAATGCATCCCGCTGCCGCCGCGGATGACGGGAATCCAGCTGACCTATGATTTTCAGTAGGGGACTGGCGGGCCGTGGCTCACTGCGCCGGATCGACCTTGACCAGGGTCATGTCGAACACCAGGGTCTGGTTGCCCGGGATGTCCTTGCCGGCGCCTTCAGGTCCGTAGCCCAACTCTGAAGGCAGCACGATCTGCCAGTGATCGCCTTCCTTCATCAGGGACAAGGCCTCGACCCATCCCGGAATCAGCGCTCCGGCCGGGAAGGTGGCGGTCTTGCCGACCGCGGTCTGGTCGAACACCTTTCCGTTGATCAGGCTGCCTTTGTATTCGACCGTCACCATGTCGGCGCCCGATTGCGGCGCCTTTCCGGTGCCGGCCTTGATGACGCGATATTCCAGCCCGTCATCGGTCTTGATGACGCCCGGCTTGGCGGCGAAATCGGCCAGATATCGGGCATTGGATTGCGGCGTCAGGTCGTAGCTTGGCGCACCGGCGCTTTGGGTCTGGGGTGCCTTGTTGCAGCCCGCCAACAGGGTGAGAACCCCCGCGAGCGAGAGGGCGGTTCTTCCGGAGAAAGCCATGGCTATTCTTCTTTCGCTTTTTTTATTTCGGGCTCGGGCGAGGGTTTTACCTCATCTCCGGCGCGCAGGGAATCGGGAGGATTGTCGATGACCTGATCGGAGGTGGAAAGGCCGGTCGCTTCGACCGCGTTACCCAGATCGGTCTTTATATCTATGGGCTTGATCCGGACATGGTTCCCGGCATCCACCACCGCCACCACCATGCCTTCGTCGCGGAAGAGCAGGGCGGTGGCGGGTACCCGCATCACCCCTTGGCTGGCGGGGAAGCGAAAATGCATCTCCGCATAGTCGCCCGGCTGAAGCGCGCCATCCTTGTTGTCGATCTGGAATTGCAGCAATTGGGTGCCCGAACCGGAGGCCACGGCTCCCGCCGTCGCCGCCAGCTCGGCGGTGAACGCGCGGCCGGGATATTCCGGCACGGAAAAATCCACCTTCATGTCCGGCGTGACGCCGCTGAGATAGACCTGCGGCATGCGCACATAGATCCTGAGCCTGGTCTGGTCGGTGACGGTGAAAAGCGGCGTGGCCGCCGCCGTGCCCACCGTGACCAGATTGCCCACATCGACCGAACGGCTGGTGACCACCCCGCCAAAAGGCGCCGTGATGCGGGTATAGCCGAGATTGATCGAGGCGGTTTGCACCGCCGCCTGGTCGGCCTGGACGATGCCGGAGTCGGCATTGACCGCCGTTTGCTGGGCGGCGAGTTGCTGGGCCGAGACGGCATTCTGCGCTGCCAGCGCCTGGTAGCGCGCGAGATCGACCCTGGCATTGGCGAGAGTGGCGTTGTCCCGCGCCAACTGGCCTTCCGCCTGGGCCAGCACCGCCTGGAACGGGCGCGGATCGATCTGGACCAGAAGATCCCCGGCTTTCACCTTGCTGCCGATATCGACAAACCATTTCTGCACCGTGCCCGAGATCTGGGCATAGATCGGCGCATTGGTGAAAGGCTGAACATCGCCCGGCAGGTTGAGATCGCCGCCGGCGCGGCTTGGCTTGAGCCGGGTGGTCTGCACGGAGGGGATCGCCTGGTCCTCGGTCCATTTGGCCGTGGTCATGCTGACATAGAAACGTGACCCCAGCCCCAGGATCACCACCGCGCCGGCCAGGCACAGCGCCGTGAGGCCGAAAGATTTCAGTCTCGGCGGCATGGCGTGACGCAGAATGTCCGGCTCCATGCCGGGATCGGTCAAAGGGGATTCGGCCGGATGGGGATGGTCGGATTTGTCAGGCATAGGCGTCCCCCGGCGCGATGCTGGGTTCAGTCTTTGCATTGCCATGCGCCCGGCCATGCATGATGCTGAATATCACCGGCACGAACATCAGGGTTGCGCCGGTGGCGAAAATCAGGCCGCCGATCACGGCGCGGCCGAGCGGGGCATTCTGTTCGCCGCCTTCACCCAGCCCCAGCGCCATGGGCGACATGCCGATGATCATGGCCAGCGCCGTCATCAGGACCGGACGGAAGCGCACGAAACCGGCTTCGAGGGCGGCGCGGATGGGATCGCCGGTGGCGGCCAGGCGCTCGCGCGCGAAGCTCACCACCAGGATCGAGTTGGCGGTGGCCACGCCCATGCACATGATGGCGCCGGTCAGTGCCGGAACCGAAAGCGTGGTGCCGGTGGTGAACAGGGTCCAGACGATGCCTGCCAGCGCCGCCGGCAAGGCGGTGATGATGATGAAAGGATCGGTCCAGCTCTGGAAGTTCACCACGATCAGGAGATAGATCAGCACGATCGCGCCCAAAAGGCCCAGAAGCAGGCCGGAAAAGGCATCGTCCATGGTGACGGTCTGGCCGCGCAGCGTCACGGTCGAGCCTCTCGGCAGATATTTCATGTTCCGGTCGATCACCTTTTGCACGTCCTCGGAGACCGCGCCAAGATCGCGGTCCTGGACCGCGGCATAGAGATCGATCGTGGGCAGTACGTTATATTGCGAGATCACGGCGGGCGTTTCGGTACGGACAAACTTGCCAAGCCCGCCCAGGACCTGCAGGGGGCCGGTGCCGCCGGTGACGGGCAGGTTTTCAAGCTTGGTGAGCGAGTCCACGCGGTATTCCGGCATCTGCGTGACCATGCCGTAGGAAACATTGTTCTGCGGATTGAGCCAGAAATTGGGTGCGGTGGTCCCGGTGCCCGCGAGCGACGTGGCCAGCGCGCTGGTGACGCTTTGTTCGGTCAGGCCATATTGGGCGATGCGGGAGCGATCCGCCTCGAAGCGCAGCTGCGGCGCGTTGTTGGCCTGCTGCATGCGCGGATCGGCGATGCCGGAAACATGGCGCAATTCGCGCAGCAGCCGGGCGGCGAAGTCGGTGGTCCGCTGCAGGTTGGTGCCGGTGACCTGCACGTCGATGGGTGCCGGCGTGCCGAAATTGAGGATCTGGCTCACCATGTCGGCAGGCGGGAAGGAGAAGGTCACGCTGGGAAAATCGCGGGGCAGAATCTCGCGCAGCCTGCGCATGTAATCCGCGGTGGGACGATGCCCCGGCTTGAGGCTGATCAGGATGTCGCCGTCGCCGGGACCGATGGCGCCGGTATTGAGATAGACGATGTTCACGAAGCTGGGCGACATGCCGATATTGTCGATGATGGCGTCCAGGTCGCTTGGCGGGATCACTTTGCGCACGTCATTTTCGATAGCGCCGAATTGCTGCAGCGTATCCTCGATGCGGGTGCCGATGGGCATGCGGGCGTGGAGCTGCATCTGGCCGGCATCCACGCTGGGAAAGAAGTCCCGGCCCAGGAACGGCACCAGCAGGAAGGACAGGGCGACAAAAGTCAGAAATCCGGCAACGAAAAGCCGCCGCCGCGACATGACAAGCGCCAAAAGGTTGCGATAACCCTCGCGTGCCGAACCGAAGCCGCGCTCGAACCATATCTGCATGCGGGCAAGCGCATGGCGGCCTTGGGTCTGATGCGCTCCCGCCACGCCATGGGGCTTGAGCAGATACATCGCCATGGTCGGCACCAAAGTGCGCGAGAGGATGAAAGAGGCAATCATGGCGAAGACCACGCTCATCGCCATGGGCACGAAGAGGAACCCGGCCAGGCCCTTCAACGCGAACATCGGCACGAAAACGATGCAAATGCAGAGCAGGGAGACGAAGGCCGGCTGCACGATCTGGCGCGCTCCGTCCATGATCGCGGTGTGGACATCCTTGCCGTGCTCCAGGTGCCAGTTGATGTTCTCGATGGTGACGGTGGCATCGTCGACCAATATGCCCACCGCCAGCGCCAGTCCGCCCAGGGTCATGATGTTGAGCGTCTGGCCCGTCGCCCACAGCGCCGCCAGCGCCGCCAGCACCGCCAGGGGAATGGAGGTGGCGATGATGACGGTGGAACGCCAGCTTCCCAGGAAGAGAAGGATCATCAGGCTGGTGAGCAGGGCGGCGATGGCGCCCTCGCGGGCCACCCCGGTCACCGCCGCGCCCACGAACACCGACTGGTCGTCCAGAAGATCGATCTTCAGGGAATCCGGCAATTGGCTTTTGATCAGCGGCAACAGGCCCTTGACCCCCTTCACCACGTCCAATGTGGACGCGTCGCCCGTCTTGAAGATGCTGGAGAGCACGGCGCGGCCGTTGTTGACGTGCACCACATTGTTCTGGGGCGGGGCGCCGTCGCGCACATGGGCGACGTCGCGCATATAGATGGTGGCGCCGTTCACGGTCTTGACCGGCAGGTCGTTCATCTCTTCGACCGTGTCGCTGGCGTTGTTGAGCCTGACCGCATACTGGTAACTGCCGATCTTGGCGAAGCCGGCGGGAACGATCTGGTTCTGGGCGGTGAGCGCCGCCTGGACATCGGTCGCCGAAAGGCCGTGCGCCTGCAGGGCCTGGGCGTCCAGGTCAAAATCGATTTGCCTCTGTTTGCCTCCGTAAGGCAGCGGCGCCGCCGCGCCCCGCACCGAAACCAGGTGGGGCCGGATGAAATTCTGCGCCAGGTCCAGGATTTCGCCTTCCGACAGGACCTTGCTGGAATAAGCCACCTGCAGCACCGGCACCGTCGCGGCGTTGTAATTGATGATGAATGGCGGCTGGGTGCCCGGCGGCATATTCCGGATCGTCACCGGCGACGCGGCTGCCACCTGCGACATGGCGAGACGGACATCCACCGAGGGCTGGAAGAATATCTTGACCACGCCCTGGCCCGGATACGAGGTGCTCTCGATATGCTCGATATTGTCCACGGTTGTGGTGACCAGGCGCTGGAACGGGGTGATGATGCGTCCCGACACTTCCGAGGCCTGCAGGCCGCCATAATTGAAGACAATGGCGACCACCGGGATATTGATGCTGGGGAAGATATCGACCGGCATGGACAGGGCTGCCAACGGTCCCAGGATCAGGATCAGCAGCGCCATCACGATGAAGGTCAGAGGCCGCTCCAGCGCGACGCGGACAATCCAGGTCATGGGATCGGCAATTCCGAAAATAACTGAATATTCGTCACTATAAGAGCAAAAGCGCCCCTCTGCCACGTCCAGATGGTCGCAAGATGTCGCGGAGTTCCTTCTGCTTCAAGCACTTAAGCCAGAGGCCGGGCCCGCTGTGCGAGTATACTCTATCAACTTAATCGGCTATGAAGACGCATGCTTTCCCAGAAATCGCGCTATGCGTTGCGGGCCCTGCTGGTTCTCGCCGCCCGCGGCGAAACCACGCCGATGCAGATTTCTGAAATCGCCGATGCCGCCAATGTTCCCCGCAAATTCCTGGAACAGATCCTGCTGGAACTGAAAAAGCCCGGCATCGTGCGCAGCCATCGCGGGCGGCTGGGCGGCTATTCCCTGGGACGGCCGGCCAAGGATATCAGCTTTGCCGACGTGCTGCGTGTCACCGACGGCCCCTTGGCGCTCAGCCCTTGCGTCAGCGTGATGGCCTATCGCAAATGCGACGATTGCTTTGACGAGGCGATATGCGGGATACGCAAAGCCCTGCTCGCGGCCCGGGACGCCACCGCCGCAGTGCTGGAATCCCGCAGCCTGGCCGCCGCCGCCGCCCAGATGCGGCGTGCCGGCGCGCTTTAAGCTTTTTTCTTTCCTGAAGGATTTGCAATACCGGACACCGATCCGGCCCTGCCGCGCCGGGACGATCAGGGGTTAATCTGTGACAATTCTATATACTACTAAATCTCTATTGACTTAGTAGAGATTATGGACCAACCTCAAACCACAATAGGGGACATCATGAAACATCTTCACCGCTTTCTTCTCGCTTCCGCCGCGCTCACGCTTATCTCGGGTCCCGGCCACGCCCAGTCCCGCGCGGCGCGCCAACAGGGACAACAGCAGGCCGAAACGGATGCGAAACTCGATTCTTTGCAGCGGGCCGTCGCCGACCTCAATGCCCAGGTGCAGGCGCTGAAAGCGGCCCAATCGGCCAATCAGGCCGCCGCCGACAACAGCGCCGCGCTAGGCGATCTCAAGCGCAGCACCTCCGACCAATATGCGGACCTCAACAAGCGGCTGGACGCCTTGCCTAAGAGCTCCATCGATAATGGCCGCTTCACCTATACCTCCAACGATGGACGTTTCAGCGTTGCGCTGCGCTCGTTGGTCCAGTTCGATGTCGGTTATTTCGCGCAAGGCCGCAATCCCGCCAGCGTGGACCTGAACAGCGGCACCAATTTCCGCCGCGCCCAACTGGGTTTCCAGGGCACGGTGTTCCGGGACTGGTCCTATAATTTCATCTATGACTTCGGCGGCTATGGCGTGGAAGGCCGCGGCTATGTCTATAACGCCTATCTCGAATATGACGGGCTGAAGCCCTTCTTCATCCGTGCCGGCGCCTATACGCCGCCGGAAGGCCAGGAAGACCAGACCAGCTCCGGCGATCTGTTCTTTCCCGAGCGGGCCGGGTCCGTCGACGTCGCGCGCAATCTTGCCGGCGCTCCCGGCCGCGAGGCAGTGAGCATCTTTACGCAAGGCGACAGGTACCTCGCTTCCATCTCCTATACCGGCAAGAAGTCGACCGACGGCACCTCCACCGGCGCCTCTGTCGGCACCTTCGATGCCCAGCAGGCTTTAATCGGTCGCGTCGCCTGGTTGGCTCTTTCCGACACGGGTTTGAAATGGCTGGTGGAAGGGCACATCACCGAGGTCCTGAAGCCGGCCGATCCCAGCGCCGGCTCGTCCGCCAGCGTTGTTCGCTTCAGCGACGGCCCCGAAGTGGCGGTCGATGCCAGCAAGACGGTGGATACGGGCAATATCGACGCAAATGGGGCCCGCGAATTCGGGTTTGAAACCGCCGGAACGTTCGGCCGCTTCTATGGCCAGGGGGGGTGGTTCCGCTATGAGGTTGACCGCCGCCTGGCGCTGCCCGATCCGCACTTCACCGGCTGGTATGCCTTCCTCACTTATTCGCTGACCGGCGAGCAGCATGCCTATGATCCCGCTACGGCGACGTTCCGCAATCTTCGGCCAGCCAGTCCACTCGGCACGCAGGGCGGATTCGGCGCCTGGGAAATCGCTGTCCGCTACAGCGACATCGATCTCAATTTCCTGCCGTTCAACACCACGGCCACCGGTGGCATTTCCGGCGGCCAGCAGGATGTCTGGACCGTCGGGCTGAACTGGTATCCCAACAACGCCATCAAGTTCCAGCTCGACTACAGCAACATCCAGGCCAATCACCCCAACGCGCCCGCCAACGATATCTCCGCCGGCGCGATCCTGTTGCGAAGCCAGATTTCCTTCTGACGAGGAGAAAGCATGAAACCCGCCCTGTTCCTGGTCGCCGCGCTCCTGCTCCCGGCCGCCGTCTCTTCCGCTGAGGCCGCCGAGGTGAAGCTGCTCAATGTGAGCTATGACCCGACCCGCGAGCTCTACAAGGACCTGGGCGACGCCTTCTCCAAACAGTGGCAGGCCAAGACCGGCAACAGCGTCAATCTCAACACTTCCAACGGCGGGTCGGGCGCCCAGGCTCGGGCGGTGATTGACGGGCTTCAGGCCGATATCGTGACGCTTGCGCTGGCCGCCGACATTGACGCTATCGCCAAGAACGCCAAGCTGCTTCCCGCCGATTGGCAGAAGCGGCTGCCGCAATCCTCCACGCCTTACACCTCGACCATCGTGTTCCTGGTGCGCAAGGGCAATCCCTGGAAAATCAAGGATTGGCCCGATCTGGTGAAACCGGGAATCCAGGTGGTGACGCCGAACCCTAAAACCTCGGGCGGCGCGCGTTGGGCCTATCTCGCCGCCTGGACCTACGCGGAAAAGGCGCCGGGCGGCAATGCGGGGAAGGCGAAAGACTTCGTCGCCGATCTTTATCAGCATGTGCCGGTGCTGGATTCGGGAGCGCGCGCCTCCACCATCACCTTCACCAAGCGCGGCATCGGCGATGTTTTGCTTTCCTGGGAGAACGAGGCGCATCTGGCGCTAAAGGAAACGCCCGGCCAGTATGAGATCGTCTATCCCTCGCGTTCCATCCAGGCCGAGCCGCCGGTGGCCCTGGTGGACAAGAATGTCGACAGGCACGGCACAAGGCAGGTCGCCGAAGCATTCCTCAATTTCCTCTATACGCCGGAAGCACAGGCAATCGAGGGGCGGGATTTCTACCGGCCCCGCGATCGGGCAGCGGCGGCGAAATACAAGGACCAGTTCCCCGATATTCCGCTCGCCACGGTGGAAAGCGACTTTGGCGGCTGGGACAAAACCCAGGCCACCCACTTCGCCGACGGTGGGGTCTTCGACCAGATCTACCAGCCCGGCAAGTGAGCATCCCATGAGCGCGATCGGGATTCCGCTGAAGCGGAGCCGGCGGCATGTGCTGCCCGGCCTCGGGCTTTCCCTGGGCTTCACGATTTTCTATCTCAGCGTCATTGTCCTGATCCCGCTTCTGGCGCTGGTGATCCGGCCTTTTGAGCTGGGCTTTGACGGTTTCTGGGCGGCGATTTCCACGCCGCGCGTGCTGGCCAGCCTGCGTCTTTCTTTCGGCATGGCGGCACTCGCCTCCCTGATCGACTCGATCTTCGGCTTCATCATCGCCTGGGTGCTGGTGCGCTATGACTTTCCCGGCAAGCGCCTGTTCGACGCGCTGATCGATCTTCCTTTCGCCCTGCCCACTGCGGTGGCGGGCATCGCCCTTTCAACGCTTTATGCGCCCAATGGCTGGCTGGGCTCTATCCTGGTCCCGCATGGCATCCGCATCGCCTATACGCCCTGGGGCGTGCTGGTGGCGATGACATTCGTCGGCCTGCCTTTCGCGGTGCGCACCCTCCAGCCGGTGATGGCCGAGTTGGGCAAGGACGTCGAAGAAGCCGCCGCCATGCTGGGCGCCACCCGCATCCAGACCATCGCGAGAGTCGTCGTGCCGCAGCTTTTGCCCGCCATCTTGACCGGCGCGGCGATGGGCTTTGCCCGCGGCGTGGGAGAATATGGCTCCATCATCTTCCTGGCCGGCAATCTGCCGATGATCAGCGAGATTGCGCCGCTGCTGATTGTCACCAAGCTGGAGCAATATGATTATGCCGGCGCCGCCGCCATCGGGGTGGTGATGCTGGCGGCCAGTTTTGTGATGCTACTCGCCCTCAATGGGCTGCAGAGTTGGGCGGCGAGCCGCAGATGAAATATCAGTCCGCGACCCAGGATCCTTTGTGGTTTCGCGTGACATTGTGCGCGGTGGCGATTTGCTTTGTCGCGCTTTTTCTGGTGCTGCCGCTGCTGGTGGTTTTCAACGAAGCGCTGGCCAAAGGCGTGGGAAAAATGTTTGCGGCCATCACCGAGGACGATGCCGTGGAATCGGTGAAAGTCTCCTTGATGGCGGCGGGAATTGCCGTGCCTCTCAACACCGTCTTCGGCATTGCCGCCGCCTGGGCCATCGCCAAGTTCGATTTTTGGGGCAAGACGTTTCTGGTCTCCCTGATCGATCTTCCTTTCTCCGTCTCTCCGGTGGTCTCGGGGCTTATCTATGTGCTGGTTTTCGGGATGCAGGGATGGTTGGGGCCCTGGCTCGCGGAGCGTGACATCCACATCCTCTTCGCGCTTCCCGGCATTGTGCTTGCCACCATCTTCGTCACCTTTCCCTTTGTGGCGCGGGAATTGATCCCCTTGATGGTGGACCAGGGCCGCGATGAAGAAGAAGCCGCGATCTCATTGGGCGCCTCCGGTCTTGCAACGTTCTGCCGTGTGACTTTGCCCAACATCAAATGGGGCCTGCTTTACGCGGTCTTGCTCTGCAACGCCCGCGCCCTGGGCGAGTTCGGCGCGGTGGCGGTGGTCTCGGGCCATATCAGAGGCGAGACCAACACCATGCCGCTCCATGTCGAGCTGCTCTACAACAATTACGATTATGCCGGCGCTTTTGCGGTGGCGGCACTTCTGGCCCTGCTCGCGCTGGTGACGCTGGCGCTCAAGTCCATCCTGGAATGGCGCTACGCTGACGAGCTGGCGGCAATTCACAGACATTAGATTCAGGAGCCAACATGTCGCTGGTCATCGATTCCATCACCAAGCGTTTCGCGCGCTTTCCGGCTCTCGACAATGTCAGCCTCACCGCGCCGCAAGGCGCTTTTGTTGCGCTGGTGGGACCTTCCGGATCGGGCAAGACCACGCTGTTGCGCATCCTGGGCGGGCTGGAGCAGCCGGATTCCGGC